>CAIJPE010000275.1 GCA_903822435.1 uncultured beta proteobacterium | reverse complement strand
GTGTACGCCAACACCAGCGCCGCCGTGAAGGCACGGGCCGACTGGATGGTGACCAGTTCCTGCGCGCTGGCCATCGTGCAGCACCTCAAGGACGAGGGCCACAAGGTGCTGTGGGCCCCCGACCGCCACCTGGGCCGCTACATCCAGGAGCGCACGGGCGCCGACATGCTGATGTGGAACGGCGCGTGCATCGTGCACGATGAATTCAAGGGCCTGGAACTCGACCTGCTGCGCCGCGAGCACCCTGGCGCCCAAGTGCTGGTGCACCCGGAATCGCCCCGCAGCGTGGTGGACCAGGCCGACGTGGTGGGCAGCACCACGCAACTGCTGGACGCCGTGGTCAAGGGCACCGCCCAGACCTACATCGTGGCCACCGACAACGGCATCTTGCACCGGATGCGGCAGCTCGCACCGGGCAAGACGCTGATCGAGGCCCCGACCGCCGGCAACAGCGCCACGTGCAAGAGCTGTGCACATTGCCCCTGGATGGCGATGAACGCCGTGCAGGGCGTCGTGGCCTGCCTGCGCGACGGCACCGGCGAGATCGAGGTGCCCGAGCCGGTGCGATCGCAGGCGCTGGGCTGCATCGAGCGCATGCTCGACTTCGTCAAGAACCATCCGGCCAGCGTCACCCGTGCCCAGTCCGGCTTCGTGCCCCAGGTGGGTGCAGCCTGATGCGGCCTGCCGCACGGGGCCAAGGGCTTGTCCAGCCCGATAAGTGGGCTTACTCCGGCGATATTTCTCGGTGTACCAGCCCTTCGATCTGCGAGCATCCCATCCAAGGTGTGCAGCATCGCCACCGGAGCCATGGCGCGTGCCTGCCGAAGGGTGCGCGCACAGCAGGAATGACCATGTCCACCACGCTCACCACCGATTTCACGTCCGTGCGCAATCACAATGAGCGCGCCGTCTATGACGCGGTGCTCCGGCAGGCCGAGCGCTACCCCGGCCTGCAACACAACCCGGAGCTGCTGGCCGACGTGGCCTGCGTGGCGCTCAACCGGCTGCCGCCGCGCTACATCCGCCACGAAGTCGACTTCGTCTTCTACCTCAGCGAGCGCGAACGCGGCGAGAGCGAGCGCCAGCTGGCCGAAGCGGTCGAATACGCCTTCGGCTTCGTCCAGGCACGAACTGCGATGCGGGCGCGTGGCTGATCCCGGCGTGAACACGGCCGATGCCGGACTGGCCATCGGCCAGGCCCGTCCTTTCACGGCAGCGCTGCCCAAGGCGGCGCATACTCGTTCGGTGGATGAAATCAAGACATGGGTGGCCCGCGCCTGGGAGCTGTGCTACCTGGACCCGCTGGCCTCGCGCGAAATCGGCCGACGGCTCGTCGAGCACGGCGGCAGCTGGGCCGCGGAAGGCTGGCTCCAGGTGGCCCTGGCGGAAGTGCGCGTGGGCGACACCACGCTGGCGCTGGACGCCCTGCGCCGCGCACGCTCCGGCTTCACGAGCCAGGCCAACCAGCGCGGCACCGCGCTGTGCGACGAGGTGCAGGCCATCGCGCTGCGGCGCGCCGGGGATTTCCAGGGCTCGGCCCGGCTGCAGGCCGTGCTGGACATGCGCAACGACATCGTGCGCGACCCCATGCACGAGTACATCAGCCTGAATTCCCGCGCCATCACCACCAAGCTGCTGGGCGACTGCGACAAGGCCTTGCGCCTGTTCTACGCGGCGCTGGATGCCGCGGCGCGCACGGGTTGGATCGGCCCGCGCATCACGGCCCTGTCCAACCTGGGGGGCTACCACCAGGACCTGTTCAACCTGGAAGACGCGCGCACCTTGAGCGAGCAGGCGCTGTCCATGGCCCGCGATGCCGGCGCCCGGCAAGCCATCGTCACCACGGCCATCACGCTGATCATCGTCTACCACGCGATCGGCGAGATGCAGCAGTCGCGCGCCATGGCCGAGTTCCTGATCACCAACAACGATTCGCTGGGCCTGGGCGACATCAAGCGGCTGTCGCTGCCGCTGGCTCTGGGGCACCTGGCCGTGGGAGAGATCGACGAGGCCCTGGGCAAGCTGGAACCCGGCACCACCGGCGCCCTGAGCGACGACGACGGCATGACCTTCTGGGCTTGGATGAAGTGCCGATGCCTGCTGGCCAAGGGCGACGCCCCCGGCGCCCGCGACGTGGCCGAGCGCACGCTGCGCATGCGCCAGCAGCGCGCCATGGTCGACCAGCCCTATGACACCATGGCCCTGCTGCGGGCGCTGGCCGACGCCTGCGAAACCGCCGGCGACCCCGCTGCGGCCCTGGGCTTCCTGCGCGAGGCCCACGCCCGCTACGAGCAACTGGTGGGCCGCAGCGCCCGCGCCCGCTACACGGCGCTGCAGGTGGTGCACCAGCTGGCCGAGACCCAGCGCGAACGCGACGTGGCCGTGGACTCGCGCCGTACCGTGGAAGACGACCGCCGCCGCCTGGTGGAGCTCAACGCCGCGCTGCAGGTGCAGGCGGCCGAGACCGAGATGCTGCACGCCAAGCTGCGCGAACAGGCGCTGCGCGATCCGCTGACCGGGCTGCACAACCGGCGGTACCTCTTCGAGATGTCGCCCGGATTGCTGGAACTGGCGCGCCGGCAATCGGGCACGGTGTGCGTGGTGCTGATGGACCTGGACCACTTCAAGCTGCTCAACGACACCTACGGCCACGCCGCGGGCGACCTGGTGCTGCAGCGCTTCTCGTTGCTGCTGACGCAGATGCTTCGGCGCAGCGACGTGGTGTGCCGCTACGGCGGCGAGGAATTCGTGGCCGTCATGCCCGACATCGACGGCGAGGGCGCGCTGGCCATGCTCAGCCGCCTGCTCGAGGCCTTCCAGGAACAGCAGTCCGACCTGGGCCGCAAGCGGCTGCCGCGCGGCTCCTTCTCGGCCGGCATCGCGCAGTTCCCGCGCCACGGCAACACGCTGGAGCAGTTGCTCTCGCGCGCCGACCGGGGCCTGTACTCGGCCAAGAACCAGGGCCGCGCACGGATCGAGATGGCCCCGCGCACGGGCTTCGGCACCCTCACCTGAGTCGTGACCGCGGCGCCCCCGGCCGCCACGTTCAGGAGCGGCTGGCTCCGCTCTTGGCAGGCCGTGTCAGCACCGTGGGGAAGCTCACCGGCAAGGTCTGCGGGAAGTCGCGGCTGAAATGCAGCCCGCGGCTTTCGTGGCGCCGCAGCGCCGAGCGCACGATCAACTCGGCACACACGACCAGGTTGCGCAATTCCAGCAGGTCGCGGTTGACGCGGAAGTTGGCGTAGTAGTCGTCGATCTCGTCGCGCAGCAGCTTGATGCGGTGCAGGGCCCGCTCCAGCCGCTTGGTGGTGCGCACGATCCCCACGTAGTTCCACATCAAAAGCCGCAGTTCGTCCCAGTTGTGGGCGATGACCACCTGCTCGTCGGCGTCCTCCACCTGGCTCTCGTCCCAGGCGGGCAGGCTCGGCGGAGGCACCGGGCCTGCCTTCATGATGGCCTCGGCGCAGGTGCGGCCGAAGACCACGCACTCGAGCAGCGAATTGCTGGCCAGGCGATTGGCGCCATGCAGGCCCGTGTAGGTGGTCTCGCCCACGGCGTACAGGCCCGGCAGGTCGGTGCGGCCGTCCAGGTCGGTGACCACGCCGCCGCAGGTGTAGTGCGCCGCCGGCACCACGGGAATGGGCGCCCGGGCGATGTCGATGCCCAGGCTCAGGCAGCGGGCGTGGATGGTCGGGAAGTGCTCCTTCAGGAAGACCTCGCCCAGGTGCCGGGCATCGAGCCAGACGTGATCCAGGCCGTGCTTCTTCATCTCGAAGTCGATGGCGCGGGCCACGATGTCGCGCGGGGCGAGTTCGCCGCGTTCATCGTGCTCGGGCATGAAGCGCTTGCCGCCGGGATCGCCCGGGCCCAGGCTGGGCAGCGTGAGGTAGGCCCCCTCGCCGCGCAGCGCCTCGGTGATGAGGAAGCTGCGCTCCTGCGGGTGGTACAGGCAGGTGGGGTGGAACTGGATGAATTCCATGTTGGCCACCCTGCAGCCTGCACGCCAGGCCATGGCGATGCCGTCGCCCGTGGCCGTGTCGGGGTTGGTGGTGTAGCGGTACACCTTGCCGGCACCCCCCGTGGCCAGCACCACGGCGCTGGCGGGCAGCGTTTCGACCCGCTTGCGGTCCATGTCCAGCGCGTAGACGCCGTGGCAGCGCGGAACCTGGCCCTTCTTCTTCAGGTGGCGCGAGGTGACCAGGTCGACGGCCACCCAGCGCTCGCGCAGGCTGATGTTGGGATGCTCGCGGGCGCGGGCCAGCAGCGATTCCTGGATGGCCCTGCCCGTGGCGTCGGCCGCATGCGCGATGCGACGCACGGCATGGCCGCCTTCGCGGGTCAGGTGCAGGCCCAGCGGGCCGCTGGGGTCGGGCGAAAACGGCACGCCAGCCTCGACCAGCCAGGCGATGGCGCGGGCGCTGTTCTCGGCGATGAAGCGCGCGGTGTGTTCGTCGACGATGCCGCCCCCGGCGTCCTGCGTATCGCGCACGTGCGAATCGATGCTGTCGTCGCTGCCCAGCACCCCCACGATGCCGCCCTGCGCCCACGCCGTGGCGCTCTCGTTGAGCTCGAGCTTGGCCAGCACGATGACGGGCACCGTATCGGCCAGCTGCAGCGCCACGGCCAAGCCGCCCAGGCCCGCGCCGATCACGACCACCGGAGCGGCCGAAGAAAAGGGTGTCGCAGCGTTATTCATCAGATAGGGTGTGACAGGCGCACGGCAGGGTCGCAGATTCTAGGGGGGTGCCGGCTGAGAGTTCAGTGCACGAAGCATCATGCACCTCTATGATGCTCCGATGAGCGCCGCCACCGACGAAGCCAACCGGCAAGACCCCCCTCGCCGCACGGGGCGGGACGACCTGATGGCACCCCGCACCCAGATCGTCACCGACCGAGAGGCCTACCTCGGTCAGGGCGGGCGCGACGTCGGGCGCCGTATTTCCGACGACCAGGTCGAGCTCTTCATCACGGCCGACGTCGCCAGTTCACTGCAGATGGAGTTCTCGCGGCTGATGCCCGAGTTCGTGGCCCTGCACGACCTGGGCACCAGCGCCTCGCTGCGCCTGCTGGGCAGCCTGGCCGGCGCGGCCAAGGCCACCGTGCAGCGACTGACGGTCCGCCGGCAGGGCCACGGCGTGGCACTGGCCACGCTGCAGTTCGTGGAGATGGTGCTGTCCGACGGTACCCCGGTGCGGGTGTACTCCACCGACCTGAACGCCGATTCGCAGACGCGCTCCAAAGTGGCGCTGATGCTGCTGGCCTACAGCCGCCTGGGTGCGTTGCTGGTGGGACAGTTGCCGCCGCACGCCTTGAGCAGCCAGCTGGCGCCGCTGCACGAAGCGCTGCGCAAGGGACCCTGGCCCAACCGCGACCTGCTGTTCGTGCCGCTCGGTTCCAGCAATGCGCTGGCCGTTCAGGCTTCGGCGCTGGCGGGCAGCACCTCGGTGGCCGTGCACGTCACGCCGCACGCCGACAAGCCCAAGCAGGCCTGGAGCTTCATCAGCGGCGCCTGGAACCGGCTTCAGGGCACGCCCACGGGCGAGCGATCACTGCAGACCGACCTGGCCCTGGCCGTGCCTGCGCCGGTCGTGCCGCTGAGCGAGGTGCCCACCGAGCTGATGGACCTGCGGCCCGAGCCCATGTCCGCCGAAGACGCCTTCCCGCCCACCATCCAGCAGGCGGGCTACGGCTTGTCGGCATCGGCCGCGCGGCCCGCCGCGCGCGGGCTGGCCCGCGCTGCGGCCCGCACGATGTCGCCGCCGCCGGTCAGCACGCCGCGCCCCATGCCCTCACCCGGCAGCACCAGCTGGCAGGACTACGTGGACCGCTGCGCGCAGATCAAGGGAACGATGAGCTGCTGCGTGTTCGACATGCACACCATGCAACCGCTGGCTTATTCCGGCTCGTCACCGCCGGCCGAACGGCTGGCGCAGCAAGGCACGATCCTGCTGACCAGCATGAACGAGGCCACGCGCGCGCTGGGCCTGGGCGGCGGACGCGCCGACGCCACCATCACCGCGGCGGGCCACCACCTGCTGCTGCGGCCCGTGCCAGGGCATCCCGGCATTGCCGTGCACCTGATCCTGCTGGGCAGCAGCAGCAACCTCACCCTGGCGCGCATGCAACTCGAACGCATCAGCCCCGAGTTCTCCACGCCCGGCGGCTCGCCGGGCGCCGGCTAACGCCTCAGTGCACGACGCGCGAGAACGAGAACTCGCCGTCGTCCACGTCCACCGGGATCACGTCCTTCGGGCCGAAGCGGCCCTGCAGGATGAGCTTGCTCACCGGATTCTCGATGCGCTGCTGGATGGCGCGCTTCAGCGGCCGGGCCCCGAAGACCGGGTCGAAGCCGACCTTGGCCAGTTCGGCCAGCGCCGCCGGCGACACTTCGAGCTTCATCTCCAGCTTCTCCAGGCGGGCTTCGAGCAGCCGCAACTGGATCTTGGCGATGGCCTCGATGTTCTTGGCGTCCAGCGCATGGAAGACCACGGTCTCGTCGATCCGGTTCAGGAACTCCGGTCTGAAGTGCGCCTTGACCTCACCCCACACGGCGTCGCGGATCTCGGCGGCGGGCCGTCCGGCCATCTGCATGATCATCTGCGAGCCCAGGTTGCTGGTCATCACGATGACGGTGTTCTTGAAGTCCACGGTGCGGCCCTGGCCGTCGGTCAGGCGGCCATCGTCCAGCACCTGCAGCAGCACGTTGAAGACATCCGGGTGGGCCTTTTCCACCTCGTCGAGCAGCAGCACGCTGTAGGGCTTGCGCCGCACGGCTTCGGTCAGGGCGCCGCCCTCTTCATAGCCCACGTAGCCCGGGGGCGCACCGATGAGCCGGCTGACCGAGTGCTTTTCCATGTACTCGCTCATGTCCACGCGGATCATGTGATCTTCGCTGTCGAAGAGGAAGCCGGCCAGCGCCTTGCACAACTCGGTCTTGCCCACGCCGGTGGGGCCCAGGAACAGGAAGCTGCCCAGCGGGCGGTTGGGGTCCGACAAGCCCGCCCGTGAACGGCGGATGGCATCGGCCACGGCCGTGATGGCCTCGTCCTGGCCCACCACGCGCTCATGCAGCTTGGTTTCCATCTGCAGCAGCTTGTCGCGCTCGCCTTGCATCAGCTTGCTCACGGGGATGCCGGTGGCGCGTGACACCACCTCGGCGATCTCTTCGGCGCCGACCATGGTGCGCAGCAATTGCGGGCGCCCGCTCTTGTTCTTGCCCGTCTCGGTGGCCTGAGCCTCTCTCAGGCGCTTTTCCAGCTCGGGCAGCTTGCCGTACTGCAACTCGGCCACCTTGTTGAAATCGCCCTTGCGCTTGAGCTCCTCGATCTGCTGGCGCGTGCGGTCGATCTCTTCCTTCACGTGGGCCGAGCCCTGGGCCGCGGCCTTCTCGCTCTTCCAGATCTCTTCCAGGTCGTTGTAGTCGCGGTCGAGCCTGGCGATCTCTTCCTCGATCAGGCCCATGCGCTTGATCGAGGCCTCGTCCTTTTCCTTGCGCACGGCCTCGCGTTCGATCTTCAGCTGGATCAGCCGGCGGTCCAGACGGTCCATCGCCTCGGGCTTGGAGTCGATCTCGATCTTGACCTTGGCCGCGGCCTCGTCGATCAGGTCGATGGCCTTGTCGGGCAGGAAGCGGTCGGTGATGTAGCGGTGGCTGAGCTCGGCCGCGGCCACGATGGCCGGGTCGGTGATCTCCACGCCGTGGTGGACCTCGTACTTCTCCTGCAGGCCGCGCAGGATGGCCACGGTGGCCTCCACGCTCGGCTCCTCGACCAGCACCTTCTGGAAGCGGCGCTCCAGCGCGGCGTCCTTCTCGACGTACTTGCGGTATTCGGCCAGCGTGGTGGCACCGATGCAATGCAACTCGCCGCGCGCCAGGGCGGGCTTGAGCATGTTGCCGGCGTCGATGGCGCCCTCGGCCTTGCCGGCGCCCACCATGGTGTGCAGCTCGTCGATGAACAGGATGATGCGGCCTTCGTCCTGGGCCACTTCCTTGAGCACCGACTTCAGCCGTTCCTCGAATTCACCGCGGAACTTGGCACCGGCCAGCAGGCCGGCCATGTCCAGCACCAGCACGCGCTTGTTCTTGAGCGTCTCGGGCACTTCGCCGTTGACGATGCGCTGCGCCAGGCCTTCGACGATGGCGGTCTTGCCCACGCCGGGTTCGCCGATCAGCACCGGGTTGTTCTTGCTGCGCCGCTGCAGGACCTGGATCGCGCGGCGGATCTCGTCGTCGCGGCCGATCACGGGATCGAGCTTGCCCTGGCGGGCGCGCTCGGTCAGGTCGAGCGTGTACTTCTTCAGCGCCTCGCGCTGGCCTTCGCTGTCGGCGCTGTCCACCGACTGACCGCCGCGCACGGCTTCCACGGCGGCTTCCAGCGCCTTGCGCGTCAGGCCATGGCCCCGCACGATGCCGCCCATGTCGGTCTTCGCATCGGCCAGGGCCAGCAGGAACATCTCGCTGGCGATGAACTGGTCGCCGCGCTTGGTGGCTTCCTTGTCGGCGGCCTGCAACAGCTGTTGCAAATCACGCCCGGCCTGCACGGCCTGGCCGCCGCCCTGCACCTGGGGCAGGTTGCGGATGGCGGTCTCCATCGCAGTGGTCAGGGCAGCCGTGTTGGCGCCGGCACGGTCCAGCAGGGCCTTGGGGCCATCGGGCTGGACCAGCATCGCAGCCAGCAGGTGCGCCGGCTCGATGTAGGGGTTGTCACGCGCAACGGCCGCGCTGCTGGCGTCCTGCAGGGCTTGCTGGAAGGCGGTGGTCAGTTTGTCGAATCGCATGGGCACTCTCCTCGATTGCCCAGCAGATGGGGTCGAGCGGCCCGTCGTCAAGACCCTTGTCGCGTCATGTCCAGCGACGCCAGGGCCACGGCCAGGTCGGCCGGGGCCTGCGGTTCAACCGCATGCGGCCACAGCAGGCCCACCACGCAGGCGGTCAGCCGGCGGCGGGCGTCCTCGGTGCTGAAGGTGTGGTCGGCCCGTGCCAGGTGTTGCACCGAGAGCAGCCCCAGCCCGCGCAGCCGCCGAACGGCCGCGGCGGCCTGCTGCTGCAGCATCGGCCAGCCGGGTTCGTCCTGCGAGAACACGAAGTCCAGGCGGGTACCGAAGCCGGCAGCCTGCTCCAGTTCTTGCGCCAGGTCGTCGCGCGGGGCCGCAACGGTGGTGGTCGCCGGGTGCGGCCGGGCGCGCAGGGCGCCAGCCAGGTCCGCCAGGCGCCGGCCCACCACCTGGGCCAGCAGCCGCAGGTCCGAGCGCCCCGAAGCCAGCCGCTTCCAGCTCTCCAGCCGGCGCCACTTGCTGCGGTAGTACACCGCCTGCAGGGCTCCCTCGGCTGCCTCCAGCGTCATGCCGTCCTTCCAGTGGTAGACGAGCGGGTTGACGATCACGGCACGGGCCACCCGGCTGCCCGCCACGGCCGATTTCAACGCGTGATAGGCCCCCGCGCACAGGCCCAGCAGCACGATCTCCTGGCCGGGCCAGCGCTGGCGCGCCTCGGCCACCGCCTGCGCCACGTCGTCGACCGCGCGAGGCCCGTAGATGGCGCCGGGGGCCTCGCCCGGACGGGCGGGGCTGTCGCCCAGGCCCGACAGGTCGAAGCGCAGCACGCGGCAGCCGCGGCCGGCCAGCCCGCGTGCCAGGTCCACATAGAGCCGATGCCCGCCGATGTGGTGCACCGGCCCGGTGTTGGGCAGCAGCACCACGGGCCCCGGCTCGGCCTGCGCATCGCTGGTGGGCTCGGCCAGGATGCCCATCAGTTCCACCGCCCGGCGGTCCTTGTGGCGGCCGATGCGCAACACGCTTTCGCGCACCCCGCCGCCCATGGCTGCCGACTCGCGGGCCGGGGCCGGGGCCGGCATGGCCGCGCGGGCTTGCCCGTGCGCCGGGGGCGCAGGGCCCAGGCGGGCCAGCCAATCCGCGCAGGCCTGCACCGCATCCACCGGCACCACGTGGCGCTGCGGCTCGTCCAGCATCGCCGCCAGGCCGGAGTGCCGGTCGTGCTGCACGGCCAGGCCTGCCTGCTGCAACTGCGCGATCCAGCGCTCGGCCGCGGGCAGGTCGTCCCGGTCGATCACGCTCACCGCCAGCGCGGCAGGCCAGCGCAACTCGCCCAGCTCGATGGCCTCCACTGCCGCGCAGGTGAGGGCGTCGAACGTGAAACCGGCCACCTCCAGCGCCCCGTCGCCACGGGTCGAGGCCAGCGCAGCACTGGCGGACAGCGCGCGCCACTCGCGCAAGAGCCGGCGGCCCGAGCACACCGGCGCCAGGGCCACCAGTGCGGCCACATCGGGGTGGCGGGCAGCCACCGTGGCCGCCAGCAGCGTGCCGCTGCGCACGGCCAGCAAGGCCACCCGTTGCACGCCGCCACGGGCCTGCAGGTGGGCGATGGCGGCGTCGATGGACGCCAGCCAGGCCGGGCAGGCCCCGCCGGGTGCGCCATCCTGGGGCGGGTCGGCCGAATCGCCGGTGCCCGCGTAGTCCAGGCGCAGCACGGGCAGCCCGCGGCCTGCGATGGCCTGGGCCAGCGCGCGCAAGGTGAGGTGGCTGTGGATCAGTTCGTGGCCCAGCGGCGGGCACAGCAGCACGCCCAGGCCCTGGGGCCGCGGCGGCCGTTGCAGCCAGCCCAGCAGCGGCCGGTCTTCGGGGCCGAAGTACTCGGGTGCGGGCCGGGTGGGATCGTTCATCGGGTGCTCAGGCCGCCTGCAGCAGCACCGGCCTTGCGGCATTGGCCGCCAGCACGCAGCCCCGGATGCTGTCCGCCAGGGGTGAATGGGGCACCGCGATGCGATGCAGCCGGACGTGCCGCACGGCGCCAGGGGCCAAATCGAAGTAGGCGGACTCGGCACGCCACCCTTCCAGCGCGAAGTGCACCGACAGCGCCACGGTGCGGGCCTGCACCGTCACCTCGGCCAGTCCGTCGCCCAGAGGGCGCCAGCGGGCCTGCAGGGCGGGGTCGGCCATCGCGGCACCTGCCAGGCCCTCGCACAGGTGCGTGGCCTCGCCGAGCACGGTGCCGTCAGCGTCCTGCAGCGTGGCCACCAGCACGTCGAATGGCGGGGGGCCGAAGCGATAGCTCCAACTCGCGTCGATGAACTGGTCGAAGAGGTCCTGCACCGCGATGCGCGTGACCGAGCGCGGCGCCAGCAGGCAGTCACGCCCGGCCTGCTCCAGCGCGTGCTCGCCACGCCAGGTGCGCACGCTCAGGCGGGCAGCGACCGGCCGGGCCGTCTCGTTGGGCAGGTGCAGGTGCAGGCCGTTGAGCCCTTCGTCGGTCAACAGCAGCGTAACGGGCTGCAGCACGGCCGACAAGGCGTGCCAGGTGGACTTGGGTGCGCCCTGCTCGTCGAGCAGCCCCCATCCGGCCCCGGCCCACAGGTCGCGCAGGAACCACACCAGGGCCCCGGCACACACCGAGCCCTGGCGGCGCCACTGGCTGAAGGCCGCGGCGGAGCTGCGCGCCACGGCCACGCGGCCCAGCATGAGGTGGCGCTCGGGGTCGCTGCTGCGCAGGGCTACCGGGTCGATGCCGAAAAGGCGCGCCACGGCCTGGTCGCGCACGTCGTCGAAATCCCAGCCGGCGCCCAGGTCGCGCGGCGAGCGTGCCTTCCAGCTCGGGTGGTGCACGCGCTGCCCGCGTCCGCCGGGCATGCGGTCCAGCGCGGGCGCCTCCGGCACGTTGGCATAGGCCAGGCATTCGGTGGCAAAGCGCAGGCGGCTGGCCACGGCATCACCCGCCGGGCGGCCATAGGCCCCCACGCCGTAGTAGGAGCAGGTGCCGCTGTCGGGCGCGAAGGGCATGCTGCCGCCATGGGCGCTGGAGGGCCAATAGGGGGTATCCGGCAAGGCCTGTGCACACCACGCCGGCAGGGCGGCGTGGAACAGAACCGGTTCCCACAGCGCGCGGGGCGCGCCCCACATCGCGGCCTGCTGGCCGACTTCGCTGTTGCCGCACAGCACGGCCAGGCAGGCGCGGCCCTGCCAGCGGGCCAGCTGCTGCGCCACCTCGGCCTGCACGCTGGCCATGAAGGCGGCGTCGTCGGCCGGGTAGTCCATGTTGGCGAACATGAAGTCCTGCCAGACCAGCACGCCGTGGGCATCGCAAGCGTCGAAGAAGGCCTCCGCTTCATACACCAGGCTGCCCGGCACCCGGAGCATGTTCATTCCCGCTGCACGGACCTGGGCCAGGGCGGCCTGGTACTGGGCCGGCGTGCCGTGCAGCCGCACGGGGTCCAGGGGTGTCCAGCAGGCGCCGCGCGCAAACACCGGCACGCCGTTGACGTGCAGTGCAAACCCGCCATCGGCCTGCACGCACTCGATGGTGCGAAAGCCGATGGGGCGGCAGGCCAGCCGCGTGCCGTCCACCCGCAGGCTGGCCGCGTACAGGGCAGGCTCGCCATGGGTGTGGGGCCACCACAGGGCCGGATCGCCCAGCGTGAGGGTGCCCGCCCACGAGCCCGCGCCCGTCGGAGCCAGCGCCAGCGTGTGGCGCACGCCCCCGTG
>CAIJPE010000274.1 GCA_903822435.1 uncultured beta proteobacterium | reverse complement strand
GCGTCGCTGAAGTCGCGCAGCGTCGATCCACCCACCTCCAGCGCCCGTGCCAGCGTGGCACGCACCGCCGCCAGCAGGCGTTCGGCTCGGGGCCGGCTGATCTTGTCGGCCCGCAGTGCCGGGTGGATGCCCGCCTGGAAGAGCGCTTCGCAGGCGTAGATGTTGCCGGCGCCCACCACCACCTCGCCCGACAGCAGCAAGGCCTTGATCGGCGTGCGGCGCCGGTGCAGCTCGGCGTGGAAGCGTTGCGGCGTCAGTGCCGGGTCGAAGGGCTCCGGCCCCAGGCGCAGCAGCAGCGATGCGGCGGGGTCGTGCTGCATCGAAGGCGACCACACCACGGCGCCGAAGCGTCGAGGGTCGTTCAGCCGCAGGGTGCCGCGGTCGGTGACGAGATCGAAATGGTCGTGCGGGCCCGGCGGGGGTACGGTGTCGCGGGCCGGGTCCAGCAGCGCCAGCGAGCCCGACATGCCCAGGTGCACGAGCAGCCCGCCGTCGTGGCCTTCGGCTCCGGCCAGCGGCAGCCACAGGTACTTGCCGCGGCGGCCGACATCGCCCACGCGCGTTCCGACCAGCGCCTCGGCCGGGCGGCCGAGCGGCCAGCGCAGGGGCTTGCCCAGGCGGGCGCCCAGCACACGCGCGCCCCGCAGCGGGGCGGCAATGCCCCGCCGCGTGACCTCTACTTCGGGGAGCTCAGGCATGAACTCATTATGTGAGAATGACTCAACACCCCATGAGTCAACCCATGCAAGCCCGAATGAGCCGCCCCAGTCTTCGCTGTTGGGTTCTTGCAACGAGTGTGGCGGCCGCGGTGCTGGCCATGGGACTGGCCCGGCCGGCCCGGGCCCAGTCCGCCGAGCCGCCGCCGGCCAACTCGGCCATGGACGCGCCGCTCTTCAACCAGTTGCTGGTGGCCGAGATGGCGCTCAACGGGGGTGACCCGGGCAGCGCCTATCAGCTCATGCTCGATGCAGCCCGGCGCAGCGGGGACGACGGCCTGTTCCGCCGTGCGGCCGACATCGCCCTGCAGGCCCGCGCGGGCGACCAGGCCCTGGCGGCCACCCAGGCCTGGCGCCAGGCCAGCCCCGATTCGCTGGATGCCATCCGCATGCAGATGCAGATCCAGCTCATGCTCAACCGGCCCGACGGGCTGGGTGAATCGATGCAGGCGCTGCTGGCCCTCACGCCCGAGGCCGACCGGCCCGGGCTGATCATGGCCTTGCCCCGCCTGATGCAGCGCGCGGCCGACCCGAAGTCCGTGGCCACGGTCTTCGAAACCACCCTCAAGCCCTATCGCCAGGCCAGCGCCACTCAGGTGCCAGCCCGCGTTGCCACGGGGCGTGCCTGGCTGGAAGCGCACGAGCCCGACCGGGCGCTGGACCTGGCGCGCGAGGCGCACACCCTGGAGCCAGCGGCCCCCGGGCCCGTGTTGCTGGCCATGGAACTCATGCGCGAGCGGCCTGCGGCCGAAGATCTGGTGCGCGATTACCTCGGCCAGGGCACCGCCGAGCCCGCTCTGCGGCTGACGTACGTGCGGCTGCTCACTGGCGGTCAGCGCTATGAGGATGCGGTGCACCAGTTGCAGATCGCGTCCAAGCAGCAGCCCGAGCTGGCCCCGGTCTTCCTGTCGCTGGGGGCGCTCGAGCTCGAGCTCAAGCACCCCAAGGAAGGCGAGGCCGCGCTGCTGCGCTACATCTCGCTCGTGCAGGCCCAGAACGCCGGATCGGTGACGATGGCCGCTTCGGCCACACCCACCATGGCCGATGGCTCGCCCGAAGCCGACGGCGACGAGGACGAAGACGCCCCGGCCAAGCCCGAGCAGGGCCTGGTCCAGGCCTGGCTGATGCTGGCCCAGACGGCCGAGCAGCGTGGCGACTACCCGGCTGCCGAAGGCTGGCTGAACAAGATCGAAGACCCGCAGCGGGCGCTGGAGGTGCAAAGCCGCCGCGCCTCGATGCTGGTCCGGCAAGGCAAGCTGCAGCAGGCGCGCGAGCTGATCCGCAAGGTGCCCGAGCGGCGGGCCGACGACGCTCGCGCCAAGCTGGTGGCCGAAGCCGGCGTGCTGCGCGAAGCGCGCCAGTGGCGCGAAGCCTTCGACGTGCTGGCCGATGCCAGCGCCCGGTTCAGCGACGACCCCGACCTGCTGTACGAGCAGGCCATGATGGCCGAGAAGATCGAGCGGATGGACGAGATGGAACGGCTGCTGCGCCGGGTCATCCAGCTCAAGCCCGAGAACGCCCACGCGCACAACGCCCTGGGCTATTCGCTGGCCGACCGCAGTCAGCGGCTGCCCGAGGCCCGCGAACTCATCAAGCGTGCACTCGAGCTCTCGCCGGGCGACCCCTTCATCACCGACAGCCTGGGCTGGGTCGAGTACAGGCTGGACAACCGCGACGAGGCCCTGCGCCTGCTGCGCGGGGCATACAGCGCCCGCCCTGATGTCGAGATCGCGGCCCACCTGGGTGAGGTCCTCTGGCAAAGCGGCCAGCGCGACGAAGCCCGCCGCGTGTTCAACGATGCCAAGGGGCGCGATTCAACCAACGACGTGCTCAACGAGACCCTGACCCGGCTGCACGTCGAGCCGTGACCGCGCGGGCATGGCCGGGGCCCGCCCCGGTGCGGCTGGCGCGCGTCGCGCGCGTGCTGTCCTGGTGCGCGGTGCTGGGCCTGGTTGCGTGCGCCAGCCCGCCCCTTGGGACCGGCCAGGGCGAATGGACGAGCGGGCGGCTGCAGGTGCGCGTGGAGGCCCTGGCCGATCAGCCCGCGCGCAGCATGAGCGCCGCCTTCGACCTGCGTGGCGACGGCACCCAGGGCGAGTTGCGCCTGAACACGCCGCTGGGCACACAGGTGGCGCGCGCCCGCTGGTCTGCGACAGGGGTGTCGCTGGGCACCTCTTCTGGCGAGCGGCAGTTCCAGAGCCTGGACGAGCTTTCGCGCGAGGCCCTCGGCGAGGCATTGCCCCTGGCCGCGCTGCCCGACTGGCTCGCCGGCCGGCCGTGGCCCGGCGCAGGCCATGTGCCCGGCAGCTCCGGATTCGAGCAACTGGGCTGGCAGGTCGCACTGGACCGCCGCGCCCAGGGCATCATCGAGGCACGCCGCGTGGCACCGCCCGCGGTCCTGCTGCGCGTACGCCTGGATGGGAGCGACTGAGGATGGTGTTGCGATCAATCCACGACGTGCCGGCTCCGGCCAAGCTGAACCTGTTCCTGCACGTGCTGGGCCGGCGGCCGGATGGCTATCACCTGCTGCAATCGCCCTTCGTGCTGATCGACTGGGCGGACGCCCTGCACCTCGAGGTGCGCCACGACGGGCGCCTGCTTCGGCATGACCTGGGCCCCGCGCTGCCCGCCGATGACCTGTGCCTGCGCGCTGCCCGGGCCCTGCAGGCGCAAAGCGGCACCACGCTGGGTGCCGACATCTCGATCATGAAGAACGTGCCTTGGGGTGCGGGCCTGGGCGGCGGCAGTTCGGACGCGGCGAGCACCCTGTTGGCGTTGAACCGGCTCTGGGGCCTGGGCTGGCCGCGCGAACGGCTGGCCGCCCTGGGCTTGTCGCTGGGTGCCGACGTGCCATTCTTCATCGGCGGGCAGCACGCCTTCGTCGAAGGCATCGGCGAGCGGCTCACCCCGATCGAGCTGCCGCCGATGGCCTTTGCCGTGGTCAAGCCCGAAGCGGCCATCGCCACACGCGACATCTTCACCCATCCGGCGCTGGTGAGGGACTCCGAGCCTGTTATACTTGCGGGCTATCTTGAGCACGTCAGGCAGAAGACGGATCAAGGCTTCGGAAAGAACGATCTTCAACGCGCTGCGCAAGCGGTCTGCGAAGAAGTCGGCGAAGCCGCCCGTTGGCTTGAGGACCGGTTCGGCAACAGCCGCATGACGGGTTCGGGTAGTGCGGTTTTTTCGAGATTGAAGACAGATTCAGGCAAGTCCGGTTCGCCTGTGGCGACATTTCCCGAAGCAGAGATGGCTGCGGGTTGGGTGGGTCGGATGTGCCGCAGCTTGGTCCAGCACCCCTTGAGGGACTGGGCCGACTGAAGGGTTGACGGTCACGGTTCGCGCCGTGTCCTGTGTAGGGGAGTCGCCAAGTTGGTCAAGGCATCGGATTTTGATTCCGACATGCGAGGGTTCGAGTCCTTCCTCCCCTGCCAAAACTGCACGCAGCCGGTCGGCCCGATCGCCGCCTGCTCCAGGCTTCAGAGAGCCCGCCGCGCTGCTGCCGGCATATCCCAGCGGAGAGTCCACCGTGCTGTTCAACACCGTGCTGTTCACCGGCAATGCCAACCCGGTGCTGGCGCAAGAGATCGCGTCGCACCTCGGCATCGAACTCGGCCAGGCGGCAGTGGGTCGCTTCTCCGATGGTGAAGTCACGGTCGAGATCCAGCAGAACGTCCGGGCGCGCGATGTCTTCGTGATGCAGCCCACCAGCGCGCCGACCAATGAGAACCTGATGGAACTCATGATCATGATCGACGCGCTGAAGCGGGCCAGTGCCCGGCGCATCACGGCCGTGATCCCGTACTTCGGCTATGCCCGGCAGGACCGCCGCCCGCGCAGCATGCGCGTGCCCATCAGCGCCAAGGTCGTGGCCAACATGCTCGAGACGGTGGGCGTCGAGCGCCTGCTCACCATGGACCTGCACGCCGACCAGATCCAGGGCTTCTTCGACATCCCCGTGGACAATATCTACGCCAGCCCGGTCCTGCTGTCGGATGTGAAGAGCAAGAACTACAGCAACCTGGTCGTGATTTCGCCCGACGTCGGCGGCGTGGTGCGCGCCCGCGCACTGGCCAAGCAGCTGGGCTGCGATCTGGCCATCATCGACAAGCGCCGTCCCACGGCCAACGTCTCTGAAGTCATGCACGTCATCGGCGAGATCGAAGGCCGCAACTGCGTGATCATGGACGACATGATCGACACCGCCGGCACGCTGGTGAAAGCGGCGGAGGTGCTGAAGGCACGCGGGGCCCGGACCGTCTACGCCTATTGCACGCACCCCGTGTTCTCGGGCACGGCCGTGGAGCGCATCGCGGCCTCGCAGATCGACGAGGTCGTGGTCACCAACACCATCGCGCTGGGCGAAGCCGCCCGGCAGTGCCCCAAGATCCGGCAGCTGTCGGTGGCCTTCCTGTTTGCCGAGACCATGCGCCGCATCAGCGACGGCGAGTCCGTCACCTCCCTCTTCTCGGAGCAGAACAGCAACTTCTAGAGCACGCGCCGGCGCCTTCGGGCACCGGCCGGCACGGGCGAACAGCCCGTTCCTGATGGGCAGCCTGGTCGCGGGCGCCCGCCTTCCTGCCGGCGCAAGCCGGCTCTTTCGACTTTGGGAATCACCATGAAATTCACCGCTTACGAGCGTACGCTGCAGGGGACCGGAGCGAGCCGCCGCCTGCGCAACGCCGCGAAGGTGCCCGGTATCGTCTACGGCGCCGGCACTCCCAAGATGATCGAGCTCGATCACAACGCGCTGTTCTTCGCGCTGAAGAAGGAGGCGTTCCACTCCTCGATCCTCGAGATGGAACTGGCCGGCCAGACCCAGAAGGTCCTGTTGCGCGACTTCCAGATGCACGCGTGGAAGCCCATCGTCATGCACATCGACTTCCAGCGCGTGGACGAGACCACCAAGCTGCGCAAGAAGGTGCCGCTGCACTTCACGGGCGAAGAAAACTCCGTGGCCGTCAAGACCGACAAGTGCCTGGTCAGCCACGTGCGCCTGGACCTCGAGATCGAATGCCTGGCGGCCGCGCTGCCCGAGTTCGTCACCATCGACCTGTCGGGCCTGGTCAAGGGCACCAGCCTGCACGCCAGCGACCTGAAGCTGCCTGAGGGCATCAAGGCCGTCAAGCACGGCACGCAGAATCCGGTCATCGTGGCCGTGACGGTGCCCAAGATCGAAGAGGAAGCGGCCCCCGTGACCGTGGTGACCGCGCCTGAAAAGGGCAAGGCCAAGCCCAAGAAGACCGAAAAGCAGAACCAGAAGTAGGGATCTGACCCGCCCGCCAGCCCCTCGGCACGCCCTGGGTGGCGGGCAACCCCCCTTTCGGCAGGCCCCATTTCGATGGGGCCTCGTCGTTTCCGGGCCTCGCATAATCCGGCTCATGATTCGATTGTTCGTCGGCCTGGGAAATCCGGGCCCTGAGTACGAAGCCACGCGGCACAACGCGGGCTTCTGGTTCATCGATGCGCTGGCGCAGAAGTTGAATGCACGTCTGGTCACTGAGCGCACCTACCAGGGCCTGGCGGCCCGGGTCACGCACGCGGGCTCGGTGGTGTGGCTGCTCGAGCCCATGACCTACATGAACCGCTCGGGCGCCTCGGTGGCGCCGCTGGCCCGTTTCTTCAAGATCGAGCCGAGCGAGATCCTCGTCGTCCACGACGAACTCGACCTGCTGCCCGGGCAGTCCAAGCTGAAGTTCGGCGGCAGTGCCGCCGGCCACAACGGCCTGAAGGACATCCACGGCCTGCTGGGCACACTCGACTTCTGGCGGTTGCGGCTGGGCATCGGCCACCCGGGCGTCAAGTCCGAAGTGGCCAACTATGTGCTCAAGAAGCCGGCACCCCACGACCGCGAGGCCATCGAAGTCGCCATCGACCGCTCGTTGAAGGCCAGCGACGCCTTCATCGAAGGGGCCATGGACCGGGCGCTGGCCCTCGTCCACGCCCAGCCGCCACGGCCCAAGCCCCCGCGGCGCGAGCCATCCACACCGGCTGAACCCACGGCCCCGGCCGAGGAAGAAGAAAAGCCGTGAGCGCCTGGGCCCTCCGGCTCGCCACAGTCCTGGCGCTGGCCGGCTCCGTGGCGGGCGCGCAAGCGCAGACCGTGTGGCGCTGTGGCCCCGATGGGCGCAGCTACACCGACCGGCCCTGCAACGACGGCCGCAGCGTGCAGGTGGCCGATGTCCGCCCCGAAGCCGACGTGATGGCGGCACAGGAGACGGCGGCGCGCGAACGAAGGCTGGCCGATGGGCTGCGGCTGGAGCGCTTGCGGCGCGAGGCGCAGGTTCCGCAGGCCGGTGCCGCCGGCATGCCGATGCCGCCCCGGCCCGTCTTCAAGCCGCTGGTGCCGGTGACGCCGCCGAAGAAGAAGCGCCGCCACCCGCCGGCCCGGCTTGCAGGCGCTGATACTTTTCAAGAAGCTGGTGCGGCGTCTCGACCCAGTCGGGATTGACCGGGATGCAGCTCACGGGGCACACCTGCACGCACTGGGGCTCGTCGAAGTGGCCCACGCACTCGGTGCAGCGGCCAGGGTCGATCTCATAGATCTCGGCGCCCATCGAGATGGCCTGGTTCGGGCACTCGGGCTCGCAGACATCGCAGTTGATGCATTCTTCGGTGATCCACAGCGCCATCGTCTTCAGCCCTCAGCCTTCCACCTGGTTCACGCGTTCCTTCAGCCGGCGCAGCACCGAGGGTGCCACGAACTTCGACACATCGCCGCCCAGGCTGGCGATCTCTCGCACGAACGTGCCGCTGACGAACTGGAACTGGTCCGATGGTGTCATGAAGACGGTTTCGACCTCGGGCATGAGCTGGCGGTTCATGCCCGCCATCTGGAACTCGTATTCGAAGTCGCTCACGGCCCGCAGGCCGCGGATGACCACCTTGCCGCCGATATCGACCACGAAATCGCGCAGCAGGCCCCGGAAGGGCGTCACTTCGACGTTGGGGTAGGGCGCCGCGATCTCCTGTGCGATGTCCACGCGCTCGGCAATGGTGAACATGGTGCGTTTGTGGTGCCCGGCAGCCACGGCCAGCACCAGCCGGTCGAAGAGCTTGGATGCGCGGCGCATCAGGTCTTCGTGGCCCAAGGTCATGGGATCGAAGGTGCCTGGGTAGACGGCGGTCAGGGGTGCGGTCATGGTCACGGCGCGATCCTCGGGCAGCGCAGGTGGGCGGGCAGTGTAGCCGCGCTCAGGCCGGCTGCAAAAACAGCTGGGCGTGCACGGCACCGGCACGCAGGTTGCGCCAGACCTGCAGGGCGCCTGGTGGGCTGGGCAACGGGGCCGGCGATTCCACGTACAGGAAGCCGCCGGGGACCACCAGCGGTGCGGCGGCCTGTGCGGCATCGGCGGCCCATCCCGAGTCGAAGGGCGGGTCCAGCATCACCAACTCGAAGCGGGCAGGGGCCGCGCGGGCCAGCCAGTTCAGGGCGTCGGTACGCTCTACGCGCAGGGCGGCGGCACCCAGCCGCTGCTGCGACTGGCGCAGGCTCGCCACCAGCACCGCATCCTGCTCGAGCAGCAGCACCTCGGCGGCGCCGCGAGAGGCGGCTTCGAAGCCCAGTGCGCCACTGCCGGCAAAGGCGTCCAGCACCCGCCAGCCATGGAGGTCCTGGCCCAGCCAGTTGAACAGCGTCTCGCGCACGCGGTCGGGCGTGGGCCGCAGCCCCGGTCGATCGGCCACGGGCAGCTTGCTGCGGCGGAAACTGCCGCCGATCAGGCGGACCTCATTCTTCATCGGCTGCAGCGCTACAGGCGGACCGGGATGCCATCGCGCGCCATCAGTGCCTTGGCCTGGCCGACCGTGAACTCGCAGTAATGGAAGATGCTGGCGGCCAGCACCGCGTCGGCGCCACCGATGCGGATGCCTTCACTGAGATGCTCCAGCGCGCCCACGCCGCCCGATGCGATGACCGGTACCGGCACCGCGTCGCACACGGCGCGGGTGAGGTCGAGATCGAAGCCGATCTTGGTGCCGTCGCGGTCCATGCTCGTGAGCAGGATCTCACCGGCGCCGTGTTCGGCCATCTCACGGGCCCACGCCACCGCGTCCAGGCCCGTGTTCTTGCGGCCGCCGTGGGTGTAGACGTCCCAGCCGGGCTGCGGGCCCGGGCGCCGCTTGGCATCGATGGCCACGACGATGCACTGCGCACCGTATTTGTCGGAGGCCTCGCGGATCACCGCCGGGCGCGCCACGGCCGCCGAATTGAAGCTGACCTTGTCGGCGCCGGCGTTGAGCAGCCGCCGCACGTCTTCCACCGTTCGCACGCCACCGCCCACGGTCAGCGGGATGAATACCTGCGAAGCCACGGCCTCGATGATGTGCAGGATCAGGTCGCGGCCGTCGCTGGTGGCGGTGATGTCCAGGAAGGTCAGTTCGTCGGCGCCCTGGTCGTTGTAGCGTGCGGCGATCTCCACCGGATCACCGGCATCCCGCAGTTCAACGAAATTGACCCCTTTGACGACGCGGCCGCCGGTGACGTCTAGACACGGGATGATTCGTTTTGCGAGCATGGAAACGATTGTGCCCCCTTGCAAACCCCCCATCCAGGGGGGTGGTGATGTGCGGCTGCAGCGATTTGCCCCAAGATCGACACACAAGTCGGGAACAACCCGCATACAACCCATCAGGAGTGAATTGCCGTGAGCCTCAAGACCCTATCCCTACTTGCCGGGGCCGTCATGGGCCTGGCCGCCGCCACACCCGCCAGCGCCATCACCTATGTGTACGCTGCCTCGCTGTCGGGCCTGACCGAAAACCCGCCCAATGCGTCGCCCGGCACCGGTGTCGCGGCGGTGGCTTTCGACACCACCACCTTGACGGTGTCCGTGACCGAGTTCTTTTCCGGCCTGACGGCGCCCACCACAGCCAGCCACATCCATTGCTGCGCCGCGCCGCCGACCAACGCCTCGGTCGCCCTGGCCTTCACGGGGTTCACCACCGGCGTGACCTCGGGTATCTACAGCAACAGCTTCACGTTGGGCTCGACCGCGTTCTACACCATGCTGACGGGTGCCGCTGCCGGCCAGGCCTACGTGAACGTGCACACCACGGCGTTCGCCGGTGGTGAGATCGAAGGCTACCTGCAGGGCCCGACAGCCGTCGTCCCCGAGCCGGGCACCTACGCCCTGATGCTGGCGGGCTTGGGGGCGGTGGGCTTCATCGTGCGCAAGCGCCAGGCCTGATCGCGCCAACGATTTGAACCGGCGCAGGCCCGGTTCGAGCCTGAGCCCGCTTCGCGCGGGCTCTTTCGTTTCAGGCCTTGCCGAGTTCGTCGGCCCGCGTCTGCGCCGCCGTGAAGTCCAACGCGCCGGTGTAGATGGACCGCCCGCAGATCACGCCTTCGATCCCCTCGGACTCCACCGCGCACAACTTTTCGATATCGGCCATGCCCGACAGGCCGCCCGACGCGAACACCGGGATGCTCAGGGCGCGCGCGAGCTTGACCGTCGCGTCGATGTTGATGCCCGTGAGCATGCCGTCCCGGCCGATATCGGTGTAAATGACGCCTTCGACGCCGTAATCCTCGAACTTCTTCGCCAGGTCCACCACCTCGTGGCCGGTGAGCTTGCTCCAGCCGTCGGTGGCCACCTTGCCGTCCTTGGCATCCAGGCCCACGATCACGTGGCCGCCGAAGGCCGTGCAGGCGTCCTTCAGGAAGCCGGGGCTCTTCACGGCGGCCGTTCCGATGATCACGTAGCTCAGGCCGTCGTCGAGGAAGCGCTCGATCGTGTCCAGGTCGCGGATGCCGCCGCCCAGTTGCACGGGGATCTGGTCGCCCACCGCACGCAGGATGGCTTTCACCGCCCCTTCGTTGACGGGTTTGCCGGCAAAGGCCCCGTTGAGATCCACCAGGTGCAAGCGCCTCGCACCGGCTTCGAGCCAGCGCAACGCCATCGCTGCCGGATCTTCGCCGAAGGTGGTGGAGACATTCATGTCGCCTTGCTGAAGGCGGACGCATTTGCCGTCCTTGAGGTCGATGGCCGGTATGAGGAGCATGGCTCGGGCTGAGCGTGGTGGGTGGGGGTGGCTGCAGGCTGTGGTCGTTGCCGCAGGGGTGGCCTCGCAGGTGATGGGCAGCTACGGCTTCCAGTGCAGGAAGTTTCGGTAGAGGGCCAAACCTTGTTCGGAACTCTTCTCGGGGTGGAACTGCGTGGCAAAAATGTTATCCCGGGCGATGGCGCAGGTAAAGCGCAGGCCATAGTCTGTTTCACCCGCCGTATGCGCGGCCTCGGTCGGGCAGGCATAAAAGCTGTGCACGAAATAGAACCAGCTGCCTTCTGGCACGCCCTGCCAGAGGGCGTGGGGGCTCTGCAGAACCCGGTTCCAGCCCATCTGCGGCACCTTGTAGCGGCTTCCGTCGGGTTGCAGCTGGTCTTCCAGGCGGAAGCGCCGCACCTGGCCGGGCACCAGACCCAGGCCTGGGGTGTCCTGCTCTTCGCTGTGGTCCAGCAGCATCTGCATGCCCACGCACACGCCCATCAGCGGCTTGTGGGCGGCGGCGTGCAGCACGGCCTCCTGCAGCCCCGATTCGCGCAGCTCGCGCATGCATTCGCGCATCGCGCCCTGGCCGGGCAGCACCACCCGCTCGGCCGCGTACACCTCTTCGGGCCGCGAGGTCACCCGCACGGTCAGCCCCGTGCCCGCCGCCACGTGCATCACCGCCTGCGAGACCGACCGCAGGTTGCCCATGCCGTAGTCGACGACCGCCACGGTGCTCATGGCCGTGGGCT
>CAIJPE010000273.1 GCA_903822435.1 uncultured beta proteobacterium | reverse complement strand
CAGCGCATCACGGCGGCGCACGCGCACATCGTCCACGCAGGCGGTGACCACGAAGCGTTCGCGGCAGGCGCGTTCTTCGGCGGCGAAGCGGGCGGTGATGGCCTGGCGCTGGGCTGCCAGACGGGCCCGCTCGGCCTGTTCGGCCTGCCCGCCAGCTGCGCTTGCCCCGACCGGAGGGAGCGCGGCGGCCTGCGCCAACACGCCGGCTGCCCACAGCCACCCCGCACCCAGGGCCAAGGTCCAGCGAAGGTGGTCGCCGCTCACGTCAGCGAAGTATCGACTTCGCGGCGGGCCAGCGCCAGGAATTCGGCCGACTGCATCTCGTGCAGTCGCGAGACCGTGCGCGGAAACTCATGCGCCAGTGGACCTTCGTTGTAGAGCTGGTCGGCGGGCACTGCTGCCGACATCACCAGCTTGACGTGGCGGTCGTAGAGCACGTCCACCAGCCAGGTGAAGCGGCGCGCCTCCGATGCAAGCCGGGGCGGCATCTGCGGCACGCCCGACAGCAGCACCGTGTGGAAGCGGGAGGCGATCTCGAGGTAATCGTTCTGCGACCGCGGACCACCGCACAAGGTCTTGAAGTCGAACCACACCACGCCCCCCGCCCGGCGCAGGGCCTGCAGGCTGCGGTGCTCGATCTGCATGACCGGCTCCTCGTCGCGGCTCTCGGCCAGGTGGCCGAAGGCCTCGGCCATGGCCGCATCGGCCGCGTCGCCCAAAGGGCAGTGGTAGACCTTCAGCCCCGCCAGCGTCTGCTGCCGGTAGTCGGTGCCCGCGTCCACGTTGATCACTTCCAGCCTGGCCTTCAGCAGCTCGATGGCCGGCAGGATGCGATCGCGATGCAGACCGTTGGGATACAGCCCGTCGGGGTGGAAGTTGGAGGTGGTGACGATGCTCACGCGGTTGGCAAACAGCGCATCCAGCAGGCGGTGCAGGATCATCGCATCGGTCACGTCGGCCACGTGGAACTCGTCGAAGCAGATCAGCCGGAAGCGGCGGGCGATGCGCCGGCCCAGTTCGTCCAGCGGGTCGACGGTGCCCTTGAGCTCCTGGAGTTCGCGGTGCACTTCGCGCATGAACTCGTGGAAGTGCAGGCGGGTCTTCCGAACCAGGGGCACGGACTGGAAAAAGCAATCCATGAGGAAGCTCTTGCCGCGCCCGACCCCGCCATACATGTAGACCCCCCGGGGGATGGGCGGGCGGCTCAGCAGCTTGGTCAGCAGATTGCTGCGCCGGGCCTTGTAGTCGGCCCATTCGCGCTCGCAGCGTTCCAGTGCGTCGATGGCGCGCAACTGCGCCGCGTCGCTCTGGAAGCCTCGCTCGGCCAGGGTGGCCCGGTACAGCTCGCGGACACCCACGTCAGAAGTTCAGTGTGCGCTTGTCGACCGCCAGGGCAGCCTCTTTCGTGGCCTCGGACAACGACGGGTGCGCGTGGCAGATCCGCGCGATGTCTTCGCTGCTGGCCTTGAATTCCATGGCCACCACGGCCTCGGCGATCAGCTCGCTGGCCATCGGGCCCACGATGTGCACGCCCAGGATCTCGTCGGTCGCGGCATCGGCCAGGAACTTCACCATCCCCGTGGTGTCGCCCAGCGCCCGTGCCCGGCCGTTGGCCAGGAACGGGAAGGTGCCGGCCTTGTAGGCCCGGCCCGCGGCCTTCAGCTGCTGCTCGGTCTGGCCCACCCAGGCGATCTCGGGGCTGGTGTAGATCACCCAGGGAATGGTGTTGAAGTTCACGTGGCTGTGCTGGCCGGCGATGCGCTCGGCCACCGCCACGCCTTCCTCCTCGGCCTTGTGCGCCAGCATCGGGCCGCGAACCACGTCGCCCACCGCCCACACGCCGGGCAGGTTGGTCTTGCACAGTTCGTCCACCACGATGGCTCCGCGCTCGTCGAGCTTCAGGCCCACGTTCTCCGCGCCCAGGCCGATGGTGTTGGGCACCCGGCCGATGGAGACGATGAGCTTGTCAACCACCAACTCCTGCGCCCCGCCCTTGGCGTCGGTGTAGGCCACGGTCACGCTCTTCTTGCCGACCTTGATGTCCCCGACCTTCACGCCCAGCTCGATCTTCAGGCCCTGCTTGGTGAAGGCCTTGTGCGCTTCCTTGGCGATCTGCTCGTCCACCGCACCGAGGAAGGTCGGCAGGGCTTCCAGCACCGTGACATCGGCGCCCAGGCGGCGCCACACCGAGCCCATCTCCAGGCCGATCACGCCAGAGCCGATCAGGCCCATCTTCCTGGGCACGGCCGGGATGCGCAGGGCGCCGTCGTTGCTCAGCACCATTTCTTCATCGAAAGGGGTGCCGGGCAGCGGCCGGGCATTGGAGCCCGTGGCCACGATGACCTGCTTGCCCACCAGCACCTCGTCGCCCACGACGATCTCGTAGCCGCCGTCCACGGCCTTGCCGAAGGCGCCTCGGCCGTGGAAGAACGTGATCTTGTTCTTCTTGAACAGGAACAGGATGCCGTCGTTGTTCTGCTTGACCACCGTGTTCTTGCGGCCGAGCATCTTCGCCACGTCGATGCTCAGGTTGGTGAGGCCGATGCCGTGGTCGGCAAAGGAATGGCCCGCGTGCTCGAAGTGCTCGCTGCTCTGCAGCAGCGCCTTGCTGGGGATGCAGCCGACGTTGGTGCAGGTGCCGCCCGGGGCCGGGCCGCCCTTCTCGTTCTTCCACTCGTCGATGCACGCGACGGCAAAGCCGAGTTGTGCCGCGCGGATGGCCGCGATGTAGCCGCCGGGGCCGGCCCCGATGACGATGACGTCGAAGTTCTTGCTCATGGTCGGTGTCAGGGTCAGGGCCTCAGATGTCGAAGAGCAGGCGGGCCGGGTCTTCCAGCGCTTCCTTCATGGCCACCAGGCCCAGCACGGCTTCGCGGCCGTCGATGATGCGGTGGTCGTAGCTCATGGCCAGGTAGTTGATGGGGCGCACCACGACCTGCCCGTTTTCCACCACGGCGCGGTCCTTGGTGGCATGCACGCCCAGGATGGCCGACTGCGGCGGGTTGATGATGGGCGTGGACAGCATGCTGCCGAAGGTTCCGCCGTTGCTGATGGAGAAGGTGCCGCCGGTCAGCTCTTCGATGCCGAGCTTGCCGTCCTTGGCCTTCTGGCCGTATTCGGCGATCTTCTTCTCGACGTCGGCGAAGGACATCTGGTCGGCATTGCGCAGCACCGGCACCACCAGGCCCCGCGGCGAGCCCACGGCGATGCCGATGTCGAAGTAGCCGTGATAGACGATGTCCGTGCCGTCCACGCTGGCGTTGAGGATCGGGTACTTCTTCAGCGCGGCCACGGCGGCCTTCACGAAGAAGCTCATGAAGCCGAGCTTGACGCCGTGTTCCTTCTCGAAGCGGTCCTGGAACTTCTTGCGCATCTCCATCACCGGGGCCATGTTGGCCTCGTTGAAGGTTGTCAGGATGGCGTTGGTGGACTGCGACTGCACCAGGCGCTCGGCGATGCGGGCACGCAGGCGCGACATCGGCACGCGCTGCTCGGGGCGGTCGCCGAAGCCGGCACCGCCGGGTGCCGTCACCGACGGCAAGGCCACGGGTGCAGGTGCGGCCGCACGGGGGGCCGGCGCCGGGGGGGCCACCGGGGCCGGCGCTGGCGCCGCCAGGGCGCCCAGCACGTCGCCCTTGGTGACGCGGCCGTCCTTGCCGGTACCGGCCATGGACGAGGCGCTCAGGTTGTTGTCGGCCAGCAGCTTGGCGGCAGCGGGCATGGCCACATCGGCCTTGCTGCCACCCGTCGGGGCGGCAGCAGCCGGTGCGGCCACGGGTGCCGGCGCGGCGGCTACCGGTGCCGGCGCCGCGGCAGCGCCCTTGCCCTCGGTGTCGATGCGGGCGATCAGCTGTTCGGCCACGACCGTGCCGCCATCGGCCACCACGATCTCGGCCAGCACGCCGGCGGCCGGCGCAGGCACTTCCAGCACGACCTTGTCGGTCTCGATCTCGATCAGGATTTCATCGATGGCCACCGCATCGCCGGCCTTCTTCTTCCATTGCAGCAGGGTGGCCTCGGCCACCGACTCGGACAGTTGCGGTACCTTCACTTCAACAATCGACATGGTCTATCTCAGGGTATGTTGTTGTCCCCGCGCAGGCCTCCGGCCGCAGGCGCGGCAGGGTGGTTGCAAGGGGTGGATGACGGCGCCGGGCGGTCTCGTGGGAGCGCCCGGCGATTCATTACTTCGTCAGCACGAAGCCTTTCAGCTTGCCGAAGGCCTGTTCCAGCAGCGCCTTCTGCTGCTCCTGGTGCAGGTGCGAATAACCCACGGCCGGCGAGGCCGAGGCCGGGCGACCGGCATAGCCGAGCTTCTGGCCGTCGAGCATGTTCTCGTGCACGTAGTGCTGCACGAAGAACCACGCGCCCTGGTTCTGCGGCTCGTCCTGGCACCACACCACGTCGGTGGCGTTGGGGAAGCGCTTCATCTCGGCCGCGAAGGCCTTGTGCGGGAACGGATACAGCTGCTCCACGCGCAGGATGGCCACGTCCCAGGCCTTGCGCTCGTCGCGCTTCCTGATCAGGTCGTAGGCCACCTTGCCCGAACAGCAGATCACGCGCTTGACCTTCTCGCCGTCGACCTCGGTGCGGGCCGGCCCGATGACCGTCCTGAACTCGCCCTTGGTGAACTCCGACAGCGGCGAGGTGGCGTCCTTGGCACGCAACAGGCTCTTGGGCGTGAAGATGATCAGCGGCTTGCGGAACTGGCGCACCATCTGCCGGCGCAGCAGGTGGAAGATCTGGCTGGCCGAGGTGGGCTGCACGATCTGCATGTTGTTGTCGGCAGCCAGCTGCATGAAGCGCTCGACGCGTGCCGAGCTGTGCTCGGGCCCCTGCCCCTCATAGCCGTGCGGCAGCATCAGGGTCAGGCCGTTGGCCCGCCCCCACTTGACCTCGCCGCTGGCGATGAACTGGTCGATCACCACCTGGGCACCGTTGACGAAGTCGCCGAACTGCGCTTCCCAGATCGTGAGCGTGTTGGGCTCGGCGCTGGCATAGCCGTATTCGAAGCCCAGCACGGCCTCTTCGGACAGCAGCGAATCGATCACCACGAAAGGCGCCTGGCCGTCGGCCACGTTCTGCAGCGGCACGTAGGTGCCGGTGTCCCACTTCTCGCGGCTCTGGTCGTGCAGCACGGCGTGGCGATGGGTGAAGGTGCCGCGGCCGGAGTCCTCGCCGCTCAGGCGCACGGCATAGCCGCTGGCCACCAGCGAGGCATAGGCCAGGGTCTCGCCCATCCCCCAGTCGACGTTGATCTCGCCGCGACCCATGGCGGCGCGGTCGGCGATCACTTTCTCGACCAGCGGGTGGACCTTGAAGTTGCCCGGGATGGTGGTCAGCCGCTCGGCCAGCCGCTTGACTTCGGCCAGGGGCAGCGCCGTGTCGGCCGCATCGGTCCACTTCTTGCCCAGGAAGGGGGCCCAGTCGACTGCGTATTTGCTCTTGAAGTTGGTCAGCACCGGGTCGGCCGTGTGGCGGCCTTCGTCCATGGCCGCGCGGAAGGCCTTGACCATGTCGTCGGGGCCGGTGGCCGGCAGCACGCCCTGGGTCACCAGCTTCTCGCCGTACAGCTTGCGCGTGCCGGGGTGCTTGGCGATCACCTTGTACATCAGCGGCTGAGTCAGGCTCGGGGTGTCCTGCTCGTTGTGGCCCAGCTTGCGGAAGCAGATGATGTCCACCACCACATCCTTGCGAAACTCCTTGCGGTAGTCCATGGCCAGCTGGGTGCACCACACCACCGCTTCGGGGTCGTCGCCGTTGACGTGCAGCACCGGCGCTTCGATCATCTTGACCACGTCGGTGCAGTACAGCGTGGAGCGCGTGTCGCGCGGGTCGCTGGTGGTGAAGCCGATCTGGTTGTTCACCACCAGGTGCACGGTGCCCCCGGTGAAGTAGCCGCGCGTCTGGGCCAGGGCCAGTGTCTCCATGATCACGCCCTGGCCGGCAAAGGCAGCGTCGCCGTGCACCAGCACCGGCAGCACCTGCGAGCCGGTCTTGTCGCCGCGGCGGTCCATCCGTGCCTTGACCGAGCCTTCGACCACCGGGTTGACGATCTCCAGGTGGCTCGGGTTGAAGGCCAGCGACAGGTGCACCGGGCCGCCGGCCGTGGTGATGTCGCTGGAAAAGCCCTGGTGGTACTTGACGTCGCCCGAGGGCAAGGCCTCGGGCGCGGTGTGGTCGAACTCGGCGAAGAGGTCGGCCGGCATCTTGCCCAGGGTGTTGACCAGGACGTTCAGGCGGCCGCGGTGGGCCATGCCGATCACGATCTCCTGCACACCCGAGGCGCCGGCCCGCTGCACCAACTCGTCCATGCTGGCGATGAAGCTCTCGCCGCCTTCCAGGCTGAAACGCTTCTGGCCCACGTACTTGGTGTGGAGGTAGCGCTCCAGGCCTTCTGAGGCCGTCAGACGGTCGAGGATGTGGATCTTCTCGGCGGCGCTGTAATTGGGCTTGCTGCGCCGCGATTCGAGCCGCTCCTGCCACCAGCGCTTCTCCGCCGGATCGGTGCAGTGCATGAATTCGGCGCCGACCGTGCCGCAATAGGTTTCGCGCAGGGCCTGCACGATCTCGCGCAGGGTCATGTGCTCGGCCTTGCTGAAATACGTGTTGGCGGCCGAGAAGGTGATGTCCAGATCGGATTCGGTCAGGTCGTAGAACGCCGTTTCGAGTTCGGGGATCTTGGGGCGCTCGGTGCGCTTGAGCGGGTCCAGGTCGGCCCAGCGGGACCCCAGGAAGCGATAGGCCGCGATCAGGCTCTGCACGTGCACCTGCTTGCGGGCCACGGCCAGGTCGGCCTCGCTGGCCTTCAGGGCAAAGGCATTGGCCTTGGCGCGCTGGGCAAAGCTTTCGACCACCGGAGCGTGGGCCACGTCGCGCGCGGCAGAACCGTCGGTGGCGGGCACGTGCTGGAGATTGTCGAAGTAGGTGCGCCACGTCTCGGGCACGCTACCGGGGTTGTTGAGGTAGGCCTCGTACAACTCTTCGACATAGGGCGCGTTGCCCCCGAACAGGTAAGAATTCGCCCTGTACTGCTGCATCATATTCCGCTCACCTTTCGCACCGGGTCTGCCGGCGCTCTGATGGGTTGATCAACCTTCCGCGGCCCCGGCTGCACCGGGCGTGCGGACTAGCGATCCGCCCTGCTGCCAAAAATCGCTCAGCGGCAAGGGGACGGGAAGGATCCAAACGACCGCGGGACTCTATCACTCGCCGAGCCGTCGACCTTCGGGGTAATTAGACCGCGATGAACCCCCTGCTTTCCTGACAACGCCCGCCCCGATGTGTTGATATCGAAGCGATGACCCTGCCGCGCGTCATCCTGCTGCACGAAGCCGCCCCGCGCAAGCCAGCCGAAGGCCAGGCCTGCAACGGCTGCGGGGTTTGCTGTGCGGCGCAGCCTTGCCCGCTGGGCATGCTGGTGACGCGACGCAGGCAGGGCCGCTGTGCCGCGCTGCGATGGGACCCCGGTGGCCGCTACGCCTGCGGCATGGTGAGCCAGCCCCGCCGCTTCCTGCCCTGGCTGCCTGCCGCATGGACGCGAGCCGTGGCGCTGCGGTGGATTGCCGCCGGCCGGGGTTGCGACAGCGACTTGCAGGCTGTCGACCCAACGCCGCAGCGGCGAGTTCAGCAACCCTGAGCGTCGGCCAGGTTGCTGCGCACGGTGCGCCCGCCTTGCATCAGCAGCCGGATGGCACTCGCACCGGCCGCCAGCACCGAGGCGTCCTGCGTCGGGTCGCCATCCACCACGAGCAGGTCGGCATGGGCGCCGGGTCGCAGCTGCCCGATGGTCGATTCCTGCCGCATCAGGCGCGCGGCGACGATGGTGGCGCTCTGCAGCACCTCCACCGGCGACATCGCAGCCGAGCGCAGCGTGAACTCGGTCAGCTGCCGCTCGTGCATGTGGCCCAGCAAGTCGGTCCCGAAGGCGATGGGCACACCCTCGGCGTGGGCCATGCGAAGGGCGTCCACGCCGCGCGACTGCACGCGCTGGAGCTTGTCCATCATGGCCGGGCTCCAGCCCAGCCGCAGGCCCTCGACGCCCAGCGCCGCATAGGTGGCCAGCGTCGGAACGAGGTAGGTCCCGTGGGTCTTCATCAAGCGGACCGTGGCCTCGTCGACGAGGTTGCCGTGTTCGATGGAACGCACACCCGCCCGCACCGCGCGAGACACCGCGCGCGGCGAGTAAGCATGGGCCAGGGCATAGAGATTGGCAGCCTCGGCCTCTTCCACCGCCGCGCACAGCTCGTCCATGGCGAACTGGGTGCCGTCGATGGGATCGGTGGGGCTGCTGATGCCCCCGCCGGCCATGATCTTGACGTGGTTGGCACCGTTGCGAACTTGCTCGCGCACCGCACGGCGCACCTCGCCCACGCCATCGGCGATGGCGCCCGCCAGCCCCAACCCGGCACAGCTGCAGAAGAACTCGGACCGCACGCCCTTGGGCCGTTGGTCGGCGTGGCCGCCGGTCTGGCTGATGGGCTGGCCCGCGATGAAGAGCCGCGGGCCCTCGTACAAGCCTGCGGCCACGGCTTCCTGCAGGCCGAAGTCGGCGCCGGCGGCATCGCGCACGGTGGTGAAACCGCGGTGCAGCATGTCGCGCATGATGCGACTGCTGTGCGCGCCCACCAGCGAAGCCGGCTGCAGGGCAAGACCGGCGAGGTCGTGCGACGAGGCGGTGACGTGCACATGGGCGTCGATCAGGCCCGGCAGCACCACCCGGCCGCCGGTGTCGATCACCTGCGCATCATCCACCTTCACCGGCTCGTCCGTGACCGCCACCACGCGCTCACCCTCGATCACCACTGTGCTGTGCGGCCGCAGCACGCCCGCGGCGCTGTCGAAGACCCGGGCGTTGACCAGCGCCAGCCGCGCCATGCTCAACAGGCCGCGATACGGGCGTTCACCCGTTGCTGGGCGGCCAGCATCTCGCGCTTCAGGCGCGCCACCAACTCGGCAGTCGGCAGCACCGCCTTGACCGGGCCGATGCCCTGGCCGCAGCCCCAGATGTCCTTCCAGGCCTTCTTGGCCCCATCGCCGAAGTTCATCTTGCTGGGGTCGCTCACGGGCAGGTTGTCCGGGTCCATGCCGGCATTGACGATGCTGGGCTTGAGGTAGTTGCCGTGCACCCCGGTGAAGAGGTTGGAATAGACGATGTCGTCGCTGTTGCTATCGACGATGCACTGCTTGTAGGCCTCGGAGGCGCGCGCCTCCTCGGTGGCGATGAAGGCCGAGCCGATGTAGGCGAAGTCGGCCCCTGCCGCCAGGGCGGCCAGCACGGCATCGCCCGATGCGATGGCTCCGCTGAGGGCCAGCGGGCCGGTGAACCATTCGCGAATTTCCTGCAACAGCGCGAACGGGCTCTTCACGCCCGCATGGCCACCGGCGCCCGCCGCCACCGCGATCAGGCCATCGGCGCCCTTCTCCACCGCCTTGTGGGCGTAGGCATTGTTGATGATGTCGTGCAGCACCACGCCGCCCCAGGCGTGCACGGCCTCGTTCACGTCGGTGCGCGCGCCCAGCGAGGTGATGATCACCGGCACCTTGTACTTGGCGCACATCTCGATGTCGTGGTCGAGCCGGTCGTTGCTCTTGTGCACGATCTGGTTGATGGCAAAGGGCGCGGACGGCTGCCCGGGGTGGTCGCGGTCCCAGGCAGCCAGCGTTTCGGTGATCTCGGCCAGCCACTCATCCACCTGCGAGGCCGGGCGCGCGTTGAGCGCCGGCATCGAGCCGATGACACCGGCCTTGCACTGGGCAATGACGAGCTTGGGCGTGCTGATGATGAACAGCGGCGCGCCGATGATCGGCAGCGGGGCGCGTTGGAGGGCGGCGGGCAGCGGCATCAGAAAGACTCCAGGGCCAGGGCGGTGACGGCTTCCGAGCCTTCGACGATGCTGTCGCGAAGGGCCGTGGCCTTGTTGAGGATGTGGTCGCCGTAGAAGCGCGCGGTGGCGATCTTGGCCTTCATGAACTCGGCGTCGGTGCCAGCGGCCAGCGCGTCTTCGGCGGCCATCAGGGCGCGCGCCATCTGCCAGCCGGCAATGACCGTGCCGGCCAGCATCAGGTAGGGCACGCTGCCGGCATACACGGCATTCGGTGCTGCCTTGCCCTGGCCCACGATGAAGCCCACGGCATCCAGCAAGGCGCGGCGGCCGGCCGACAGGCGGCGGGCCATGGTGCGGCAGGCCTCGCTCGGGCGGGCCGCCAGGGCACCTTCGGTGGCCTCGATCTGCGCGGCGATGGCTTGTGCCACCTGGCCGCCGTCGCGCGCCGTCTTGCGGCCCACGAAGTCGTTGGCCTGGATGGCGGTGGTGCCTTCGTAGATGGTCAGGATCTTGGCATCGCGCAGGTACTGCGCCGCGCCGGTCTCCTCGATGAAGCCCATGCCGCCATGCACCTGCACGCCCAGGCTGGCCACCTCCTGGCTCATCTCGGTGCTCAGCCCCTTGACCAGCGGCACCAGGAATTCGTAGAAGGCCTGGTTCTGCTTGCGCACTTCGGCATCGGGGTGCGCGTGCGCGGCGTCGAAGGCCGACGCCGCCACCAGCGCCATCGCGCGGCAGCCTTCGGTGTGGGCGCGCATGGTCATGAGCATGCGCCGCACATCGGGGTGGTGGATGATGGGTGCGGGGGTGGACATGGAGCCGTCGACCGGGCGGCTCTGCACGCGGTCGCGGGCGTATTGCACCGCCTTCTGGTAGGCCCGCTCGGCCACCGCCACGCCCTGCAGGCCCACGCCGAAGCGGGCCGCGTTCATCATGATGAACATGTATTCCAGGCCGCGGTTCTCCTGGCCCACCAGGTAGCCCACCGCGCCGCCGTGGTCGCCGTACTGCAGCACGGCCGTGGGGCTGGCCTTGATGCCCAGCTTGTGCTCGATGCTCACGCAATGCACGTCGTTGCGTTCGCCCAAGGTGCCGTCGGCCTTGACCATCAGCTTCGGGCAGATGAACAGAGAGATGCCCTTCACGCCCTCGGGGGCGCCGCTCACGCGGGCCAGCACCAGGTGCACGATGTTGTCGGCCAGGTCGTGTTCGCCGTAGGTGATGTAGATCTTGGTGCCGAAGATCTTGTAGCTGCCGTCGGGCTGCGGCTCGGCGCGGGTGCGCACCAGCGACAGGTCGCTGCCGGCCTGCGGCTCGGTCAGGTTCATGCTGCCGGTCCAGTTGCCGTCGATCATCTTGGGCAGGTAGGTGGACTGCTGCTCGGGCGTGCCGGCGGTGAGCAGCGCTTCGATGGCGCCGTCGGTCAGCAGCGGGCACAGCGCAAAGCTGAGGTTGGCGCT
>CAIJPE010000272.1 GCA_903822435.1 uncultured beta proteobacterium | reverse complement strand
CGCGAACGCTGGTGCAACGCCTGGTCGACCGCTATGGCGAGCCGATCGAGACACCCTTCCCGGCGCTGACCCGCGTGTTCCCGCACGCCGAGACGATTGCCCAAGCCGACCCCGAGGTCATTGGCAAGCTGGGCATCGTCCGCCAGCGGGTCAAGGCGCTGCAGGCACTGGCCAGTGCGGTGGCCACCGGCGAGTTGGCGCTGCACCGCGGCGTTCCGCTGGAGGCCACGCTCCAGGCCCTGCGCGCCCTGCCCGGTGTGGGCGAATGGACGGCGCAGGTCGTGGCCATGCGCGCCCTGGCCTGGCCCGATGCCTGGCCGGCCAGTGACATCGGCCTGATGAACGCCCTGGGTACCCGCGACGTGAAGGCCGTAACCGCCCGGGCCGAACCCTGGCGGCCCTGGCGCGCCTATGCCGTGCTGCAACTGTGGCACCACCTGGAGACTCAACCATGAACCGCTTGCAGGCGCAATCGCGCATCGACTCTCCTCTCGGGCCGCTGACCCTGGCTGCCACAGCCCAGGGGCTGGCGCTGGCATGGTTCGACGGCCAGGCGCACCGCACCGAGACGGTGGCGGCCCGCGTGCAGCCCGATCACCCGCATCTGGCGCAGGCGGCCCGGGAACTGGCTGCCTACTGGCAGGACGCACAGGCGCCGTTCACGGTGGCGCTGGACCCGGCGGGCACCGCGTTCCAGCACGCCGTGTGGCAGGTGCTGCGCGGCATCGGCCCGGGCCAGCGGCTGAGCTACGGCCAGGTGGCCCAGCTCGCCGGGCGTCCCGCGGCCGTGCGGGCCGTCGGGGCGGCCATCGGGCGCAACCCCATCAGCATCATCGTGCCCTGCCACCGCGTGGTGGGGCACGACGGGTCGCTCACGGGTTATGCGGGCGGGCTGCCGCGCAAGGCTGCGCTGCTGGCGCGCGAAGGCGCCTTTCCGTGAGTCGGCGCGATCTCCTGGAGCTCTTCGCACTCGGGGCGCTGTGGGGCGACTCGTTTCTCTTCATGCGCCTGGGCGCGGCAGACTTCGGGCCCCTGGCCTTGGTGTTCCGGCGCGTGTCCGGAGCCACGCTGGTGCTGCTGCCCTAGCGGAACTTGGGCGCCGGCGTGGTGCGGATTTCACCAGGCAGCGAGGCCACGTATTGCGCGATGGCCTTGAGTTCCTGGTGGTTGAAGGCCTTGACCTGGGCACCCATGATGGCGTTGGCGCGGCCCACCTGCGGGTTGCCTTCGGTGCCGTAGGCCTTCAGTGCGGCGTAGAGGTAATCCGGGTGCTGGCCGGCCAGCTTCGGGTAGTTGGGCGCCACCGGCTTGCTGAAGTTGGCACCGTGGCACGACACGCAGGCGCCCTTGGCGATCAAAGCGGCCACGTCGGGCGACGAAGGCGGGGGCGCGGTCTCGGGTGCGGGGGCCATGCCTTCCACGCCGTACTGGTGATAGAAGGCCGCGAGATCGGCCATGTCGGTGTCGGTGAGCGACGTGGCGATGCCGCGCATGGTGCTGTGCTTGCGCTCGCCCTTCTTGTAGGCGTTCAATGCGCTGATGATGTATTCGGTGTTCTGGCCCGAGATCATCGGCACCTTGTACACCTCGGGGAAGCTGGCCTGGTAGCCCGGGATGCCGTGGCAGCCGATGCACATGGCGGCCTTCTTCTTGCCCTGGGCTGCGTCTTGGGCATGCGCGGAGGATGTCGCGCCCAGGGCTGCCAGGGCGCTGGCCAGGGCCAGCAGGAAGGACGTCATTTTGCTCGTGGGGGACATCGACAAGATCCGGAAAGAAGAAGGGGGTGTGGGTCAGGACGGCCCGCAGGCGCCAGGCAACCAAACCTGCGTCTCGTGCGCGACGTCTCGAATTATAGAGGGGCCCTTATACTGGACCGGACCCTTCTCCATCCCACTCCAGGGGCGCTGGCCGCCAACTCTGCACGATGAAGTTCCAAGGCTCGGACCAATATGTCGCCACCCAGGACCTGATGCTGGCGGTCAACGCCGCCGTCACGCTGCAGCGGCCGCTGCTGGTCAAGGGTGAACCGGGCACCGGCAAGACCATGCTGGCCGAAGAGGTGGCCGCCGCCCTGAAGCTGCCGCTGCTTCAGTGGCACATCAAGAGCACCACCAAGGCGCAACAAGGCCTGTACGAGTACGACGCGGTCAGTCGGCTGCGCGACAGCCAACTCGGCGACGAGAAGGTCAAGGACATCCACAACTACATCGTCAAGGGTGTGCTGTGGCAGGCCTTCACGGCCGAGCAGCCCGTGGCGCTGCTGATCGACGAGATCGACAAGGCCGACATCGAATTTCCGAACGACCTGCTGCGCGAAATCGACCGCATGGAGTTCTACGTCTACGAGACGCGTGAACTCGTCAAGGCCCGGCACCTCGCGCAGGTTGAAGAAGACTTCCAGCGCCTCCTGCAGCAGCGCCTTCTTGAGGCCCGGATAGTGCACGTCGACGATGCGCTCCATCGTGTCGCGGTCCGGGAAGCGGATGTAGTGGAAGAAGCACCGGCGCAGGAATGCGTCGGGCAATTCCTTCTCGTTGTTCGACGTGATCACCACCAGCGGCCGCCGCGCGGCGCGAATCGTCTGCTGCGTCTCGTAGACGTAGAACTCCATGCGGTCGAGCTCGCGCAGCAGGTCGTTGGGGAACTCGATGTCGGCCTTGTCGATCTCGTCGATCAGCAGGGCGCACGGCGTCTTGCGCTCGAAGGCTTGCCACAGCACGCCCTT
>CAIJPE010000271.1 GCA_903822435.1 uncultured beta proteobacterium | reverse complement strand
GGAAGCTCAGTCATGTGGCGTCAACGCTCGCAACACATTGTCGCTTGCGATTGCAGGAAGCGTGCGGCGCGCCAGGGTGCGGCCATGGGCGCGCAAGTGACTGAGTAGACAGGGCCACCCGACTTCAGCACTTCCGACCGGTTTTTAGCGATTTTTGGCGATCGGCGCTCCAAGAATCAGGGACTTGGATTGGTTTTGCGCAAATTGTGTGTAGCCACAAACAGGGCGTCGCATAGCGTTGACGAGAAGCGCTTAATTGAGTATGGTTAATGCATGTTTATCCGCCTCAACAACTCCGGTGGTCACACCTACCTGCAGCTCGCAGAATCCTTCCGGGACGAGCAGGGGCGGCCGCGTAATCGGGTCGTTGCCACCCTCGGCCGCATGGACGCGCTAGAGGGCAAACTCGACACGCTCCTTAACGGCCTCCTCAAGGTGACCGGGCGCCCAGAGGCCGGCCCGGCCCCCACCGTCGAATTCGAATCGGCCAAGGCACTTGGGGACGTCTGGGTGTTGCAGCAACTCTGGGAGCAGCTTGGCTTTGATGGTCTTGCCCGCTTGTTCCGCCAGACGCGACGCCGCGGCTTTGATGCCGAACAGATGCTGCGGGTCATGGTGTTCAACCGACTCTGCGATCCAGCTTCGAAGCTCGGCGTATTGCGCTGGCTGGAGACGGTGGCCATGCCCAAGGTCGATGTGGCGTCCGTCACCCATGACCATCTGCTGCGCGCCATGGACGACTGGATCGAGCACGAGGAGCAGGTCCAGCAGCGCATGGCAGGCTTCCTGCGACCGCTCATCGACGCCGAACTGTCGGTGGTGTTTTACGACCTCACCACCATCGAGGTGTTTGGCGAGTCCGAACTCGAACACGATGTGCGGGCCTACGGTCGCAGCAAGCGCGACACCATCGACCGGCAGTTTGCCCTCGGCCTGGTGCAGACCGCGGACGGTCTACCGATCGCCTACGAGGTGTTTGAGGGCAACGTGGCGGAAACCACGACCTTGATGCCGATGGTGGCCAAGGTTGCCGAACGCTTCAAGGTGACACGGGTGGTGCTAGTTGCCGATCGCGGCCTGCTGTCGATGGACAACCTGGAACAGCTTTGCCAATGCGTGCTGCCAAGTGGCCAGCCACTGGAATTCATCCTGGCCGTTCCGGCACGACGGTACGTGGAATTCGCGCCGATCGTCGAGAAGATTGGAAGTGACCAGCCCACCTGGGTGGCGCACTGTTCCTGGTTGCCGGCAGACGGCATGGAGCGTAAGCCACACTTGCGCCTGGTCGTCGCGCATGACGGCAAGCAAGCCGAACTTGCGACTCGCCGCCGGCGCGAGCAAATCGCCGAGCTCGAAGCCCTCGGTGAGAAGTGGGCCGGCAAGCTGGAGGGGCAGGAGGTTGGCGCCAAGGCTCGCGGTCGCAAGCTCTCGAACTCCGGCGCCAAGGCGCGTTTCTATCATGCCGTGGCCGAAGCGCACCTGAGTTCGGTGATCCAAGTTGACATGAAGGAAGAGCTGTTCACCTACACGGTGAACGAGCAGGTGCTGCAAAGGCTGGAAAGCCTAGACGGCAAACTCGTCGTGCTCACCAACGTCACCGATCTTGATCCTCAGGCCACCATCGACCGCTACAAGTCGCTGGCCGACATCGAGCGCGGCTTCCGCGTCCTGAAGAGCGAGATCGAAATCGGGCCAGTGTTCCACCGGCTCCCGCAG
>CAIJPE010000270.1 GCA_903822435.1 uncultured beta proteobacterium | reverse complement strand
GATGGAGATTCCGTCCTCGGCCGCGGGCGTGGTGAAAGAGCTGAAGGTCAAGGTCGGCGACCCGGTGCGAGAGGGCTCGGTCGTGTTGCTGCTGGAAGCGGCCGACGTGGCCGGGGCACGCGTGGCCGCAGCACCTGTACCCGCACCCACCCCCGCACCCGCATCCGCACCCGCACCAGTCCCCGCTGCAGGCGCCCCGCTGGCAGCCACCTTCTCGGGTGCGGTCGACCTGGAATGCGACATGGTCGTGCTGGGCTCCGGCCCCGGCGGCTATTCGGCGGCCTTCCGTGCGGCCGACCTGGGCCTGAAGACCGTCATCGTCGAACGTTTCCCGGTGCTCGGAGGCGTGTGCCTGAACGTGGGCTGCATCCCCAGCAAGGCGCTGCTGCATGTGGCCGCCGTGATGGACGAGGCCGCGCATTTCGCCGACCTCGGCGTAACCTTCGCGCCGCCCCAGATCGACATGGGCAAGCTGTTGGCCCACAAGAGCAAGGTGGTGGGCAAGCTCACGGGCGGCCTGGCCGCCATGGCCAAGATGCGCAAGGTGACGGTGGTGCAGGGCACCGGCAGCTTCATCGGACCGAACCACCTGAGCGTGGCCATGGCCGATGGCAAGACGCAGACCATCGGCTTCAGGAACGCGATCATCGCGGCGGGCTCAGAGGCCGTGAAGCTGCCCTTCCTGCCGAAGGACGATCCGCGGATCGTCACGTCCACCGGCGCACTGGAGCTTCGCCAGAAGCCCGGCCGCATGCTGGTGATCGGCGGCGGCATCATCGGGCTGGAGATGGGTACGGTGTACTCCACGCTGGGCGCCCGGCTGGACGTGGTGGAGATGCTGGACGGCCTGATGCAGGGCGCCGACCGCGACCTGGTGAAGGTCTGGCAGAAGATGAACGCCAAGCGCTTCGACCACATCATGCTCAAGACCAAGACCGTGGGCGCCGAGGCCACGGCCGAGGGCATCCGGGTGCGCTTCGAGGGAGAGGGCGCTCCGGCCGAACCGCAGCTGTACGACCTGGTGCTGCAAGCCGTGGGCCGGGTGCCCAATGGCAAGCGGATCGGCGCCGAGAAGGCCGGGGTGATCGTCGGCGATCGCGGCTTCATCCCGGTGGACGCGCAGATGCGCACCAACGTGCCGCACATCTACGCCATCGGCGACATCGTGGGCCAGCCCATGCTCGCCCACAAGGCCGTGCACGAGGCCCATGTGGCCGCCGAAGTGGCCAGCGGCGACCTGCATGCGCGGTTCGATGCGCGGGTGATCCCCAGCGTGGCCTACACCGACCCCGAGATTGCCTGGGTGGGCCTGACCGAGGACGAGGCCAAGGCCAAGGGCATCGCCATCGAGAAGGGCCTGTTCCCCTGGACCGCTTCGGGCCGCGCCATCGCCAATGGCCGCGACGAAGGCTTCACCAAGCTGCTCTTCGACAAGGAAACCCACCGCATCGTGGGCGGTGGCATCGTGGGCACCCATGCCGGTGACATGATCGGCGAAGTGGCGTTGGCCATCGAGATGGGCGCCGACGCCGTGGACATCGGCAAGACCATCCACCCGCATCCGACGCTCGGCGAGAGCATCGGCATGGCGGCCGAGGTGGCGCACGGCAGTTGTACAGACGTGCCACCGGCGCGGCGCTGAAGGCCGCGCTATGGTTCAGGCTGTCAGGCGGCGCCGGAGGGACAGCGAGACCAGGGCCAAGCCAGCAACCATCAGGCCGTAGGTGCCGGGTTCGGGCACGGCGGAGATCAGCGACACAGTGAAGCCGGTGGACCCGTTGTCGCCGTAGAAGGTGTCGTTCACCAGCCCGTACAGCGTGCCGCTGGCGGATGCCGTGAAGGTGGTGCCCAGACCGATGGTGAAGGTGTTCAGGGGCGTTGGCGATGTGGCGCTGAACGTGCCCAACAGAGAGCCCAGAAGCCGGCCGACACCGCCTGGGCCGATGCTGGACGGCCCCACCGACGGGTCGTAGTAAAGGCCATTCGGGTAGAAGGCCGCGTAAGGCGCGGCAAACGCGTAGGTCGGAAGGCCGTCAGCGGTGAATGTCAAGCCAAGTCCGTTGAAGCCGACAAAAAGGTCGGCAATGCCGCTGGCCGTCACGGTGTAGGTCTGTCCCGCCTCTACCGAACCTATCAGAGTCGGCGTGCTGGCGTTGGCGCCCACCGTCACGGCCTGGCAGGCCGCACTCGCGGCGAGTGCCAGGATCGTGACCAGGGCGGGTCGCAGTGCTTGGCCGATGTGGGTCTTCATGGGCTGCTTTCGAGGAGGGACTCGGTTTCAAGGACACCAATTGAGCCCTGACTGTAGGTGGGGGTATCCGGCCCAACAACCCCCACACTCGGGGGGCTGGATCGTGCCTGGGGCGGCTCAAGCAGCCGCTGCCACCCGCCCGTAGAAACGCCCCAGCTCGGCCAGCCGCCCGGCGTGCCAGGAGTGCACCTGGCTCCACTGGAAGCGCCAACCCCACCAGCCGCTTTCCTGGCCGGGGAAGTT
>CAIJPE010000269.1 GCA_903822435.1 uncultured beta proteobacterium | reverse complement strand
GCGCTGGCGTCGCCGACCGCCAGGCGCGTCATCGGCAGGGTCATCGCAAAGATCGCCACGCCCAGGATGGCCAGGCCGAGACCCCGGGTCGGGTCGGCCGGTGCGGGGTGGGGTGCAGATGCCATTCCAGCAGTTTAGGGGCCCCGAGCAGCACACGAGCAATACACTAAGCAGCACAGTTGACCTCTCTGTATTGCCGATGGAAACCACACAGTTCGACGCGGACGGCCCGCCGCGACCGCGCGAGGATCCCTGGTTGGCCCGCTCTGCCCGCAGCACCTTGGCCGAGCAGCTGGCCCTGCGGCTGGCCGAGCGCATCGGCCAGCGCCTGCTGGCGCCCGGGGCGCGGCTGCCCTCGGTGCGCGAATGCGCGCGCCGCCACGGCGTGAGCCCGAGCACCGTGGTGGGAGCCTACGACCTGCTGCAGGCCCGCGGACTGGTGGTGGCGCGCCCGCAGCGGGGCTTCTTCGTGCGCGACGAGGAGCGGCCAGCCACGGGACAAGGGCAGGCCACGCGCCGGGCCGAGACCGAGCCGGCCCGCAACTCGGCGCCGCCGCGGCCGGCCCCGGTGGACGCCACGGCGCTCATCCGGAGCATGTTCCAGGCCCAGGACGGATTGCCCGCCCCGGGCATGGGCACCCTGCCCGAGGAGTGGCTGGACGCCGGCGTGCTGCAGCGCGCACTGCGGCGCGTCTGCGCCCGGCCCGAGAGCTGGCTGCGTTACGGAGACCCCGCCGGCGACGGCAGCCTGCGCGCCGCCCTGTCACGCCGCCTGGCCGACCTGGGCGTGACAGCCGCACCGGAGCAGATCGTCACCACCGTGGGCGCCACGCATGCCCTCGACCTGGTCTGCCGCACCGTGCTGCAGCCCGGGGACGCCGTGCTGGTGGACGAGCCCGGCTGGGCGGTGGAGTACGCCCGGCTCACCCGCCTGGGCATGCGGTTGCTGCCGGTGCCGCGGCGGGGCGACGGGCCCGACCTGACCGTGCTCGATGCCCTGCTGCGCGAGCACCGGCCGCGCCTGTACGTGACGGTGTCGGTGTTGCACAACCCCACCGGCGGCTCCTTGTCGCCCACGGCGGCGCACCAGGTGCTGCAACGGGCCCAGGCGCACGACTTGTTGATCCTGGAGGACGACAGCTACGCCTGGCTGGCGCCGCTGCACGCCACCCGGCTGGCCCAGATGGACGCGCTGCGACGCACCATCTATGTCTCGGGCTTCTCCAAGATCCTCACACCGCAATGGCGGGTGGGGTTCCTGGCCGCACCGCCCGCGCTGGCCGAACGGCTGATCGACACCAAGCTCATCGGCACCCTGACCACCCCCGGTCCGCTGGAGCAGGCGATGGCGGTGTGCCTGGACCAGGGCACCCTGCGCCGCCACGCCGAACGCGTGACTGCCCGGCTGGACGCCGCCCGCGCCCGCACCGTGCGGCTGGCCGAGGAAGCCGGCTGCCGCTTCGTCAGCCCGCCGGCGGGCCTGTTCGGCTGGCTGGATGTGGGCACCGACACCGAGCCGCTGGCGCAGGCGCTGCTGGACGAGGGCTGGCTGACGGCCCCGGGCACGCTGTTCCTGGCCAACCGCCAGCCCTCCACGCTCATGCGGGTGAATTTCGCCACCTCGCAGGACGTGCGCTTCTGGCGCCGCCTGCAGGCCCATCTGGAGCGCGGCGGCTGACACCGGTGCCCACCCAAGGCCGGGGGCGACACTTGGACACCTCTGAAACACAATGCAGCCCTGGCCCAGGTGGATCCTGGGGCGTCCAATAGACTCACCGACCGCCGATCACCCCGCCCCTCCCGATGTTCGCCTCCACGCAACCCAACGACGCTGCGGACCTGATGCGGGTCAGCGCGTTCACGCGGCGCCAGGCGGGCGGCGCCGGGGACGCGGACGCCGGCGCCACGCGGCTGAGTTCACTCAACCCTTCGCTGGTTCAGGACCTGATGCGCTTCGAGCGAGACCCGGGCGAAAGCCTGGACGTGCTGGAGGTGCTGGCGGCCTCCCTGCGCCACGCACGGGCGCTGTTGCTCCACGTGCAGCTCGAACGCCGCGTCATCCCCTTGACGGTGTGGCCGGCCGACCGGCAGGTGCTCGGCCCCATGCGCCTGGCGCAGTTGCTGACCCTGCCGCTTCCCGACCTGCGCGTACTGCGGGTCGAACCTGCGCCCGAGCGCCCCAAGCCCGGCGAGGCCGACGAGCCGCCGCCGGACGAGCCACCGCAGTGGATCATCCCCATGGGCCCCCTGCTGTGGGAGTTGGCGCTGCGCGGCTCGCGCGACGCGCTGCTGCCCGAGATCGCCGGCGTGGCGGCCTACCGCGTGGTGCCCGGCGCCGACCTGCAGGCGCTGGATCTCACCGGCTCACTGGCCTCGGCCGTGGCGCGGCTTCGCAAGCAGGCCACGCCGCTGCGCGACATCGCGCTGTGGCCCGGCTTCGACCGCGAACGCGCGATGCGCTTGCTCAACGGCCTGTACCTGCAGGCGGCGCTGATGATCAGCCGCACCCACCCCTCGGCGATCAGCCCCGGCTGACCCGGGCGCGGGCCCGCATAGGCCGCGCACCGACTAGCGCGCCGCCAGCACTTCCCAGCGCTCCAGCGCCTGCGTCAGTTCGGTCTCGATGGCGGCATGGCGGGCCTGCAGGGCGGGCACCCGTTGCGGCGACTCGGCATACAGCGCGCTGTCCGCCAGCAGGCCATCGATCTGGGCCTGTTCGGCTTCGAGTGCTTCGATGCGCAGGGGCAGGCCTTCCAGTTCGCGCTGCTCCTTGTAGCTGAGCTTGGCGCGCGGCGCTACGGCCTTGGCAGCCGGCGCCTTGGCCTCGGGCTTGCCCGGTGCAGCCGGGGCCGCGGCCGTGGCGGCCGGCCGGGCGCGCTCGCGCTGCACCTTCCAGTCCTCGTAGCCGCCTTCGTATTCGCGCCACAGGCCGGGGTGCCCGCCGAAGGCCGGATCGCCTTCCCAGGCGATGGTGCTGGTGGCCACGTTGTCCAGGAAGCGCCGGTCGTGGCTGACCAGGAACACGGTGCCCGCATAGGTCTGCAGCAGCTCTTCCAGCAGCTCCAGGGTGTCGATGTCCAGGTCGTTGGTGGGCTCGTCGAGCACCAGCACGTTGGCCGGCAGGGCGAACAGGCGGGCCAGCAGGACGCGGTTGCGCTCGCCGCCCGAGAGGGTGCGCACGGGCGAATGGGCCCGTTCCGGGGAGAACAGGAAATCGCCCAGGTAGCTCATCACGTGCTTTCGCGAGTTGCCCACCTCGATCCACTCGCTGCCGGGGCTGATGGTGTCCACCAGCGTGGCCGACAGATCCAGCGCACCGCGCATCTGGTCGAAGTAGGCGACCTGCAGCCGGGTGCCCTGCCGCACGCTGCCGGAGGTGGGCTGCAGCTCGCCCAGGATGAGCTTGAGCAAGGTGGTCTTGCCCGTGCCGTTGGGGCCGATCAGGCCGACCTTGTCGCCCCGCAGGATGGTGGCCGAGAAGTCCTTGATCAGCGTGCGGTCGTCGAAGCGCATGGACACGTGCTTGAGCTCGGCGACGATCTTGCCCGGGGGCAGGCCCGCGTCGAGCTCCAGCCGCACGCGGCCCAGCTGGTCGCGGCGTTGTTGGCGCTGCTGCCGCAGAGCCAGCAGGCGTGCCACGCGGCCGACGCTGCGGGTGCGGCGGGCTTCCACGCCCTTGCGGATCCACACCTCTTCCTGTGCCAGCATCTTGTCGGCGCGCGCGCTGGCCAGGGCCTCGTTTTCCAGTTCTTTGGCCTTGGTGGCCTCGAACACCGAGAAGCTGCCGGGATAGCTGCGCAGCTGGCCGCGGTCGAGCTCGACGATCCGGGTGGCCACGGCGTCGATGAAGGCGCGGTCGTGCGAGACCAGCACCAGCGCGCCGCGGCGGCCCACCAGCAGCTCCTGCAGCCACTCGATGGAGTCGATGTCCAGGTGGTTGGTGGGCTCGTCCAGCAGCAAGAGGTCGGGGGCGGCCACCAGGGCCTGGGCCAGGGCGACGCGCTTGCGGGTGCCGCCCGAGAGGTCTTCCACCAGCGCGGCGCCATCCAGGTGCAGCCGTTGCAGCGCCTCGTCCACGCGCTGCTCCCAGGTCCAGCCGCCCAGGGCTTCCAGGCGCGTCATCAGGTCGTCCAGGTCCTCCGCGGGCTGGCCGGCCGCGGGCTCGTGGCCCTCGGTGTGGCGCTCGAATCGCTCGCGCAGCGCGCGGGCCTGCGCCACGCCCTCGGACACCGCGTCGAAGACGCTCACGCCCGGGGCGAACAGCGGCTCCTGAGCCACGTACACGCGGGTCAGGCCGCCCTGGAGCTGAAGGATGCCGTCGTCGGGCTTCTCCAGGCCGGCCAGGATCTTGAGCATGGAAGACTTGCCGGCACCGTTGCGGCCGATGACGGCCACGCGCTCGCCAGCCTCCAGCGACAAGGCCGCTCCATCCAGGAGCGGCACGTGGCCATAGGCGAGGTGGGCATTCGAAAGGGTGATCAGGGCCATGGCGGCATTGTCGCCGGCACCGCTGCCAGCCGTGCCTCCAGCGCGTCCAGGAACATCGCGGCCACGTCGAAGCCCGTCTGCTGCATGATTTCCTGGAAACACGTGGGGCTGGTGACGTTGATCTCGGTCAGGCTGTCGCCGATCACGTCCAGGCCCACCAGCAACAAGCCGCGGGCCGCCAGCACCGGGCCGAGTGCGGTGGCGATCTCGCGGTCGCGGACCGTCAGGGGCTGGGCCACGCCCTTGCCGCCGGCAGCCAGGTTGCCGCGGATCTCGCTGCCCTGGGGGATGCGGGCCAGCGCATAAGGCACTGGCTGGCCGCCGATGACCAGCACCCGCTTGTCGCCCTTCACGATCTCGGGCAGGTACTTCTGCACCATCAGCGTCTGGGCGCCGCCGCGGTTCAGCGTCTCGGTGATGCTGCCCAGGTTCAGGCCGTCCGGCCCGACGCGGAAGATCCCCATGCCACCCATGCCGTCCAGCGGCTTGAGGATGATGTCGCGGTGTTCGGCGTGGAAGGCCTTGACGTCGGACTCGTCCCGGGTGACCAGGGTCGGTGTGATGTACTGCGGGAACTCCAGGATCGCCAGCTTTTCCGGGTGGTCGCGCAGGGCCGAGGGCTTGTTGAAGACGTGCGCGCCTTCACGCTCGGCCTGGCCCAGCAGGTGGGTGGCGTAGAAGTATTCGGGGTCGAAGGGCGGGTCCTTGCGCATCAGCACGGCGCCTGCTTCGCGCAACGCCAGCCGGGCGCTGCCCTGCACGTGGAACCAGTTCTCGGCATGACCGGTCAGCTCGATCTGGCGCACCTGCGCCGTCACCGGCTCGCCGAGCAGCCAGCGAAGGTCCTGCGGGCCGCAGGCGGCCAGCGTGTGGCCGCGGCGCACGGCTTCGCGCATCATCGCGAAGGTCGAATCCTTGTAGGTCTTGAACGACTCCAGCGGGTCGGCCACGAAGAGCAGGTTCATCTCGTTCTCCCAGATCGCGCCCAACGCGCCGGGCGAGACTGTGGCACAAGCCACAAAGCAACGCTCCGTGCACTCAAACCTACCCGCCGCGTGACGATGATGTGACAATAGGGGTTCACACCATGTGTCGTCTTGCAGCCTACCTGGGCGAACCGCTCTACCTCGAAGAGCTCATCGCCAAACCGCGCCACTCGCTGATGCGCCAGGCGCAACACGCCGAAGAAGCCAAGGTCCAGATCAACGGCGACGGCTTCGGCATCGGCTGGTACGGCGACCGCGAAGAGCCCGGGGTGTACCGCGAGGCCCTGCCGGCCTGGAGCGACGACAACCTGATGGCGCTGTCGCAGACCCTGCGCTCGCGGCTGTTCTTCGCCCACGTGCGTGCCGCCACATCGGGGGCCAATTCGCGGCAGAACTGCCACCCCTTCCGCCATGGCCGGCACCTGTTCATGCACAACGGCCAGATCGGCGGCTATGCCAGCCTGCGCCGCACCCTGGAGAGCTGGCTGCCCGACGACCTGTATGCCGCCCGCCGCGGCGCCACCGATTCCGAGCTGCTCTTCCTGCTGGCCGTGGCCCGCGAACGCAAGGGCGCCTGCGTGGCCGATGCCGTGCTCTCGACGCTGCGCGACGTCAGCAGCCTCATGCGCGAGCGCGGCATCACCCAGCCGCTGCGCTTTGCCGCCACCTGGGCCGATGGCGAACGGCTGCTGGCGTTCCGCTTTGCCAGTGATGGCAAGCCGCCCACGCTGTACCTGCGCCGCTGCGCCCAGGGCACCATGATCGCCAGCGAGCCGCTGTGCGACGGCACGGCCGACCAGACCGCCGCGCGCTGCGCCTCCGAGGCGCCGGAGAGCGGGTGGGAATTGCTGCCCATCGGGGCCCTGGTGGTGGCCGACGGCATGGGCGTCAGCGTCGTGCCCACGCCGCTCGAAGACTGGGCCGCCAGCGCCGCGCGCGAGCCGGCCGGCGTGGTGGTGTAAGCCCCGCAGCGCTCAGCGCCTGAAGCGCTGCAGCCCGAGCGCCACCACGCCGGCCACCACGCCCCAGAACGCCGCGCCCACGCCCCACAGCGTCAGGCCGCTGAGCGTCACCAGGAAAGTGATGAGGGCGGGCTCGCGCTGCGATTCGTCGCGCAAGGCCGTGGCAAGGCCCGAGCCGATGGTGCCCAGCAGCGCAAAACCGGCCACCGCCAGCACCAACTCCTTCGGGAAGGCCGCGATCAGCCCGACCACGGCCCCGCCCAGCAGGCCCACCACGATGTACAGCACGCCGGCCGCGGCGCTGGCCACCCAGCGCCGCGCGGGGTCTTCGTGGGCCTCGCGCCCCATGCAGATGGCCGCGGTGATGGCCGCGAGGTTCAGCGCGTAAGCTCCGAACGGGGCGAGCACCAGCGTGGCCAGGCCGGTGGTGGCGATCACCGGCGAGACGGGAGTCCCGTAGCCCGCGGCCCGCTGCGCGGCCACGCCGGGCAGGTTCTGCGACGCCATCGTCACCACGAACAGCGGCAAGGCGATGCCGATGGCGGCGGACAGGCTGAAGCTGGGTGCGGTGAAGACCGGGTGCGCCCAGGCCCACTGAACCGCGCCCAGGTGCAGGCGGCCCGTCGCAGCCACCAGTGCCACGCCCACCAGCAACACCCCGGGCACGGCGTAGCGCGGCCACAGCCGCCGGCCCAGCAGATAGGCACAGAACATCGCCAGCACCAGGACCAGTTCGCGTTGCAGCGAGGCGAAGGCGTCCACCGCAAAGCGCGTCAGCACGCCGGCCAGCAGCGCCGCGGCCAGGGCCTGCGGGATACGGCCCATCACGCGGGCGAACCAGCCGGTCAGGCCCGCCAGGGTGATGAACACGGCGCAGACCACGAAAGCGCCCACGGCCTGCGACATCGACACACCCTGCCCCGCGCTGACCAGCAGCGCCGCGCCGGGGGTGGACCATGCCGTGAGCACCGGCTGGCGGTACCAGACGCTCAAGCCCAGGCTGGTCAGGCCCATGCCCAGGCCCAGGGCCCAGATCCAGGATGCGGTCTGTTGCGGCGTGGCGCCGAAGGCGGCGGCAGCCTGGAAAACGATGACGACCGAACTGGTGAAACCCACCAGCACGGCCACGAAGCCAGCCACCACGGCTGAGAGCGACAGCGCGGTGCGCCACGAATTCGACATGCAATGAGGATAAGGCGCCGCGCTGGGTGTGCAGCGGCACAGGCGGCGCCCGGAATTGGGGGAATTGGGCCTGCCTCTGCAACATCTGCACAAGTTCCCTACACTCGGGATAACCCTTCGATCCTGCGCCGTGTTGTCTGCGCCGTGGACCGCCACCTTGCTCAAGGCGGCCGAGGGCCCCTCAACCTCCCACACGCGGGCTGC
>CAIJPE010000268.1 GCA_903822435.1 uncultured beta proteobacterium | reverse complement strand
CGATTGCCGTTCCACCGCGGCGCGCAGGCGTCCGGCGTTGAACAGCGGCGCGCTGAAGGCCAGTGCGACGCTGCTGTAGCGCGCTGGGGAGAAGCCGATCCCGTTCAGTCGCAGACCCTCCTGGCCCAGGACGGCGGCCAGGAAGAACTTGGGCCACAGGTCCGCCTGACTCTCTCGCAGGCGGGCGGCTTCAGCCAGCAGCTGCTGCTGCGCCATCTGCAAGTCGGGGCGGCGCTGCAGCAATTCGACCGGCTGGCCTGGGCTCAGCGGCGGAACCTGGGGCAGGCGCAGCGCCGTTGCGGGCTTCCTCGCCGCCAACGCCGGAAGCGCCACGCTCGGGCTCAAGCCCAGCAGCACGTTGAGCTGCGTCTCGCTCACCGCCACCAGCGTCCGCAACGGGGGCAATTGAGCGGTCAGGCTCTGAACTTCCCCAGCGGCCCGGCTCACGTCGAAACGGCTGGCCAGGCCGCTGGCCTGGCGGCTGCGGGTGAGGCGCTCGGTGTCCTCCTGGGCTTGCAGGAGGGCCTGCAGCTGTTGCAAGCGCAGACGTGCGCCCAGCCAAACGATGTACTGGCGGGCGACCTCGGTGCTGGCCAGCCATTGCGCGGTCTTCACGCCGGCATCAGCTGCCAGGGCATCCAGCTCGGCGGCATCGGCCGCCGCCCGGGCCGCGCCGAAAACGTCCACCTCCCAACCGACATCCAGGGCGCCGCGAATCGCGCGCGTGTCGGGCAGACCGCGCTTGACCTCCTCCGGCAGGCCGGTTCGCTGATCGGAGACTGAGCCTGTCAAGGCCACCGTCGGCCACAAGCGCGATGCCGCTGCGGTGCTTCCAGCACGGGCCTGCCGAACGCGCTGTTGTGCGATGCGCACGTCCAGATTCGCCTCCCGGGCCTGGGCGATCAGGTCGTCGAGCACGGGATCGCCGAAGCCCCGCCAGGTGGCCGCGTCCAAGGCGTCGGCTGCAGTTGCATGCGCCTGCCTGAAGCTGCTTCCTACGGCCGTCAGGTCAGGCGGTAAGGGCAGCGTGGTCGTGCCACAGCCTGCCAGTGTGGTCGCGAGAAGAAGGACAAGCGGCCGTCGGTGAAACAGGCCACTGCGGCGGTGTCGTTGCGCGCCTGTTGCGGTTCGGGGGTGGTCCATCTTCATTCCCAGTAGTTGCGCCGGCCTTCGGGGTCGGCCAGCATGCGCAGCACCTGATCCCAGTCGGCCGGCAAGTCCTTGCGCGCGACCGTCAGGCGTTTGAGTTCCACGGTCCGCAGTGCGGGCATGCTTCGGGCGATCGCCTCGCGGTGCACAGGAGATCGCACGAACGCCGCGCGGGCTTCGTCGCTGGCCCACACGCTCATCGTCCAACCCTGGTCACCGAAGAGCTGGCGTCGGGCGGCAAAGCCGATCAAGCCCGGGTGGCTGCCCATGCTGGCCAGCACGCGGCTGTTCTGGCGATCGAATTCGCGGCGCTGCTGGGTGTCCACGGCCACATGGGTCAGCACCAGCACCACGCTCTCCTGCGCCTGTTCAGGCGAGGGGGCGGACAGCCGGGGCCAAGGCGTGCCGATCGCGCAGCCTTGGAGCCAGACCACCGCAGAACCCAGCATGACAGCGGATGCCTTTCGGGGAAGCGCACGAATCATGGCGAAGCCGGGGCCGCCGGCGTCGGCTTTGTTGCAGCTACCGCTGTCATTCGGGTCTGAACGGGCAGGCACAACAGCGCGGTCATGAGCCCCAGGCCGGAGAGCACGCCGTACAAGTGCTGAAATTGCTGCAGGCTGGCGCCGGCCCGCCCGACCAGTGCGACGGCCAGGGCTGCACCAGCGGCGCCGCCGAACTGACGCACCGCGTTGTTCACCCCGCCGCCGACACCGAAGCGCGTGGGTCCCAACTTCGCGACAGCCGCGCCGCTCAGGGCGGGCAGCACCAGACCGATGGCCGTCCCGCCGAGCAACTGCCCGGGCAGCCAAGCTGCCAGATAGTCCGGCGTCTTCCCGATGCTCAGGCTCAGCCACGCCTGTGCGACGGCATACAGCACCCCACCGACCAGCAGCAAGGGACGGTGGCCGATGCGCCCTGCCACCCGGCCCGACAGGATCGCCACGGGAATGACCACCAGAGGACCGGGGGTCACCGCCCAGCCGGCGAGCCCCTGCGAATAACCCCAGATGCCCATCAGAAAGAGAAAGGCACTGAGGAACATCGCCGTGAAAGCGATGCCGAACACCGCTGTCGCCAGGTTGACGAAGAGGAAGCTGCGGTCCTCGAACAGCGTCAGGTCCAGCGCCGCCCCGGGCCGCCCGCGCGCCCATAAGCCAAATGCCAGGAGTAGCAACATGCCCGCGGCCAGGGCAGCCACTGGCGGCATCCAACCGGCAGCTTCACTTCGCACGATGCCCCAAGCGACGGCAGCTGCGCCCAAGGTGAGGAGCGCGATGCCGGGCCAGTCCGGGCGCGCACCCGTCTCGGGGCTCGTCGACTCCTGCAGGTGCTGCCGGGCCAGCACCCAGGCCAGCAGGCCCAAGGGCACGTTGATGAGGAACACCCAGCGCCAGGACGTCAGCTCGATGACCCAGGAGCCGAAGGCCGGTCCAACCGCCGCGGCCAATGCGCCGACCGCGCTGAACAGCCCCACGGCTGCTGCTCGCTTCTCTCGCGGGAACGCGCCAAGAACGAGGGCCAGCGAGGCCGGGGTCAGCAGTGCCGCACCTACGGCTTGCAGTGCCCGGGCGGCGATCAAGGTGCCAATCCCGGGTGCCCAGGCGCACAAAGCCGAGGCGAATGAAAACAGGGCCAGACCCTGCAGGAAGACGCTCTTGCGACCCTTCAGGTCGGCCAATCGGCCGGCCGGAACCAGCAAGGCGGCGTACAGGACCGTGTAGGCGTTGAGGGTCCACGACAGGTCGGCCGCCGACACGGCGCTGAAGTGCGCCCTCAACGGCGCATAGGCCGCCACGACAGCCGTGGTGTCCAAGAGCACCAGAAACACCGCCGCGCTGGCGATCCGGAAGGTCCGCCAGGCACGGGCCGCTGCGTCGTCAGGCGTTGAAGGGTTTGGGGACATGGCTCGCACTCCGTCTTGGTCTCATACCGTCATTCCGCACTTCCCTTCGCCGGAGTTGACGCTGTCTACTATTGTTCCTACACTTGTAGACACTGTCAACCGACATCGATTCGCGACTCGAAACCGATGCCTCAACCGCGTGGAGATCGAAGATGACCCGTGTTCCTCACCTGAGCCCCAGCATCCGCCTGAATTGCCGCAAGCCGCTGCTAGCGGCCCTGTTGGTCGCGACTTTCGGCGCCAGCCAGGCTGCTGAAATCGTTGTCCGCGTCAGTGGTTTGAGCGAACCCTTGGGGCAAGTGGGTTGCTCGCTCTTCGCAGGAACCGCGGGCTTCCCGATGGACAACTCGTCAGCGCGCAACCTCTGGGTGCCGGCGGATGCCAAGGGCGTGACCTGCCGTTTCAACGACGTACCGGAAGGCACCTACGCGGTCTCCGTCGGCCATGATCTGAACGGCAACAAGCGGG
>CAIJPE010000267.1 GCA_903822435.1 uncultured beta proteobacterium | reverse complement strand
TGGGTCGGCGGCTGCCCGTCGAGCCGCTGAGGAGGAGTCGTTCGAGCTGCCGACGTCGTTGCCTTGCCCCAATCGGGCGGCGTGTGGACGCGAGGTGCCCACGGTTTCGGTACAACGTCCGCAGTACCCAGATACCGGCCACTGGCGGCGCGCAGTCAGGTGAGCCTCACCGACTGCAATGTGTCCCACACCGTGAGTTCGAGCCCTGGTGTCGACCGACAGCAACCGCTGCAAAACAGTCGCCGGACGCTGACAGTTAACAAGAAATCTCGTCGAGCCCTATTCCCCCAAGAGATGCAGCGCCACTTCGCGCCGATGCGGCCGCTGTCGATGCTCCCAAACCAGGATGCCTTGCCAAGTTCCGAGCACGGGTCGCCCCTGGCTAACAGGCACTGACAACTGCACCGCCGTCAGCGCGGTGCGCACGTGGGCCGGCATGTCGTCGGGCCCTTCGTCACGATGCCGGAACAGCGGGTCGCCATCCGGCACGAGCCGGCTGAAGAAGCGATCGAGATCGGCCCGCACCTCAGGGTCCGCGTTCTCCTGGATCAGGAGGCTGGCCGATGTGTACCGCAGGAACAGGGTCAACAGACCATCGCTGATGCCAGTGTCGGCCACCCACTCGCACACCTCCGATGTGATCTCGAAAAGCCCTCGGCCGCGGGTGTTGACGGTGATCGTGGCAGCGACTTGGCGGAACATCTATCTAGGATAGCCCGTGCTGAAAGCGATGCCCGATACAGTCGCAGCAGGAACCACATCGCACTAAACACCGTTCTGATGGAGCAAGATTCCTAACGTCCAATGTGTAGTCCGCGCCTAACGCTACAACGCCTCCGCAAGGGCATCTCATAGGTAAGAAATTGTTCGTCCCCTGCCCACTTTTTGAGCAGCGTAGCAATCGAACCATTTCCACAAACACGGACCAGAGTAAAAACAGCAGTACAAAATTTACTCCATCCCCTTTTCGCGAGTGTTCCTAAGCCCTTTAACCCATCTTTCGATTCCGCCCCAGCCACCAAACGAATCAGCGGCTTCCAGATGTTCGCGCCGGATTGCCCAAGAGGCCGCACACCGTGCGGCCTTCTTCTTTGGACGGTGGGTGAGCGAACTGGTGCTTTCGCATGCCTCGGTTCTTCGAGGGTGAGCGCTTGGACCAGGAAGCTCGCGAAGAATGCGTTCTGCAAGCTGGACTCTTGGCCGACCGAACCAGGTTCGCATGCCAATCGAGTTGTTGTAGCCGCCAGCGAGGCTGGTGACGACCCGTCGTACCCCATTCAAGCCTAAAGCGATCAGCGGGGGAACGGGCCTCCGCCAGTTGGCGTACGCGTGGATTCAAGTGGTCGACCGCCCCCAGCTTGATCCGCCGAGCCAGCAATGTCTCCAAGCCCTCCACGCTCCTGGCCTTTCGCAACTCGACGAACAGCGCCTTCAGGTAGCCATCAGCCGAGGGCATGCATCGCCGACGCCTCAAGCCGGGGCATCCGGGAGCTTCGCCCTACCCGCGTGCCATCGGGGTCGGTGGGAAAGACCCGCCTCGTGTCGCTGCCGGCTAACCGGCGGCTTTCGAAGTGCGGGCCTGCGGTCTCAACGCCCCGCTGGAACACGGGCAGTTCGTCAGCGTCCAGGGCGAGGTGGTCGAACGCACCCGCGGCACCCGCCGCAGCCACCTCGGTCGTGCGTGGCAAGACGCGCTGCGCACCGTGACATGGCCCCGTGAGAGCAACAGGGTGGGACCTCGGTCACTCAGGGCTTCGGGGCCATGGCGATGGCGGCGGTCGGGGCCGCAGCCGCCGCCGCCGCGCTTGCGGTCCCGGGCTTGGGTGCCCAGCGCTTGGTCTCGTTCTCGATCACGCGGGCAAATCCGGCCGCGTTCTGCACGCCGGGCATCGCGCCCATCAGCGCTACGCGCTCCTTGATGGCCGGCGTGGCCATGGCTTCCTGCAGTTCAACCTCCAGCCGCTGCAGAACGGAGGGCGACGTGCCCACGGGTGCCAACACGCCGAACCACGATAGCGATTCGAAGCCGGGCAGGCCGCTCTCGCTGACCGTGGGCAGATCGGGCGCCGCGGCGGAGCGGGTGGAGGAGGTCACCGCCAGGCCGCGCACCTTGCCGTCCTTGATCAACGGCAGTGCCAGCGCGATGTTGCCGAACATGACCTGCACACGCCCGGCAATCAGGTCGTTCCAGGGGTTGCCGGGGTTGGGCACGTGCACCATGTCCAGGCCTGCCATGCTGTTCATCAGCTCGCCGGCGCGGTGCGTCGAGAACCCGATGCCGCCCGACCCGTAGCTGAATTTGCCAGGGTGGCTGCGCACCAGCGTCACCAGCTCCTGCACACTGCGCGCCGGCACATCGTTGGCCACCACCAGCACGTTGGGCGTGACGACCAACTGAGCGATGGGCGCCAAGTCCCGCAAGGTGTCGTAAGGCGGCTTGACGCCATAGGTACCGCCCGTGAGCACGAGCGCGGCATCGCCGGACAACAGCAGTGTGTGGCCGTCGTGCGCCGACTTGACGACGCGGTCCACGCCGATCGTGCCGCCGGCACCGGGCACGTTTTCGACCACCACGGTGGCCGACATCGACTCGCCCAGAGCCGGAGCGAGCAGCCGCGCCAGCAAATCCGGGGCCGAGCCAGCGGCGAAAGGCACGACCAGGCGGATGGGCTTGCCGGGATAGACGCCTTGGCCCGATGGTTGAGCAGGCGCTTGCGCCGAGGCGAGGCCGGTCACGGCGGCCAGGGCCAGGGCGCCGACCAGCATCAGCGGGGCTCTACGGTTCATGTCGATTTCCTCGTGTTGGGGGTGTCGTCATGCTGCTGCCTGGTGGCTCTGAGGTGCTGAGGCCGCGCTCAAGGTGGTCTCGGGGTTTTCTCAATCCAGAACGGGCTGGAGGCTGACCCTATCATCCCGCCATCACCGCCATGCCTTCTCAACCCCCGCAACTGCCGGACCGTTTCAGCCTCGGTCCCTGGCGGGTGGACGCTTCGCGCGACGAGGTTGTCGGCCACGGGCAGGTGCACAAGCTGCAGCCCCGTGCCATGCGGCTGCTGTCGGTGCTGGCCCGGGCCGGCGGCGAAGTGGTGCTGGCCGACGAGCTGCTCGATGCCGTCTGGCCGGGGCTGGTCGTCACGCCCAGTTCGCTGTACGACGCGGTGGCGCAGCTGCGCAAGGTCCTGGGGCCTGATCACATCGTCACTGTGACGCGCAAGGGCTACCGGCTGCTGATGCCGGTCGCGCCGGTGACGAACGGGGCGCTCGCGCCCGCATCGGTTCCGTCCGGCCCGCCCGTCCTGGCCGTGGCAAGTCCCGCTGCGGCCCGAGCGGAAGAGCCCCGCCTGGGCCCCCGATCGGTGGCCGTGCTGCCCTTCGTCATGCGCGGGCTGCCTGAGTCGCTCTCGTTCCTGAGCGAAAGCCTCACCGGCGCGTTGATCGCCGAGTTGTCGCGCCAGCCGGGCCTGGCGGTCGTGGCCCTGGGCACCATGCTCACCTTTGGGCAGCGGCATCCGCCGCCGCAAAAGCTGGCCACCGACCTGGGTGTTCGCTACATCGTCGACGGCCAGCTCGAGCAACGCGGCGAGACACTGCACGTGGCCGTCCAGGTGGTCGACGGTCAACGCGGCACACAGACCTGGGCCGACGAACTCGCTTTGCCGGCCACCGCCTGGCACGCAGCGGCTCAGGGGGTGGTGGGTCGCCTGGCACGGGCGCTGCGCTTCGAGCTCAACGACCTGGCCAGCCAGGACGCCGTGATGCTGGCCAGCGACGCCGAGGTGCAGGCGCGGGCTCTTGCAGCCCAGGCCTGGGTGCAACTATTTGCCCGCGCGCAGACGCCCGACACCAACCAGCGTGCCGCGCGGCTGGCGCGCTCTTCGGTGGCGCTGGCACCGGAACTGAGCCAGGGGTGGATGTGCCTGGCCTATGCCGACTGGCGCGCCGGCCATTACCGTTGGAGCGACGAGCCGCGCGATGAGCAGCTGGCGCGCGCGCTGGCCGAGGCCGAGCGCGCCGTGGCGCTCGACCCGCGCGACCCCGATGGGCACTACGTGCTGTCGCTGACGGCACGCTCCTACCGGGGGCAGCGGCAACGGTCCGACGAGGCCCTTCGCCACTGTCTGCGCTTGTCGTCGTCGTACGCCCCCGCGTACGGGCTGCTGGCCCAGTCCAGCAACCGGCACGGGAGGCACGACGAGGCGCGGGCCTACTGCCAGAAGGCCTTCGACTTGAGCCCACTGGAACCCTTGCGAGTGATCTGGCACTTTGCGCGGGCAGAAGCCAGCCTGGCCACGGGTGACCCCCTGAGCGCTCTGGAAGAAGCGCAACGCGGCATGGCCGTCAACCCCGACTATGCACAGGTCTACTTGGCCGGTGCCGCAGCCGCTTGGCGGCTGGGATCGGTCGAGCTTGCACATGAGTGGGTCGCTAAGCTGCGCCAGCATCCGGCCTTCTGCAGCCTGGAGGCCGTTCGTCTGACTCTCGTGCGGACCTTTGACCCGAGCTGCGTTCCGCAATTGGAGCATTTGCTCGACACACTCCGCGAGGCGGGGTTGCCGGCACAGTCGGCTCCTGTGACCTGAACTTGGACACGCGCTGGCGCCGCGGCGAACTTCAACTTCGCGGGACGTCCGCGAAAAGCAGCTCACGTCCAGAAGCGGTTGTGGCTCTCGGCCTGTTGAAGCTTCGCTTTGGCACCGTTCGCCGACAACCACTGCCATGGCGGTGCCCCGCTCCTTCGCGGAACGGGCGATTCAGAGTCTTCACCGCAGTCAGGAGCCGGGATCGAGCCGGATGTCCCCGCCGCTGTGCGTTGGTGAAGCGTCAGATTTGCGTCAATGGACCGTTGATTGGAGAGTTTGTTGAAACAGCATATTCTGATGGGAATCAATATTTTGTTAGATCTTCCCCACTTGATTGGGCGTGCCGTAGGCCACAGTCTCCACGATGTTGTTCAACGTCGCATTGTACTTTTCACTCAAAAACTCTGGCAAAAATGTGTAATATTTGGAGAAGTTCATTTCGTATTCCCCTTCGTTGGGATCGAAGAAGAAGACTTTTGATGCGAGGATGCTCGGCGGAGTATAAAATGATATGGCGTGCTTCCCGTCGTTATATTTGGGACACGTGAGTGAAATAAATAGTCCCCCGCCCTTGTTTCGCCATTGATCCTCCATCGCCTTGTCGTACCCCCATTTCTGCTGCCAGTGATTCTTCTCGATATTGTAGAATTCCTGCGGCACGCTCAATTGGTTGGCTAAATTGTGCCTGGCAATTGCCTTGTTGACCGTGGCTTCCTTCCAAAGAGCCTCCATCCGCTCCTTCGGGGTGCCATACTTTTCGGCTTTGGTGCGCAGGCGTTTCATCCACTTCCAACACAACTCTTGGCAAATGCCCTTGGCAGCGGGTGTTCCTTTCACAACCCCCTGCATCATGCTCAGTATCTCTGTCTGATCAAATTGGTATTTGCGGAAGGCATCAACTGTCATCTCATATCTCCGCCGGATCGGTTGGATAATCTCGAGTAGAAGGGCCGGCCCCGCGTAAAATCTTCGGGGCGAACTTCCACTTAGGTTGCCTGATGGTGAGTGATGCTGTAAACGGCCCTCTGCGTTGTAGGTTGGCAACACCCACCCGAAACGGAAACTCTGCTCAACTGGCCTCCCGGCCAAGACCCATGTTCCAGGACTTCCCAGGCAGTTCCTAGACACCGGAAGAGCCCCAAGCGATCAAACGTTCGGGGCTCTTTTCTTTTCCCCCGCTGACACCGGCCGACGCCTCGACGCGAAGCCCTCCTCTCGCGGCCCGTCCCCCGCAGACCCAACGGCCGGCCTCGCCCTCAAGTTTGACCGCCGCCGGTCGAGAAACAAGACAGACCAGCGACCTCGTTGGCGGCAGGTCGGCACCGCACGGGGCGTCGAGGTCGCTGCGTGTCTCGCTCCATTCCCCCCAACACCCGCCGCGACGCGGGACACCATGGCTGTCTCACGCCTCAGACGCGCAATGGTCCTGGCCACGCTGTGGCCGGCCGCGCGACCGTCCCACGCCTTCGACGCGGCCCGTATGCAATCGGCCGCGCGGCGCGTCGGGCCGGCCGCCGTGGCCGTCCTGGCGTCCCTGCAGTCGTTCCTGGCACAGGCGCGGCGCATGGAGCCGCCACAACGCCTGGTGGCGGTCAACGAGTTCATCAATCGCCGTATCGCGTACGCCACCGACCTGGAGCTCTGGGGCCAGGAGGACTACTGGGCCAGCCCGCTGGAGGCCCTGGCGCGCGGCCGGGGCGATTGTGAGGACTACGCCATCGCCAAGTACGCCAGCCTGCTGGCCGCGGGTACCCCTTCTTCCAGCCTGCGGCTCGCATACGTCTGGGCCCGCACGCCACCCACGCGGGACGATCCGCAGCCGAAGGTCTTCGCGCACATGGTGCTTGCGTATCAAATCGGTGGCGACGACGAACCAATGATCCTGGACAACCTGCACGCCGAGGTGCTGCCGTCCTCGGCGCGGCCCGACCTGACACCCGTCTACAGCTTCAGCGACGACGGCCTATGGCAGGGCAACGGCAAAGTCCGCGTGGGCGACGCACAGGCTCGCCTCGTGCGCTGGCGCGAAGTGTTGATCAAGTTGCACGACGAGGGATTCGACTGACGGCCCGGGGGCTTCGGATCGGTGCGCCGCGACGCTCCATCCCCCAGATGCGGGCTTGCAATCCGGTCTTTGGACCAGCGACACTACAAGATAGAGAATTCTGGTTTGAAGTTTCGCCCTGCGCACTCAGCATGACAGGGTGACGAACCGGGCGATGGATGGCAGGTCGCTGCAACTCGCGCCGAATCAAGGAAGCCCATGTCCCCGACTCTGACTCATGCCCGTCGTGCGCTGCACGCCATCGGGGCTGCATCCATGCTTTACCTGTCGGCCAGCGCCTATGCGCTGACCTTCACGGAAGGCTTCGATGCAGGTGTCCCCGATACATGGTCCCAGCGCAACGACAGCTCACCCGTGGGGCCCTCTGGCTGGACCCAGGGCGCCGCGGCGCTGAGCCCTGCCCAGGGCGGCACCACGAATTCGTTCGTCGTCGTGAACTTCCAGGCCGGCAACTCGGTGTCGACGTTGAGCGATTGGCTGTGGACGCCGACGCTGACGGTATCCCCGGATTCGGTCTTGACCTTCTACACGCGCACGGCTTCCAACCCCGCCACGAACCCCGACCGTCTCGAGGTCCGCTGGAGCAGCGCTGCGGTGGCCGACCCGGGCACGACGGCGACCGACGTGGGCAGTTTCACGACGCTGTTGCTGACGGTCAATCCCAGCTTGTCGCCCACGGCCTACCCGGCACTCTGGACGGCTTACAGCTACAGCTTCTCCGCACTGCCCGCCTCGGTCACCGGCAACCTGGCCTTCCGCTACTTCGTGACGAACGGCGGCCCTTCGGGCGCGAACTCGAACATCATCGGACTGGATACGGTGAGCGTGACCAACGTGGTCAGCAACGTGCCGGAGGCGGGCAGCAGCAGCCTGATGGCCTTGGGGCTGGCCGTCTTCGGCCTGTGCGCCCGACGCGTTCGACGCGCCTGACCGGCTGGGCCCGTGGTTCAAGGGCGCGCGTGCGCGCCTTCGGCCACCTCGGCAGGCAGCGTCTGCCAGAAGCGGTTGCGTACCTCCGCGAGTTCTGGCTCCGTCATGCCCACGGCGGCGGCGTTGAAGGCCCGCGAATCGGCCGTGTTCATCAGGAACGCCTGCGCTTCGTTCAGCATCAGCTCTTCGTTGCGACGGTCGTAGCCGATGCCGGCCAGGAAGCCACGGATGTTTTCGCGCTGGCGCTCGGTCAGTTGGTCGCGCCACAGATGGATGCAGTGCTTGCGATACACGGGGCGCGTGTAGAAGCGCCCATGGCTTGCCTCGTGCCGGAGAACGGATGAGCGCCGCACCGCATCCACGCCTTCGTCGATCGGGGTCGCTGGGTCGTCGGCCTGCGTCGCGGTGAAGGTGATCAGGGCCTGCGGGCTTGGATCAGCCGCTTCGGATGGCGCCCGCCGTCCCGTGGCCATCAGCCCCGCGGCGCTCAGCACACGCAGCAGGCGAAGTTCCTGCGCGTTGAGCTTCACCGCCTGCGCCTCGGCGAGGCCGAAAAAGTGCGCGAGTCCGGCATCGGTGTAGTCGTGGCCCTGGTAGAAGGTCTGCGCGTTGTCGCCCGCGCGGGCGATCAGCGCGGCCAGTGAGCGGTCGTCCAGCACCCGGTCGCGGGGCGCGTCGGCTTTCTCGAGCAGCGCGGCGATGCGGTTCATCGCCGCGCCCTGCTCTGCGAGGCCCGGAAACTCGATCACCATGACGGCGGGGTTCTCCTTCAACCGCGCCACCCGCCAGTCCGCGGAGTGCCCGGCCAGCAACTCGGCGATGTTCAGCCGCGGCAGGCTCTGCTCGGCCGATATCGGCTTGATTCGGTCATGTCGAAACCACCACCCGGCGCCGGCGGTGCACAACAGCACGACGATCACGGCAGGCCAGAGCCATCGGTGGATGGGTCGCGGGAAGGCCACGGTCGGGGTCCTCGAGGCCAAGGCCCGGTTCGGTACGGTTGCCGACCGCCGGCGACGTCCTTGCGCGGCGCCTGCGCCAGAGCGCGGCCACGGCTCTGGCATCTTAGCCGCGGATCGTGATGATGCTGACTCGGCGATTCTCCGGCGCGTCGATCCGGTCCTTGTTCAGCGGCTCGCTCGAGCCCTTGCCCGTCGCCGTCAGCCGCTCTGCCAGGACGCCGTGCTGGGTCACGAGATTGTTGACGACCGCCTCGGCCCGGGCCTGCGACAGATCGAGGTTCATCTTGGCGTCCCCACGGGCATCGGCATGCCCTTCGACGCGGAAGCTCAGGCCGATCAAGGCGTCTGACTGCATGGCCCGGGCGACGACGTCGAGCGCGGCCTGCGACTCGGGGGTCAGCACGGCCGAGTTCGTATCGAACACGATCAACAGGTTGGCTTTGCCGGGCCCCGCCTTGGGCACCGGGGGTGCGGCGCTGGCGGCACCGGGAACAGCCGGCTTGAACCCGCGCGTGCGGAGGGAGGCGGCTTGGGGCGTGTCCACCGCGAGTGCGTCGATGATGGACGTTTCGGTCACCTCACTGTTGCGAAGCACCTGCTCCTTCGGTTCGGCGGCGACCGAACCCAGGGCCAGGGCGATCAGAACGCCGGGGACGATCATCTTCAGCATGGGTCTATTCCTTCGCGAATGGGGCGGTGTTCCGAGCCTGAGGCGCCGCGCAGGATGCCCTTCACTTGGACGGCGCCAGCTGGCGGTATTCATACAGGTAGTCGCCACCAGGCTGGCTGCCGCCAGAGCGCGAGGCGCTGTACTGCGGCCGCTGCGGCAGCGCGCGCGCCACCTCGAAGCGAACCCGCTCGAAGATGTTGCCACCGGGCTGCCACTTGTCAACCTTGCCCAGCACGTTGAGCAGATGCCAGGCAAACAGGGAATGTCCGTCGCGCCCCTCGTCGGAGACCGGTTCGTTGCCGCCCGAGGTCATGACGACGACGGTCTTGCGCGACAGCACGTCCTGCGGATTCGGTGCGAGCGACTGCGCGCGGATGCGGTCGGCCGTCGCCAGAGAGCCCGAATAGCAGCTGTCGGAAACCAGGGTGATCTGGCGGGCGTTGATCTGCCCGACGAGGCGATTGATGTCGCTGTTCGACAGCCAGGTCGACGGGTCCGTGGCCGAACTGTCCGACAGCAGCCAATAGCCCTGCCCCGTCGTCTCGATCAGTTCACCGTGCCCGGCGTAATAGACGACGACCGAATCCTGCGGCGCCATCGTCAGCGCCATGCGGTTGAGGGCGCCCACCAGGGTTGCACGGGTCGCGTTCTCCAGCACGATGGGCTCATAGCCCAGGCGTGATTCGAGCACCTTCGCCACCGCGTTCACGTCGCGGACGGCGTTCTCCAGGGGGGGGATCGACTTGTCGGCGTAACGGTCGACACCCACCAGGATCGCGATCTTGCGTTCGATTTGCGGCAGGGCCGCCGTTTTCACGCGGTAGTTCGCGAGCAACAGGTCCAGCTGCGCCTGAAGCGGGTCGATGTCCGGCAGTCTCGAAGCGGGCAGTGTGGGCCGGGCCAGGGCCAGCAGCTCCGGACCGGGGGTGGCGGGGGCAGCCGGCGGCGCAGCGCTTCGCGCCACGTTGGTCTCTGGCGTCGGAGCGGCAGGACCGGCACCGGTGGGCGGCAGTCGCTCCAGCGACGTGGTCGCGATGTCGGGCAGCGCGCCCACCGGAGTCTGTGGCGGCACCGCTGGCTGCGGCTGGCCCTGTGCCCTCGCCGTCGCTGCGGCCAACAGCGCCCGCTGCTGCTCCGCGCGGATCCTGAGCGGTTCACTGATCAGGCACTTGCCCTGCTGGGCTTCGTCCAGCGAAGGGCATTGGTTCAGGTTGGCCAGGTTCGGATTGAGTTCCAGCTGCATCCGGGCGTCGGCCAGCAGCTGCTCCTTGAAGCGATCACGCCCGGAGATGAGAAGCGCCAGGCGGTCCGGCGAAAGTGCCTCCAGCAAGGTGGGCCCGAAGTTCCCGATCGGGGCGCCCGACGCGTTGAGCGCTCGGCTGCCCAGCAGGTTGACGAGGCCTCCCTCATCCAGCGTGGGCCGTGGCTGGACAGGCGGTATGGACAGCGCGTTGCCGTCGGCGATCAAGGAGGTCGAGTTGGTCGCCGTGGGGGCGGCGATGGTCAGCGCTTGCAGATTGCCAGGCGCCTGGACGAAGCGGTAGTTGGTCGCCGTCAGCCCGCTGCCGAGCACCGCGTAGACCCCGGGCGTCGCCAGCACCTGGGCGGAAGTCGTGAACACCGCTGTGCCCTGCGTCGCACTGGCCAGCGTCTCGTTGGCCACGAAGCCCGTGACGGTGCCCGTCAGGCCAGTGATCGGCGAACCGACGTTGCGCACCGCGGGCTGGGCGACGTAGGTCAGGACGGCCGGGTCGATATTGGCGGTCAGGCTGGCTGGCAAGACCAGGCTGTAGTTCGCTGAATCGGCGCCTGCGAGCGTCAAGCCCGACACGGTGATCGGCTTGGCGACGCCGGCGTTGGGATCCGCGAAGCGCGCGACGGGCGTGCCTGTCAGCGTCAGCGCATCGCCCGCCGCCGCACTCACCGTAGCCGATCCGCTCAGCGTGGCCGTGGTGGTGGCGTCGTAGACCTTGCCGTTGGCACCCAGCCCGGCCACCGTGAGCGAGGCGCGGGTGATGTCCGCCCGCAGGCCCGAGGGCTGGACCAGCACGTAGTTGTTCGCGTCTTCGCC
>CAIJPE010000266.1 GCA_903822435.1 uncultured beta proteobacterium | reverse complement strand
GGCCGGGCAGGAGAGCATGAAGCGCGCCGGCATGAAGATCATTCCGGGCAAGACCTTCCACGATTACGACGAGGCGGCCGCCTGGGTGGAGAAGAACGGCCAACCGGTGGTCTGCAAGCCGAGCGGGGACGCGGATAAAGCGCTGTCCTACGTGGCGTCGGACGTGGCCGATATGCTGTTCATGCTCAGCCGCTGGAAGCAGAACCCCAAGTACCGCGCCATGTGCAAAAAGGACGGAATCATCATCCAGGAGAAGAAAACAGGGATGGAGATGGCTGTCGGTGGCTACTTCGGCCCGCACGGCTGGAACGCCTGGGGCTTCGAGAACTTTGAAAACAAGAAGCTGATGAACGGCGACTTGGGCCCGGCCACCGGGGAGATGGGGACGCTGGTGCGCCCGGTGAAACTCGCGCAGAGCAAGCTCGCGCAGCTGGTGTTGCTGCCCTTTACCAAGCAGCTGCGCGCCATGGGCTACGTCGGCTACGTGGACAACAACTGCATCATCACCGACGACGGCACGCCTTGGCCGCTTGAGTGGACCATGCGCGACGGCTGGCCGCTGCGCCACAACGTCACCAGCTTGGTGGTGGGCGATCAGGCGCAGTGGATGCTCGACCTGGTGAAGGGCCGCGACACTCTGAAGGTGCAGGACGCCTGCTCGATCTCGGTGGTGATGCCGCTGCCGCCCTTCCCTTACCAGCACGTCGTCGGCAAGGACGTGGACGGCGTGCCGATCTACGGCTGGCGTGACCGCGAGCACGTCCATCTGTCCGAGGCCCGGCTCGAGGCCGACGTGCCCACGATGATGGGCGACAAGCTGGTGCGCATCCCTGGCATGGTCTGCACTGACGTCTACCCGCTGGTGATCACCGGTACCGGCCAGACCATCAGCGGCGCCCGGCGGTCAGCCTACGCTGCCGCCAAGCGCGTGAAGATCCCGAACAGCGCCTTCTATCGCACTGACATTGGCGTGGGGCGCATGGTGAAGCAGCTGCCCAAGTTGCAAAAGCTTGGTTACGCCAAAGGTCTGATTCTGTGAATATTTCTTTCTGAAACTACAGTCGGAACACGCAAATGACCATCAATTACACGCCGTCGAATCCGTACTCGCACGACGTATCCGTGGCGCTCGCAGCAGCGCTTTCGCTGATCACTGCAAACGAGCTGATTGCCCTCGGGACTGTCGTCTACATCATGCTGCGGTGCTACGGCGAGTTCCTCTCCATCCAACTCAAGCGCCGCGAAATCGCGAAAGGACAATGATGCAACTCACTGAGCATTTTACCCTCGAAGAACTCTCCCGATCGGAAGTTGGCTCCCGCCTCGGCATCCTCAACACCGTGCCCCCGGAAGTGCTTCCTGCGATCACGACGACCGCTCAGGGGATGGAGGCCGTGCGCGCGCTGTTCGGTGCGCCGATCACGGTGCACTCAGGGTTCCGCTGTCCGACCATCAACCACCTGGTCGGCGGGGTTCCCGGATCCGCTCACCTGACCGGCTATGCCGTCGACTTCACGGTCAGCGGCTACGACAACCTTGAGGCGGCGGAGCGGATCGTGAATAGTTCGCTTGAGTTCGACCAGTGCATCCTCGAGTACGGCTGGATCCACATCAGTTTCGACCCCCAGCTGCGCCGCCAGGTGATGACCAAGAAGTCGGCCATTGCGCCCTACGTCGCCGGCCTGGCCGCATAAAAGGAGACAACCATATGTCACTCGATATTTCCAAAGCCCTCGCAAGCATCGCGCCCACGCTCGCAGCCATGCTGGGCGGCCCGCTCGCCGGTACCGCCGTGACCGCCCTCGAGGGGGCGTTCGGTTTAGCCTCCGGCGCGGGGCCGGACGGCATCACCAATGTGATGGCAGGCAACCTCACGCCCGACCAGCTTGCCGCCGTGCGCAAAGCGGACCAAGAGCACGCCGACAAGCTCGCGCAGATGCAGATCGACGTGCAGAAACTCAACCTGTCGCACATCGAGGCGCTGGCGGCCACGGATGTACAGGACCGGGTGTCCGCCCGCTCGATGCAAGTGTCCACGCGGTCCTATCTGGTGCCGATGCTGGCCGTACTGGTGGTCGGCGGCTTCGCCAGTGTGATCGGCCTGCGCGCAGCGGGCTATGTGGCTGGCGACGATGCAGAGATGCACGATCTGCTGCTCACCCTGAAAGATGCAGTCTTGCTGGTGTTGAGCTTTTACTTCGGCAGCAGCGCTGGCGCGCAGCACGCAACTGCCCTGCTTGCCCAGGCGCCGGCCATCGATAAGTAATGGGCACCGGAGCCGCTCTGCGCCTCGGGCGCATCTCTGAGGAGTCCCTGCAGGTGGCTCTCAGGGACGCGCGCGGGGACATATTTCAAGCCGCCATGCTGTTGGGCGCGCAGCCGCGCGAGGTGGACCGGTATATCCGCCTCTCCGAGCCTCTGCAAGCGTTCGTCGCCACCATCCACCAGGTGAAGTCCTCGCCTGAGTACGACCGCATGTCGGCCGAGCAGTACAACCGCGAGATCGAGCTGCGGCAGCGGGAAGGCAAACTGCTTGCCCTGACGGCGCTGTCGGACCTGGCTGCCATGACGAGCATGAAGCGGATGACCGAGGATGGCGAGGAAATCGAGGTTCCGCTTTCCGCAGCTATGGCGAAAGTGAAGCTCGACGCTGCCGTGGCCCTCAATACCAAGACGGCCGAGCAGAGCGCGGACGCGGGCAACGATGCGGTATTGCGCCAGCTCAACGAGCTGTACCAGAGTCAGTCTGCGCGGATCAAGGAGATCCGGCAGACGGTGATCACGATGCAAGCGCCTGCGGAGCCGCCTGCTCTGGTGGTGACTGTGGATCTGGAGGAAGGGTGGGAGCTGATCTGAGCTGGTCCCGCATGGCTTCAAACTGCGAAAGCAGCGTCCGCCGCCGAGTTTCGGCTTTCACTGAGTCAAACGACATCTGGCTCATGGGGTAGATCTGGTACTTGGTGATCTCCGCAAACCCCCCACTGGCCAGCGCGGGGATCACCAACGCCCTGCGCGCGATCGGCAATGGCGTATCCATCAGGTGCAGACCCGGCGCGATCTCCGGCAGCGCGGCGATCATGTCCCAAGCGGCGGCGGCCGCGGGCACCTCTGGCCGGACGCGCAGCTGCACCAGGGCGACCTCCTTGTCAGCGCCGTGGAACAACTGGCGCGCGACGCCTCGAGGTAGCGGAAAATCCTTCGTGACCAGTGCGCCAGGCATGCCTACCGCCCGGGCAACCACCTGGTGCAGTTGCGGCGACTCCGCGTTGTCCAGCCGGCGCAGTGTGACAATCAGCTGCCCAAAATACGCGGGGGTCGGCGCTTCGCCTTCAAGCTTTTCGCGGTGCCGGTCCCAGCTCGGCGGCAGTGCGACCACCACCGTGTCTGTGGTGTAGGCCGCAAGCGCGTAGATCTTCGGCATGCTGCGCGGGCAGTCCACAATCACCGAGGCCTCGTGCAGCTCTGCCAGTGGGGTGCTGGTGCGCCAGGGCAGCGTGATGATGCCTCCCTGTTCTTGCCATCGCTCGATGGCCGTGTCCGCCCGGCTGTCGTACACCTGCAGATCCGCCAGCATGTTCGAGCGGAAATAGATCGTCGGTCGGTGCAGGTAATTGATGTTGACCGCCACCCGTTTGTGTCTCGATGCGAGGTATCGGGCGGCAGCCTCAGGGGCGCGCGTGGTGTACAGCTTCATTTGGCGAGGAAATGGCGCGGGTTTGTCGGCAAGCCAAGAGGGGCAGGGCTTCCTGCCGCCCTTTCACGGCGATAACCGGGGTTCGAATCCCCGTGGGGACGCCAATATTTAAGGCGTCGGATCAAAGTGGTCACTAACATTTGTTGGCACCTTGCTAATAAGTGATTTTGAGTGACTCAGGAAGTGGCGATAATTTGGCGATGCCTACCTGGCGGACTGCCATCGCGGGCCGCCATCAGGTGTGTGCGTCGGCGCGATCCGGTAGACCTGTCCCGGCAACAGCGATGGGAACAGCACCGGCCTCCACTCTCCTGATGGCGACAGCCATTCGATCGGCAGCGTCCGGTCGTTCAGCCAGGCGCACAACGCATCCGCGCTCGGGTGTCTCATGCGCGCACCCCGCTGTCCGGCTTTGGCGGCGACGAAGCCCGAAGTCCGATTTTTAGGGCTTCCCGCAGCCGCTCGTGCTCCGCGGTTTCTTCCTTCCACCGCGCGACTAAAATCAGCATCTTCAAGGCTTTGTCCGCGTCGCTCATACCTCCCCCTCTGCGCGTGCGGTTACGAGGGCGTGGTCGGTATTATTTTTTTCTTCACTTTCTGAAACAGGATCCGCCCATCGTCCACACTTGAAGCATTGCCAATTAATTCTCCCAGAAAGATCCCGCATGACATACCCGCCGCCGTGAAATGCGCGGCACCATTCGTATTTAATTGCCGCAAGAAATTTCATGCCTCCCCCTCTGCGCTCGGCGCGGCATCCAGTCGGGACAGCACATCGCCCTTCCGGCCAGCCACGCACAGCGCGGTCGCAAGGCATCCGGCGCAAGCGCCGATCAGCAGGCCAATTACGAAAATCATAGTGAAAGCTCCGTGACGGCAGTCGGCGCGATGCCCGGCGCCAGGTAGGCGTACTGCTCGGTGGTGGTGTAGCTGGCGTGCCCGGCATAGATCTGCACGGTGCGCAGCGGCACGCCTCGGCGCACCAGGTGGCTGATATAGGTGTGGCGCAGCAGGTGCATGTGGCCACCTACGTGCACCTCGACCTCGCCGCGCACCACCGTGGCCTTGGCGGCGTCCTTGATAAACGACCGCGACAGGCTTTCCGGCGCGATGGCCGGCAGCACACGCCCCTTGCCGCCGTGCTCCCTGAGCACGTCCAGTGCCAGCAGCGCGCCAGCAGTCAGCGGGATGTCCCGGCTCTTGCCCGACTTGGTGCGGTCCGCGCCAGTCGACACCACCCGCAACCCTTCCTTGCCTACCCAGCGCCAGTCGAGCTGCAACGCTTCGGTGCGCCGCATGCCGGTGTTCGCCAGCAGGCGCCATACCGGGTCCTTGTCGAAAGCCGCTGCGTAGATGGCCTCGAGCTCGTCCGTCTCGTAGAACCGATGCGGCGTGTCGTCCGTGTTGCGCGGGGCCTCGACCATGCGCAACGGGTCCTTGCCGATCACGTCTCGGTCCTGCGCGTGGTGCACCACCGCTTTCAGCGTGCGCAGCTCCTTGGTAACCGTCTCCGGGGCCGCCGTGCGCAAGCGCTTGCGCATCCATTCCTCGACCTGGGCCGGGCGCAGCATGTCCAGCGGCGTGAACTGGAACTCCGGCAGCAGGTGTTGGTGGATGATCTGGTCAATCCTCTCGTTGCTGTCGGGGTACCGAAACGCATGCCACACCAGGTATTCCTTGCAGTAGTGCCCGAAGGTGGGCGCGCCCCCTCGAGGGCGGGCCAGCATCTGAGTGCCCAGGGCCAGTTCGATCTGCTTTGCTTTAAGCACGGCTTCCGCGTCCCGCTTCGGGAACACGCCCACCCGGCCCAAGCTTTTCGACTGGCGCTGGCCGCCCTCCGTCCACCGGAGGAGCCATTGCCCGCCCCTTTGTGTCAGCGTTGCCATAGGTTCTCCATTGCTCTCTGCAGGTCCGTCTTGCGGTAAACCTTCTTGCCCATGAACGTCCTCGACTGCAGGCTGTAGTCCTGCGCGCAGCGTCGGAACTGTGAATAGCTGACGCAGCAGTAATGCGCCGCTTCGTCCTCGGTCAGGTAGTCTTTCCCGACGAGGTTTATTTCAGCCTTTACGCTTGAAGAGGCCACGGCCCACCTTCTCCACTTGCCCACGGTTGCTCAAGTTCCGCAGCAGCGCCGACACGCTGTGGATGCGTTCCTCGTCGAGGATGTCCGCGATCTCGAGGGCTTCCCTCGGCGTCTCGTCGACCACGGCGAGGATGCGCTGGCTCAGCGTCGTCGGCTCATCGACCGGCGGCGTCGTGACGCGCACCACGGGGGCGGCGATCTGGTCGGCCAGTGGCACCATCTGGCGGTCAAGCAAATTCACCATGCGCGGCGCAGCGGGTTTCTTGTCCGCAGGCGTGGTGACTTTTTTCGCCGCTTCAACAGGCCGCACCGGGGCGTCCTCCTCGGGCGGTAGCTGCTTGGGTGGCGGCGTCGCTTTCATCAGCGTGCGCAGAAAATCCTCAGTTACCAGCATCGCCCCCGCCGACACTACGTGCATTTGGCCGTCCGCACCGCAGACCAAGCCGCCCTTGCACACCAGTACATCAGTCATCGCCGTCTCCTTTTCATCGCGTCAAGCAGGATGTCCTGCACTTCTCGTTTCGTTTCCACGCGCGACATGACGAGCTCGTCCACCGTGTCGCGCGCAATGATGTTGTGGATGAACACTGGGCGCTGATGGCCGGCCTGTGCCTGGCGCGTCGGCCCGATCCGCTCGGTGATCTGCAGGCGTTCTTCCAAGTTCCACCAGTGGCCGAAGAACACCAGCTCGTGCCCGCCGTCCTGCAGGTTCAACCCGTGCCCCGCACTGGCCGGATGCGCCAGCAACATGGGGATTTTTCCCGCGTTCCAGTCCTTGATCGTCTGCGGGTCCTTGTCGAGGTGCCGGGCCTTCGGAAACGCCTTCATGATCCGCGCCAAGTCGGACTTGAAGTGGTAGGCCACCAGCAGCGGCCCGTGCGCCTCATTCTCGATGCTCTCCAACGCATCGAGCTTGGCGTTATGCGTTTCCTTCCACGCGCCGGCATCCCCCACGTAGGCCGCCCCGTTGGCGAGCTGCAGGCACTTGATGGTGCGGCTGGCGGCGCTGAACGCCTCGACCGGATGCTCCTCAATCTCGCAGAACATCGCTTTTTCCATCTCGGTGTACAACCGCCGTGCCGAGACCGGCATGTCCACAAACACGTTGTTAACGTTCGGCTCCGCCAGGTCAAACCAGTCCTTGGCATCGATCGTCAGGCAAATGTCGTGCAGCAATTCTTGGATCTCGGCCTGGGCGAACGAGCTCGGGGTGATCGAGTACCCGTCGTAGGACTTCTCAAACCAGCGCTGCTTGAAACCGTCGTACGTCTTGCCCAAGCGCTGGCCGCGATCGAGGAACCAGATCTGGCCCCACAGATCCTGCAGCCCATTTGGGCTCGGCGTGCCGGTGAGCTCGATGAAGCGATCAACAAAGCTGTGCGCCACCAGGCGCAGACTGCCGGCGCGCTGAGTGCCCTGGCGCAGCCGGAAACCCTTGAGCTTCGTGCTCTCGTCCGCTACCACGGTCTTGAAGGGCCACCGGGTGCCGTAATGCTCCACCAGCCACGGCAACTGCTCGTAATTGGTGGTGAACACCGACGCGCCCGAACGCAGCGCGGACAGCCTGTCTTTCTCGCCGCCGACCACCGGCACAACGGACACGTGCCGCAGATGCGCCCACTTGGCCGCTTCATCTGGCCAGGTGGTGGCGGCCACGCGCAACGGCGCGATCACCAGCACCGGAGCGTCCTCTCCGGCCATGAACAAGGTATCGAGGGCGTTTAGGGTACTGGTGGTCTTGCCTAGCCCCATCCCCGCCCAGATGGCGCAGCGCGGCATATCAAGGGCGTGCGCGGTGATCAGCTTTTGATACGGGCGCGGGGTGAAGGTCTGCTTCATGCCATGCTCTTCAGAAAATGCGCTATTTCGTCAAGACCGGCGATCACCCAAGTGCTCTGCCCCATGCGGCGCATGCGCTCATGCTCTCGCGCCTGGTGGGGCTCAAGCAGCTTGCTGGTGGCCTTGAGCTCGACCCACTGCGTAGGCCGCTGCGGCAGCATCACAACGCGATCCGGCGCGCCGTGGCGGCCGATCCACTTGACCTTGCGCACCTCGCCGCCAAGCGCCTTGACGCTCTTGACCAGGTGGGCTTCGATGTCGCGCTCGCGCATTATTCGCCCTGCCGGCCGATGGGCAGCGCGCCCAGCGTGTGCACCTGCTGGCCCAACTTCAGCGCCATCTCCTGCGCCTTGGTCTCGGTGCTCAGCAGCGCCACCAGTGAATTGGCGGCACCGATGGTGGTCTTGGCCCCCAAGGCATCGAGTTGTCCGGTTTTGGCGCGCTCGATCAGGTCCATCAGTGCGGATTGCAGGTCTGCGGTCGTTTTCATTTCGTGGCTTCCTCAAGTTGGTGGATCAGGTGCTTCAGGGTTTTCAGTTCGTGGCGGGTGTCGATGATCTGGCGGTATGCGGGGGCCAGATCCGGGTTGAAGCCACGGGCTTTCAGTTCGTTGCGCGTGCTACGTAGCCGCACCTTTTCTGGGTTTGCGGCGCGGTAGGCGGCCTGCCGGGCGCGGAGCTTTTCTGGGTTTGCGGCGTAGTAAGC
>CAIJPE010000265.1 GCA_903822435.1 uncultured beta proteobacterium | reverse complement strand
GGTGCCGCTCGCTCCAAGAGCCGTGGCCGTGCTGCTAGACCTGCGCCCCCTCACCGGACAAGGGCGATTCGTCTTCCCGAGCCTGCTGACGGGGGAACGATCGATGAGCGAGAACACCTTGCGCACGGCACTGCGCCGGATGGGCTATACCAACGACGACATGACGCCGCGCGGCTTCCGCGCCATGGCCCGCACGATCCTGGTCGAGCAACTGAACGTCAACCCGGATGTCATCGAGGCCCAGTTGGCACATGGCAAGTCAGGGCCACTGGGCGCTGCGTATGACCGGGCGGAATTCATGGGCCAGCGTCGGACGATGCTGAAGAACTGGGCGGACTCCCTGGCCGGCTTGCGCGATGGGGAAAACCGGCCGGCGGCCACATCGCGGCGCCGAAAAGTCAAGATCGTTGCACACCCGGGCTGACAGGCCTCGGCTCGGCGTGCGGGGTCAGGGGCGGGCGCAGCCCGGCGTCAGCGTTCCCTTGACGTCGCTCACCGCTCCCCACGCTCACGGGCGCGGGGCCGGCAGTCATCGGCCGGCCCTCGAGCCCGTCCGGCGGCGAGGACGGTGCCCTTCGGATTGAAGCCCTCGATCTGTTCGGACCATGAATCGACCTGCCAGTGCCGCGCCTCGCCGGTTGCAGTTCCGCCAACACGCGGGAGGCCAACACCAGATGCCGCTGGATGTCCGCACCCTGCGTCTCCAACATCGCTCGGTACGGCCGGGCAGGCTCCACCTTGGCTTGTCGAAGCAGTGCGGTCAGGCGATGGATGTTGCGGCCAAGGGTCGACAACTCGGCACTTGAAGCCATCAGGGCAGCGATGTGTTCGGCACAGCCACCACCGGCTGCCAGCACGGGCACGTTTGCAATCAGGCCTGCCAGGTACGCGCCGCGCGACAGTCCTGCAGCACGGGCCCCTGCCGCCAGTTGCCGGGCTTCCGTGGCCATCTTGCGGATCGACAGCTTGATGCTGATGGAACTTGACTGGACACCGTCAAGCACGTCTGCGCGACCATGTTCGCCCTCGTCGGCAAGCCCGAGGTCGCGCGCCACCGCCCTACGAACCAACACCGACACGCTCACGCGATCCGAATGCGCGCGCGCCACCAGGGCGGACTTCAAGCCACGCATCTCGACCGTAACAAAGTTGGAAGATGAGGTGTTCATTAGACGACGAATGAAGGAAAGCGAATCGCTTGTGAAACTGGCGGCGCACCGCCTATCTCTGCACTCACCCATGCATTCAGTATTCCTCGAATTCGACAACCGAGAACCGATGATTTCGCGCCTGCATTCATCGCAATGTTCCACATCGACGCGCGGGGGCTGCAACGTGTCCGCACGGAACTGCAACGAATCCGAACGCGAGTGCCGTACCCGCATTCCGATGATTCGCCCTGCAAAGTCATCGCCTTCGGACCGCCGGAGAAGCCCAACAATGGAGCCACTCCGAAATACGTTGTTGCCATGACATTGGCCCCCAAAACCCAGCCCGGCCGCAGGACCCGCAAGGCCCGCCAATGCCACGCAAAGATCCGGCAGTTGCATGCGGCCGGATACAGCTTGACCCGGGCCAAAGCGGCCCTGAAGGCCACGGTTGGATAAGTACAGAACAGAGCGGCGCACTGCACCAAGCGTCCAGGTCCACAGAGCCACTGTCTACCGAGAAGTCGGCAGGCCCATCCCACCGACGCTGGCCCATCACATACGGGAACCAACCGTCCGGCCCAGCCCAAGTCTTCCATCGAGCATGCCGCCCGCACTGCCAGAAGCATCCGGCACATCCCTGGTTGCCAGGCAGTTCGAGCAAGGGCTCGATCATGACCGCAGGCCAAGCTCGGCAGCGCTCAAGACGCCTTCGCGCGTGGCAGGCATGCCCTTAAGCAGCGCGACCATTGCAAGGCCGCTCAAGGCCAGCGTGGTGGGCTCGGGAACGGCGGCGCTGGCGGTGGCGCCGGTGACGCTAAAGTAGTCGAAGGCGATGGCGTCTTGACTGGTGCCACGCGCCAAGGTCAGGCTCAGCGTGTTGCCCGAGGCATTGATAGCGTCGATCACCGCCGCGCTGAAGGCGCCTGAGTGAGTGGCGTCGGTCATGATGCCGTCCTCGTAGCTGAACAGGCCGCTCACGTCGATGCCGTTGGCAGTGGCCGAGATTGGTCCGAAGGTATTCACCTGCAGGCCGAACGAGCGGTAGTCCAGCGAAAGGTGGGACACGGGCGCACCAATGTTGAAAACCATGGTGAAGCTGTCGGATGGCGGCCTGAACAGCGCGCCGTAGAAGTCGGTCTGCTGGGAGCCGTCGGTGGCGGCGGCTTCTGCCGCACGGCGGTGGTCCTGCCCACGGGTGACGTCGGGGAAGGCACCTCCAAAGCCGTCGGCGTCGCCAATCATGAAGCTGATGGGAGTGGCGGAGGCCGCAGCGCTGCTAGGGAACCGTGACCAGCAGCAGCTGTCCGCTGGTGCTGGAGGCCAGAAGTCGCTTCGGCCCCAGGACGGCGATC
>CAIJPE010000264.1 GCA_903822435.1 uncultured beta proteobacterium | reverse complement strand
TGCCTGCAAGACGTCAAAGGCAAACATTTGAAGTGATCGTGATTACACCGTTCACTGTGCGCAATCTGCTGAATTAACTCTACGAATTTGCTGCCATGACGCAAGAGCATGGCAGTTACCAGTCAAGCCTGATGACCATAGCAAGGTGGTACCACTCCTTCCCATCCCGAACAGGACAGTGAAACGCCTTAGCGCCGATGATAGTGCGGGTTCCCGTGTGAAAGTAGGACATTGTCAGGCTATTTATTCGAACGGCCCCGATCTCACGATCGGGGCCGCTTCTCTTTGGGTCACTCGGTTTGGAATGCCTTCAGACGAGAAACTGCTTCTCACCCGGAAGCGCCTGGCCCTCGGTGTGGTGTCCCTGGGCCTCGATAGCGCCCAGAACCTCGGCGTAGATGGGCTCGAAATCGGCAGCGGTCGCTTCGAACAATTGATCGAAAGAATCGATCACGAAATATCCGGCCTGGAATGTGTCGATCCGGTAATGCGTACGCATGATCCGGCGAAGATCGAATCCCACCCGGCATGGTTCCGGTGACAGCACGCTGTGCCGCAGCTCGCCAGCCGAGCTGAGAATGCCCGCACCGTACGCGCGCAGCCCCTCAGGCGTGTTGAGCAAACCGAACTCCACGGTGTACCAGTACAAGCGTGCAAGCAGGGGGCAAGCGTTCAAGCGCGTGGCTTTCAGTCCGCCCTGCCCATAGGCTTGCATGTAGTCGGCAAATACCGGGTTGAAGAGCAGCGGCACGTGGCCGAAAAGGTCGTGGAACACGTCCGGCTCGACGATGTAGTCGAACTCCTCAGGTCTGCGGATCCAGTCTGTCACCGGAAACTTGCGCTCCGACAAGAGGGCGAAAAATGCCTCCTCTGGAATGAGCCCCGGCACGCCGACGATGTCCCATCCCGTGGCCTTTCGCAGCCTATCCGACACGTCGGCGAAACGCGGAATCCGGTCTGGCACGCCGAGCAACTCCACCGACGATACAAACTCGCGGCAGGCCAGCCCTCGCAACTGCGAAAGCTGCCGCGCATACAGGCGTCGATAGGTGTCGTGATCGTCGGCGCCGTAGCGGTCGTAGGCTTGATCGACGGTGTAGTCGGCCCGCGCCCGGGCGTAGTCACCCCGCGGGGGGCGGCTGCCCGTCACATAGGCCACCGGTAGGGCGCCGGTCGTCCCTGAAGTGGGTGAGGCGCTGTTCACGATGCAGCCAGCACGCCGCGCCGCATCTGGTCGAGTTCGATGCTCTCGAACAGCGCCTTGAAGTTGCCTTCACCAAATCCCTGGTCGCCCTTGCGCTGGATGAACTCGAAGAAGATCGGCCCCAGCTGGTTCTCGGAAAAGATCTGCAGCAGCACGGCACCCGCCTTGCCGTCGATCAGGATCTTGCGATGGCGCAGCGCCTGCACGTCTTCACCATGGCCGGGAATCCGCCGGTCGACCAGCTCGTAATAGGTATCGATGGTGTCCAGCAGCTTGATGCCGCCGGCACGCAAGGCATCCACGCTGGCGGGCAGATCCCGCGAGCCCAAAGCAATGTGCTGGATGCCCTCGCCGTGGTACTTGTCCAGATACTCCTGGATCTGCCCGGCCTTCTCGTTTCCCTCTTCGTTGATCGGGATGCGGATCTTGCCGCAGGGACTCGTCATCGCCTTGCTCTTCACGCCCGTGACCTGGCCCTCGATGTCGAAGTATCGGATCTCGCGGAAATTGAACAGGCGCTCGTAGAAGTCGGCCCACTCCCCCATGCGACCACGGTGCACGTTGTGCGTGAGGTGGTCGATGTAGGTCAGCCCATGGCCCGGCGGATCCAGTGCGTCGGTGGCCTCGGTGTTCAGGGGCTCGAAGTCGACGTCGTAGAAACCGATGTTGCCGATCTCGCCCGGCTTGGCGCCACCCTTGCCGCGCCACCGGTCCACGAAGTAGATCAGGCTGTCGCCGATGCCCTTGATGGCCGGAATGTTCAGCTCGCCTGGGCCGGCCGTGCCGGCGTATCCCCAGGCGCCCAGCGATTGGGCGCGCGCATAGGCAACGCGGGCGTCGGCGACGCGAAACGCAATGGCACAGATGCTCGGCCCGTGCAGGCGCGCAAAGCGTTGCGCGAAGGAGTCGGGCTCCGCGTTCACGATGAAGTTGATGCCGCCCTGCCGGTAGAGCAGCACGTTCTTGTGCCGGTGCCTGGCGATGGCCCGAAAGCCCATGCGCTCGAACAGCGCGCCCATCGCGGCCGGATCCGGAGCCGCGTACTCGATGAACTCGAACCCGTCCGTCCCCATGGGGTTGTCCCAATCGGCAACTTGCATTCAATCACTCCGCTGGCAAACGATGGAACGTCACTCTAGGCTGCCAGACGTGCACCATGCATGCAAGTCACGTCGAATTCACGCACAATCGCGCTTGAATCGTGTGGGGAGTCGAGACGAATTGAACGAAGACCCTCTAGACAAGCTCGATTCGCGCATCATCGAAGCGTTGGAGGCGAACGGCCGCATCACCTTCGACGAGTTGGCCTCGCGCATCGGGCTGTCACCCAGCGCCACGCTGCGCCGGGTGAAGCGGCTGGAGGAGTCTGGCGTGATCGCGGGCTATGCCGCGCTGGTCTCGCCCGAGAGCTTGGGCCTGGCGCTCACGGCCTACCTCAACGTGAGGTTGGCCAAGCACCTGGGTGACGAAGCCTCGAGCCCGATCGACGCCTTCGCGGCGGCCGTGCAAGCCTGGCCCGAAGTGGTCGAGTGCGTCGCCCTTACGGGGGATATGGACTACCTGCTGCACGTGAGGGTGCGCGACATGCAGCACTACTCGCGCTTCGTGCTGGACCGCCTGCTCAGGCACCCGACCGTTCAGGACTGCAAGACCAGTTTCATGCTGCGGCGGCTGAAGCCCTCGAAGCCCTCGCCCAAGGCCACCTAGCCGCGCCGCGGCCTGCGCGCTCAGAGGGGCGTGGTCTTCATGATCTGCGTGGGCGTCGGCGCCGGCCAGCCGGCTTCCTGGGCGGTCCTGACGATCGCTTCGTTGGTGTCGAAGTAGACCTGCCAATAGTGGTCGGTGTGGCAATACGGGCGCACCGAGATCACCGGCCCCAGCAGATTCAGGTCCAACAGGTTCACCTCGGGCACAGGATCGGCGACCACGTTCGGGATCTTGGACACGGCGGCCTTCAACAAGGCGATGGCCTGCAGCGGATCGACACTGCCTGCCAGTTGTGCCGTGCGCTCGACACGGCGTGAGGGCCGCGCAGAGAAATTCATGACCGTGTCGCCGAAGATCTTCCCGTTGCCCAACATCGTCATCACGTTGTCCGGCGTGATGAGGGTCGTGCCGAAGAGGCCCAGCTCGTGCACCGTTCCCACGATGCCGCCCACCTGAACGAAGTCGCCCACCTTGAAGGGCCGCAGCACGAGCATGAAGGCGCCCGCCGCGAAGTTGCCCAGCATGCCGCTCCAGGCTGCCCCGATCGCCACACCGGCACCGGCCAGCATGGCGGCGAAGGAAGTGGTCTGGATGCCGAAATAGCCGAGGATGCCCAGCACCAAGGCGATGTTCAATGCGATGGCCACGATCGACCCGAGGTATTTCGTCAGCGTCGGGTCGACGTGGTTGCGGTTCATCGCCGCCTGCATCAGGCCGATCACCTTGCCGATCAGCCACCGGCCCACCACCCAGAAGGCGATGGCCGAGAGGATCTTGATGAGCAGGTCGAAAAGTGTCGTGCTGACGAAACTCTGGATGGTGTTGAGGTCCATGTGGCTCGCGGGGTGTGTTGTGGAGACTTGCGTGCTCGATGTCACGTCTTCTCTCACTATTGCACACGCCAGGGCCGAAATGCCACCCCAAAGAATGGGGCGCGGCACCCCGCAGGCGCCTCAGGCTTCCGCGTCGATTTCGCGGACAAGCCGCTGCGCGGCGTCTGCCGACAGGTTCAGCAGCTGGGCGATGTCGCTCAGGTCGTCCGGCAGGGCCGCGTTGTCCCAGCCGTTCGCACTGTGCCGCGCCAGCCGGATCGCCAATTGCACATTGCGCATCTGCGCCGTGGCGCTGAGGGCATGCTCGTCCGTGATTCGTACCAGCAACGAGGGCAGGTGCCAGGCCTGCATCAGTGCGTGCTCGAGCTGGTCGAGTTCGATGTGCAGCAACTCGCGCTGCACCGCGGCCGAGCGAAGTGCGGGGTCGGCCATCTGGCGTTGCCGGATCTCCTGCGCAAGGCCTGGCGCGCGCACCCACAGCAGCAGTTCTGCAAAGTCGTGCAGCAGCGCGGCTTCGTGGATGACCGGCGCGTCGTAGTCCATCCGGTGTACGGCAAATCCGATCGCAAAGCGTGCTGCACGCCGTGAGCGGGTGAGAACCCGCTCGAAGCCCTCCAGCGCCCCAGGGTGGCCCTGAAGGCCATCCTCGACGGTTGATTGCGGACCAAAGGCCGTGAAGAACGGCGAAATGCCCATCATCACCAAGGCTTCGGTGACGGTCTCGGTCTCGCTGCCCTCGCGGCCACGGCGCATGCGCGCCACGTGGGCCAGCACCTTCAAGGTCAACAGCGGGTCTTCGCCGATGACTTCGGCCAGCCAATGCGCGTCGACGGCATCTTCGTTTGACCGCAGTTCTTCGAGCTCCCGGGCGGTGGATGCCAGGATCGGCAACTGCGCAGGGTCAAAGAGCGCAACCCACGTCGAGAGGTCACGCGGCGCGTGAGCGATGAATCCAATGTCGGCTGTCATGGCATCTCGACCCGCCCTGTATCAATCCGTATCTGCAAGGTATATCGGCGGCCCGGGCCGCACCTTGAGCGCAGGTGACCCGAGAGGGCGCGCCCACGCGACCACGGAGGACCGAAGACCACGGGAAGCGCCGTGCTTCCCGTGGCCCAGGGGCTCACAACCGGTTGACGCCGAGCACGCGCCCGACGAGCTCACCGTTCACGAACAGCGCACCCTCGGGTGCGCCGGCTTCGGCGTGGAACTCCACCACCGGATCGATCCGGCGTGGCGGGGCCGCCAGCGCCAGCCGCGTGGCCAGGCTGTCCAGGCTCTTGCTGGCTGCGCGAAGCAGCGTGCTGGTGACTGTGCGAACTCGCCGCTCCCCGGGCTCGGCGGCGTCGAATGGCAGTTCTTGTATCAACATGATGGGCTCCGTCGTCGGGTGCGTGGGGTGGCTGCCACGGCCCGGGTGTGTTCAGGGGCTGGGTCTGAGGCGTTCGATTTCCTGGCGCAGGGCGCGTTGGGCTTCCTGCCGCCGCGCGCCTGGGCCGCTGCGGTGTGAACCGGCGCGGCGTCGCAGGCTGGCGACCACGAAGGGGTTGCGCGGCTTCGGGGACTGGAGGGTCAGCTTCATCGGGTTCTCCTTCACGGTGGCTAGGGCGGGTAGGAACGGGGTCAGGGGCAAAGCACGGGGCGCCAAATGGAAAAACGGCCCGGGTGCTTTTCGCATCCCGGGCCGTTGGGGGGCCGTGAGCCCCCGAGCGCTGGCGCTCGAGGTCCCTCAGCCCACCGGCACTCCGGGGAAAGTGCCAATGTCGAATGCAGTCCGGGCCGCGGTGCCGGCCTGTGCGTCGAAGGGGAGGGCAGCGGCTGCTCGCCCGACCATCCACAACGCAGCAGGAAACAGCAGAGGGCTCATGGTGCTTTCGGGTTGGGTGGATCGGATGAGGTGCCGGGCCCGATGGGTCTGGCGACTCGCTTGCGCAAATGATAAAGACGTCGTTATCAAGATGCAACCCCCGGCCGTCGCGTTTTGTCCATCGACAGCGCGAAGACTCCGTGCGAGATCGCACGGCCGCAGTCAGTCAGCGCCGCGCCGGCCCTACTTCTTCTGCTTCAGCGGGGCCACGCCCAACTGGGTTCGCAGCCAGAGCGATTTGGGGTCTTCGGCGGGTGCTGCCGGGGGGGCCGTGCTCGCAATGGTGGCCTTGCGCCGGGGATCCGCCGGCGGTGCCGGACCCGCTGGCGGGTTCGCGGCCGGTATCAGCACCTCGCCCAGCAGGTCGAGCAGGCGGGCCCGGGCGCGCTGCGGGTGTCGCCGGTAGTAGGTGAGCACCAGCCCGACGATGAAGCGCTCGTCATCATCCTGCGGCGCCGAGTCTTCGGCGCCGGGCCGGCCGGCCGCTGCAGCGTGGCCCATCGATTCGGCCGCCGCAGCACCGGGCGGGTGTGGCACGTCCATCCATCCGCGCGGCTTGTGGCACAAGTGCTCGAACTGCCGGGCCAGCCGCTCGCCGATCTGCCGCGAGCGGCCCTTGATCTGGCTCCAGTAGCTGGGCTGGATTTGAATCCGCTCGGCAAACCGCCGCTCCAGGCCGCGCAAGGTGGCGGCGTCGGCATGGCGTGCCGTCATGCGCACGAACTCCTCGAAGAGGGCCAGCGCATTGTCCAGGCGGACCTGGGCGAGGTCGGGGGGGCCATCGAGCATCAGGCCCGATGATAAATCCCCCTTGCGCTCGAGAACCGTCAGGGCGTCGGCGCAGGCTCGATCGGCTTGGGCGCCGTGAGCTGGCTCCACACCATCGTCGCGGCCAGGATACCCACCACCACGCCCAGCGATGCCAGCGCCGGGATCTTGATCAGGTCCGCCACCAGCATCTTGCCGCCCACGAACACCAGCACGACCGCCAGGCCGTAGCTCAGCAGGTGGAAGCGCGCCGCCGCCGCCGCCAGCAGGAAGTACATGGCCCGCAGCCCCAGCACGGCGAAGACGTTGGACGTGAGCACGATGAAGGGGTCGGTGGTGATGGCGAAGATCGCCGGGATCGAGTCCACCGCGAAGATGACGTCCGTCAAGGCCACGAGAACGATCACCAGCAGCAATGGGGTGGCCATGCGCTGGCCTTCCTGCAGCGTGAACCAGCGCTCGCCGTCGTAGGCCTTGCTCACCGGCAACACCCTGCGCAGGAGCTTCAGCGCCGGGTTGTCCTCCAGATTCGGCGCGCCGCCCGCCGCCCAGGCCATCTTGAGCCCCGTGACGACCAGCAGGGCACCGAAGAGGTAGAGGACCCAATGGAACTGGGCGATCAGCCATGCACCCACGATGATCATCAGCGTGCGCAGCACGATGGCGCCCACCACCCCGAACATCAGCACCCGCTTGTGCAATTCAGCGGGCACGCCCAGGCTGGTGAAGATCAGGAGAAAGACGAAGATGTTGTCCACCGCCAGGCTCTTCTCGATCAGGTAGCCGGTGAGGAACTCCAGCGCACGGGTGCGCGCCACCGCATCGCCCAGTTCGCGGGCCACGACCCACCACAGCAGCGCGTTGAAGGCCAGCGCCATGGCCACCCACACGGCCGACCAGCGCACCGCCTCGGCGATGCCGACGCGATGCGACCCCTGGGACCTGAGCACCACGAAATCGACAGCCAGGGCAACCACGACGGTGCCGACGAAGACGAACCAGAGCCACACCGGCGCGACGGTGTCCATGGACACGATCCTTCCATCCCGCTGTGCGGGGTTGAGATTCGCGCCGAAAGGTCTTGCGGGGCCCCCCGCAGCGGCCGCCCATGGGGGCACCGGTGGGGAGGGCCTGCGGCCCCGGGCTGCGGGCGCTGGGCCTGCTGCCGTCTTGACGGGGTTGCGCGGCAACGGGTGCTGCTGGCTACTCCCCCTTCGACCATCACATTGTGCGGCCGCGCCTCAAGCCACCAGGGAAAATGAGCCTATGCACGCCGCGAGCGCCGGGAAGTCGCCTACTGAAAGGCGACCTCGGCGAAGCTGCGCAGCTTGCGGCTGTGCAGGCTGCCGGGTCTTTCCTGCCGCAACAGTTCGACCGCCCGCATGCCGATGCGCAGGTGCTGGTCGACGCGCTCGCGGTAGAAGTGGTTGGCCATGCCCGGCAGCTTGATCTCGCCATGCAGGGGCTTGTCGCTCACGCACAGCAGCGTGCCGTAGGGCACTCGGAAGCGGAAGCCGTTCGCGGCGATGGTGGCGCTCTCCATGTCCAGGGCCACGGCCCGGCTCTGGCTGAAGCGTCGCTCGGGCCCGAAATTCGGCAGCAGCTCCCAGTTGCGGTTGTCCGTGCTGGCGACAGTGCCCGTGCGCAGGATGCGCTTGAGCTCGTAGCCCTGCAGTTGCGTCACCTCGGCCACGGCTTGTTCCAGCGCCTGCTGCACTTCGGCCAGTGCCGGGATGGGCACCCACAGAGGCAGTTCTTCGTCCAGCACATGGTCTTCGCGCATGTAGGCGTGGGCCAGCACGTAGTCGCCCAGTTGCTGGCTGTTGCGCAGCCCGGCGCAGTGGCCCAGCATCAGCCAGGCGTGCGGGCGCAGCACGGCCACGTGGTCTGTGATGGTCTTGGCGTTGGCCGGGCCGACGCCGATGTTGACCATCGTGATGCCGCTGTTGTCGCCCCGCATGAGGTGATAGGCCGGCATCTGGGGCAACCGCGGCGGCGACGCGCCCAGGGCATCGCCCGGCCGGGCGGTGGTGCCGACCCGGCGCGTGATCACGTTGCCAGGTTCCACGAAGGCTTCGTATTCGCAGGCCGGGTCGTTCATCAGCGAGTGGCCGAGCTTGATGAATTCGTCGATGTAGAACTGGTAGTTCGTGAAGAGCACGAAGTTCTGGAAGTGCTCGGGCCCCGTGCCGGTGTAGTGGCGCAGCCGGTGCAACGAATAGTCCACGCGCGGTGCGGTGAACAGGGCCAGCGGCAGCGCCTCGCCGGCCCGCGACTCGTGCGTGCCATTGGCGATGCCGTCGTCCATGGCGGCGAGGTCCGGCAAGTCGAAGAGGTCGCGCATGAGCAGTCGGCGCTCGGCGCTCATGCTGCCTTCCAGGTGGTCGTGCTCAGCCAGCGAGAAGTGCACCGGGATCGGCTGCGCGCTGGTGCCCACCTCGATGGCCACGCCGTGGTTGCGCAGCAGCAGCTTGAACTGCTCGAGCAGGTAGTTGCCGAAGAGGTCGGGCCGCGTGACCGTGGTTTCGAAGGTGCCGGGGCCGGCCACGAAGCCGTACGAGAGCCGGGAATCGGCCCGCGCCACCGTGGATGTCCGGACCCGCACGAACGGGTAGCAGGCCCGCACGGGCTGACCGTCGTCCTCACCGGCCACGAAGCGCTGCAGCGCGCCCCGCAAGTGCTCGATGCTGCTGCGGTAGATCGCCTGGACCTGAGCCAGTGCGGCCTGTGCGTCGTCGAATTTGGCGGGGGCGATGAAAAGAGGCAGGACAGTCATGACGGGCATTGGCTCTACACGGAAGGCTCATTGTGCGTGACGCGCTGCCTGTCGGGTGCCCAGGCAGCCCAAGTCACGCGCGCGCACCCGCCGCAGTGCCCTTCCCGAACCCGACCCCCGTGAATGGAGGGGGCAAACCGGGCCTTCGGCAGCCTCGAATTTAGCGATTGCCTAACGGTCGCCGGCCATTCTCCAACCCAGCCGCGCCATCCGCGCCGGACACACGACCACTGCCGAAGGATCGCTTCCATGAACGTCCCCACTCGCCGCCGCAGTTTCCGCCGCCACACGCTGGCCCTTGCCGCCGCAACCGCCTTCGGCCCCTGGGCCACGCTGTCGGCCCAGGCAGCGGTCTGCACCTGGGTTCCCAACAACGGCAACTGGGGCTCGGCCGCCAACTGGGACTGCGGCATCGTGCCGACCGGGCCCGCCGCCGACCAGGCCTTCATCGGCAGCGGCAAGACCGTCCTGATCAACGACCTGGACGCCAGCAACCAGTTCCGCTCGATCTACACCTTCAGCAACGCCGGAACCCTGACCCTGGATGCCTTCGGCCTGAGCCTCCAAGGCGGCGGCAGCACGCTCAACACGGGCGTGATCAACGTCGGCGGCGCCAGCACCGCGACCCTGCAGATCGGCGGCAACCACACCTTCGACAACACCGGCGGCACGGTCAATGTCGGTGCGGGCAGCGTGATCAACCAGTTCGGCAGCAGCTTCATCGGCGGGATCATCAACGCCACGGGCACGGGCAGCCTGGTCGCCTTCAACAGCGGCAGCAACTTCCTCTCCGGCGTCACGCTCAACGGCACGCTGGACCTGGCCTCCAGCCAGGGCATCGAACGGATCAACAACGGGCTTACGCTCAACGGCACGGTCAACATCGGCAACAACAGCATCCTGGCGGCTCAGGGCGACCAGACCATCGGCGGTACGGCGAACATCGTCTTTGCCGACGCCAGCGGCAGCAACCGGCTGAATGTCGAGGCCGGCAACCTCACGCTGGGCAGCGGTGTGGTGGTGCGCGGCAATACGGGCTACATCGGCCAGCAGACCTTTGTCGGTGGTGCGTCTTCGCTCACCAACAATGGCACGATCCAGGCCGACGTGTCGGGTGGCACCATCACGTTGGCCATCAACGGCACGGTCACCAACAACGGCACGCTGGCGGCCAGGAACGGGGGCACGCTGGTGCTGAACAACAGCGTCAGCAGCAACGCGGGCAGCCAGATCGTGGCCGGTGCGGGCAGCCTGGTGTTGCAGAACGGCGTCACGCTCAACGGTGCGATCAACGTCAGCGGGGGCGGTACCTTCCGGGCCAGCAACAGCGGCAACAACATCCTCAGCGGCGCCACCTTTGCCGGCGTGCTCGATCTGGCGGGCACGCAGGGCACCGAACGCATCACCGGCGGGCTGACGCTCAACGGCACCATCAACATCGGCAACAACAGCATCCTGGCGCCCCAGGGCGACCAGACCATCGGCGGGACAGGCGCCATCGTCTTTGCCGACGGCAGCGGCAGCAACCGGCTGAACGTCGAGGCCGGTAACCTGACGCTGGGCAGCGGCATCGTGGTGCATGGCCAGACGGGCTACATCGGCCAGCAGAACTTCGCGGGCGGCGCCGCATCCCTGACCAACAACGGCACCATCCAGGCCGACGTGGCGGGCGGTACGGTCACACTGGCCATCAGCGGCCCTGTCACCAACAACGGCACGCTGGCTGCCCGCAATGGCGGCACGCTGGTGCTCAACAGCAGCATCAGCAACAGCACGGGTAGTCAGATCGTCGCAGCCACCGGCGGCACCGTGGTCCAGAACGGCGTCACGCTGAATGGCGCGCTGAACGTGTCCAGCGGCGCCATCGTGGTGTCCAACAGCGGCAACAACCAATTCGACACGGTCAGCTTCACCGGCGTTCTCGACCTGGCCAGCGGCCAGGGCGTCGAGCGCGTGGCCAACGGCCTGACGCTCAATGGCGCCACGATCAACATCGGCAACAACAGCATCCTGGCGCCTCAGGGCAACCAGACCATCGGTGGCACGGGCACGATCATCTTTGCCGACAGCAGCGGCAGCAACCGGCTGAACGTCGAGGCCGGGGATCTCACGCTGGGCAGCGGCATCGTGGTGCGCGGCAAGACGGGCATCATCGGCCAACAGACCTTCGTGGGCGGCGCCGCTTCACTGACCAACAACGGCACCATCCAGGCCGACGTGGCAGGCGGCACGGTGACGCTCGCCGTCAGCGGCGCGGTGACCAACAATGGCACCCTGGCCGCCCTGAACGGTGGCACGCTGGTTCTGAACAACAGCATCAACAACAGCGCCGGCAGCCAGATACTGGCCGGCGCCGGCAGCACGGTGATACAGAACGGGGTCACCCTCAACGGCACGATCAACGTCGTGGGCGGCGGGTCGTTCCGCCCTAGCGCCAACAGCAACAACTTCCTGAGTGCGGCCTCCTTCAGCGGCGTGCTCGACATGGCCAGCACCCAGAGCATCGAGCGCATCACCGGCGGCCTGGCACTCAACGGCACGGTCAACATCGGCAACAACAGCATCCTGGCGCCTCAGGGCGACCAGACGATCACCGGGGCCGGCACCATCGTCTTTGCCGACGGCAGTGGCAGCAACCGGCTGACCGTGGAGGCGGGCAACCTCACGCTGGACTCCGGCATCACGGTGCGCGGCACGACGGGCTCGATCGGTCAGCAGGCCTTCGCCGGCGGCGCATCCACGCTGACGAACAAGGGCACGATCGTGGCCGACACAGCGGGCGGGACGATCATCATCGACGTCAACGGCGGCATCACCAACATCGGCACGATGGGCGCCAGCAATGGCGGCACGCTGCAGTTCAACGGCAACGGGCCGGGCATTTCCGGCGG
>CAIJPE010000263.1 GCA_903822435.1 uncultured beta proteobacterium | reverse complement strand
CTACTCGTGCGCTACGAAAAGCTCGAACGCAGCTTCATGGCACTGAACCATCTCGCCGCGGCGATCATCGCGTTCCGCAAGGTGCCCCTGGCCGTCAACATTATTTACGGATAAGTTCTAAGGCTTGTGTGAACTTGACAGGCGCTCCGGTCCGCCTTCTGAAACCGCCGCCGCTTGAAATTGCAGCCCGCAGTTGCTATTTTTCCGTCGGGTCTATCGCGACCTGCCACGAGCCGCCAGCTCACCAACTAACGAAAGGAGTTTGATCATGAATTCGCATTCCCCGACTCCCTCCTCGGCACACGCTCGCACCTCCCGCAAGGCCGCTAAGGTGTCGGGCGGGCTGCCCTACATGTCGCAGAGGCAGACCGAGGCGTACCTGCTGGCGCGTGACGCCCTGCGGCGCATTCAGCGCACCTCGTCGCTGGTCAGTGCGGTGTCGCAACGGGCGGCGGGCGGCAGCATTTGGGCTCAAGGCGACCGACACCAAAGCCACTGACGCCTGCGGCCCTCAGCGCGGGCCCGCAGCTAGCGCTCGATGCGTGCAAAGGCCTGCGCTGTCCGCTCCCGCCCGAGCTCGATCAGTTCCTCGGCGCGCCAGAACTCGAAGAAGCCGCAGGCGTTGCGCGGAATCTCGACAGTCAATCCCGGCGCGTACGCCGACAGGCGCAGCTGAGAGATCGTGTCCTGCATCGCCTGCATGGACGTGAAGGCCACGTCGAGCAGGCCGTGCCGGGGCTCAGCGGATACCCGCGCTGCCTGCCGCCCGTCGATGAATCGAGCGATGCGCCTCCTGTAGCTGTTGTCGCTGTTCAACGAGGTATTGGCCGGCGGCAACACTCTCGGCTCGGCAACACCGCTGAGGTTGACGACGACGGTCAGGTCGGTGGCGTCTTCGAGCGTGGGTGCAATCGGCACCGGGTTGACCAGTGCGCCGTCCAGCAGCGTCCTGCTGCCATGCCTGAAGGGGGTGAAGACCAGCGGAGTGGCAATCGACGCGCGGATAGCGTCGAATAGCTTGCCCTCCCGCAGCCAGACTTCTTCTCTTGAATTCAGGTCCGTGGCCACCGCCGTGAAGGCAATGGGCAGATCCTCGATTGCGCAGTCGCCAATGAGTTCGCGCAGCACGCTCATGATGCGCTCGCCCTTGAACAAGCCGGGCCGCCCGATGGTCGGATCGAGCAGACGCAGCACGTGCATGCGCTCCAGCGCCAGCACCCACTCTGCATAGACTTCGAGCTTGTGAGTTGCGTAGATGCCGCCAACCAGCGCGCCGATGGAAGCGCCTGAAATGGACTGGATCTTGTAGCCGTTCTTGGTCAGCCACTGGATCACGCCGATGTGGGCCAGGCCGCGCGCGCCGCCGCTGCCGAGAACCAGAGAGACAGTGGTCGAACTTGTGGACATGGGTACAAAAGCAGTCGTTGGCTTTCTATTTACACATGGCTGCGTCAAGCCGCATTCCTGGACGCGCGTTCTCGCAGCAGCCAGCACACGAAGCCGAGCACCAGCGTGGCGAACCCCAGCGCGGCGATGGTCGATGCGGGCGTGGCTGCCGAATCTAGGATGACGAACTTGCGGCTGAGCGCCAGCAGCGCGATCAGCAGAACGGTGCGGACCTGGACGATGCTGTCTCGCCGCAAGGCGGCGCGCACGATGGAATGCTTGAACTCCATCGCGATCAGCACCGTGAAGATGGCGCCGAACATCGACTGGAACACGTTGTGGTCCAGCGGGTCGATGGCACCGCCGATCAACAGCGGCACAACCCGGCGGTAGAGCTGGAGCAGCGCCATCACGATGATCGCCGCAATGATGAGGCCGAGTGCCAGCACCACCACTTGCTCGAAGCGCTCGTAGGCGTTCATGAGCCGCCACCGCAGCCGAAGGTCCTTCAGCGTCGAGCCGGGTTCAGGCCGCTCCTCAGTAGCAGGTGCCAACACGATGTTCCCTGCGAAAGTCGATTCAGGCTTCGGACTCCACAAGCAGACCGCCCGGACGAAGCCGGACGGTCTGGACGGCAGGGCTGGCGCAGGCCAGCCCGTCGGGCGCGCAGACGTTTCAACGCGCCAGCGTTCAGGCAGTCTGCACCGCAATGCGCCGGGCGCGCGATTCATCGGACTTGGGCAGTTCGATGCGCAGCACCCCGTCGCGGTAGCTCGCCATTGTCTTGTCGGCTTTGACCGACACCGGCAAAGCCACGTCGCGGCGGAAGCTGCCGTAGGCACACTGCACGACGCGCCAACGGCCTTCGGTGGCCTCGCGATCGACGCGCTTCTCACCCCAGACTGTCAGCACATTGCCGTGCAGCTCGACGTTGAAGTCTTCGCGCCGCATGCCGGGAGCCTCGATGCGCACGACCACTTTATCGGCGTCGTCGAACACGTCGGCAGCCATAAAGGCCCAGCTGGTCAGCCGGGGCAGTGAGCCCTGCGGCACGGTGGGCGTGCTGGGCGCCGATCGCCCGGCGGTATAGGCTGCGTCATCGGACACAGGCCAGAAGCGCGTCAGGGCACCGCTGGCGCGGGCACTGAGCTCGCGCCAGCCTTCCGACAGCGACTCCCAGGCCTGATCCGCGCCTTGCTTCAGTTGCACTGCAAGCTTGGTCATGGTTCATCCTTTCGAAAGTTCGCATCAGGTTCATCCACACGCTCGGGCCATTAACCTGCCGTCACGGCGATCCGGCGCGGCTGCGCATGGGCATGCTTCGGGATGCGCAGCGTCAGGACGCCGTCCTTCAGGTTGGCCTCGATGCGGGTTGTGTCGAGTTCACGGCTCAGGGTGAAGCTGCGGCGGTAACGCGGTACCCGAACTTCGGCATAGATGGCCTCCAGGCCGTCTGGGGTGCGCGGCTGGACGCCGCCTTCGATCAGCAGGGCCTCGCCCTCGACTTTCAGCTCCAGCTGCTCCTTGGGCACGCCGGGCATGTCGGCCAGCAGCGTGATGCCATGGGCATCCTCGAACACGTCGACCGCCGGCAGCACTGCACGCTGCTGGTCCTGCTCCTGGGCCGGCGAAGCAGAGCCGTCGGCCGAGGTCGTCACTTGCTTGTTGTCGCTCATGAGGATTCTCCTTGAATGCTGGGCGCGTCACTGCACGGTGATGCGCTTGGGTTGGGCCGATTCGCGCCGGCCGATGCTGATCTGAAGCAGGCCGTCGCGGTAGCTCGCGTTCACAAGGGCCGGGTCCACGTCATCCGGCAGGGAGATCGCGCGAGTGAAGCTGCCTGCACCGCGTTCGCGGGTGTAGACCTGCACCTTGGGATCGTCCGCAGGGATGCCGGAAGCGCGCTCGCCGGCGATGCGCAGCACGCCGCGGTCCAGGCTCACGTCGATCGTCGAAGCGTCCAGCCCCGGCGCGAAGGCATAGACCTCCACGCTGGTGGGCGTGCGCCCGACGTTGATGGCAGGCACGGTGCCCGGCATGACCGAGCGGATGCTGCTGGGGAGGCCGGAGACGCCGAAAACGTCATCCAGTTCGCGGCGCAGGCGCTCGAATTGACCGAACAAGCTATTCGGGTGGTTCAACAACGATGCATACATGGTGTGTCCTCCGATGGGTTGAAAGACACCGGCTGGAGACCAGTTCTCGCCGGCTCGATCCCGGAAATAGGGTCGCCAAAACCGGCTTCAAGAGGTCGGGTGCTGGCGCCGACCGAAATTTGACCCACCAGGCATGAGGATCGTGTCGACAAGCGATCGCTGAGGTCGCCCTCGCCTTCAATGGCAACATCCTGCGCACCCAAGGCTGCAACACCGACCGCCTCGCCTCTCTTCCAGGTGATGTCCCGCGGGGTGGTGCAAGTCGTCAACCCGGACAGGTTCAGAGTCACAAGCTCAGCGCGGTACAGCCGACTCCGGCTCAGAAGGGCCAACCGCGGTGCGCCGCGATCAGCACCACCGTGACGGCGCACATCGTCGCATTGCCGAAATTGACGATCACCGCACGGTCCAGGCGCTGGCCGTTCTGCTCGTACAGCCAGGCCGTCATCGTCACGTTGGCACCGAGCCAGGTGCCCCAGGTCCACAGCGAGTGTTGGCTGGAATCGCCGCTGGCCTGGATGGCCCACATCGTAGGCAGGTAGGACACGACGCGCAGAGAGTTGAAGAGCGTGAAGGCCCAGGTCAGCGCCGCCAGGTAGGTCGACCGGAGCATGCGTCCGAGTGCAGTGGTGGGCGCGGGCGGGTGTGGCATGGTGTTCGACACGGTGATCGGCGGCTGGAAGGAGTCGGCCTGGTTCATGGTGGGCTCGCAAGGGTGCTGCGT
>CAIJPE010000262.1 GCA_903822435.1 uncultured beta proteobacterium | reverse complement strand
GGCACAGCGGCTGATCCCCGCCGATCGGATGAAGGCGGGAAAGCCCCCCACGGTCTACTTGGCCGAGCCGGCCCTGGACATACTGACAACGCTCCGAACCTGCTTCCCGTCGAGCACGTTTGTCCATCCCAGCCGCTATGACTCCGAGGAGCCGATCAGCCCGGCCTCGCTGAACCGGACGATTGCCGCGGCGGTGGACCGGATCAACGCGGATCGAACGCCAGTTCAGGATCTGTTTCTGCCGGTTTCCGTTCACGATCTGTGCCGAACATTCTCGTCACGGCTCTACGACGCGCTCTTCCCGGAGGCCTTGATCGAAGCCTGCTTGGCCCACCAGAAGAAGGATCAGGTCGCTGCCGCCTACAACCACGCTCGCTTGGCCGGGCCGAGGCGGGCACTCATGCAAGCGTGGCCCGAAATGCTTGAATGCTGGATGCGCGGTGAAACCGCCCGAGAGGCCATCGGCCGGGGCTAGGTGAACATCGATGCGGCGGCGCACGACGAAGAAGGCATGAACCTTTAGGCAGGAGCGTATGCACAGTCCCGGCAACAGGACTCTGCGTTCGGCTTCCATCTTGCCGCCAATCGATCCGCCCAGCCCGAGAGCGCGCTTGCGGTGGCTTCCCGCGCAATTGCAGGTTCACCGTCTTGAGAAATGTTCTTGCCAGGACGTCACTTGGCGAGTGAAATTCGAGCCGTTCCGGCCGCAGCGCGGCCAGAACGAGATGCCTAAGGGGCAGAGCTTCAGCCTGCCTTCTTGGCCCAGGCGCTGCACCAGCCCGTGGCCACGACTTGCTTGCCAGCAAAGAGTGGGCAACCACCTGCGGCGTCCTTGGCCTTGCCCTGGAAAAGCTGGCAGCTGGCGCAATTCTGCGACGCTGCGTGATTCGGGTACTTCTTCGCGTCCACCTTGGTGGTGTCTTCCTTGTAGCCCAGTCCGACGGCTTGCGGATCGGTCTCGCTGACCTTGGGGCCGCTGGCCTGTGCCATGGCCTGGCCTGCTGAGAGCACTGCGCCGGATGCGACGACTTGAAGCATGAAGGTTCTGCGGTCGCTGTTGTTCATGAAGAAGCTCCTGGTGGTTGAAAGAAGCACTGATGTCGATCGCTACGCGGTGATCAAGCCAAGACCTCGCGCCAGCAGCAGCATCGAAACCACTCCACTGGTGATAGCGAATCCCTGCTGCAGCCGCGCACCGGCCAGCCGGGCAGCGATCAGCCGTCCGGCGAGCAGTGCGACGATGGCCCCAAGCGCAAACGGCAGGGCGATGTTCCAGGCGATGGCACCCTGCCATGCTGCAGCAGTCACCCCGCCGATGGACACGAGCGCGATGACAGCCAAGGACGTGGCGAAGATGCTGCGCACGGCCAGATTGGTATATCGGGTCAACGAAGGCACGATGACGAAGCCGCCGCCAACGCCCAACAGACCGCTGAGCACACCCGATACGGCACCCGTGCCCGCCAGCGCCCAGGCGCAAGGCATGGTCCAGATCAGGCGCCCTTCACGGGGGTTGAGGACGCAGGGCATTTGCGGCGTTGCTTGGCCCGCGGGAGTGCCTTTGCCGCCGCGAGCCTGGTTGAACATTCGCCACGCCACCCAGGCCAGCACGATGGCAAATGCCACCATCAAGGGCTGGTTGGGAATGAGCCTGGCGAGCCGCACCCCCAGTGGGGCCAGCAGCATGCCAGTGATGCCGATCAGCGCTGCCGCGCGGTAGCGGACCAGGCCTTCGCGCAGCCCCAGCACCGCGCCGAACGCCGAGGCCGCCCCGACGGCGATCAGGCCCACCGGTGCGGCCTGCATGATCGTCAGGTGCAAGCCGAAGACCAGCAAAGGCACCGCGAGGATGCCGCCGCCTGCGCCTGCAAGTGCCAGGATCAGGCCGACCACTGCGCCGAGGACGAGACCGAGAACGCTGACTTCCATGCTGCTGCTGCGATCAGGTCGTCATCTCGGGCTGTGCCAGCCACTCGCGGCCCTTCAACATGGCCTGCCAGTACAAGGGCGGCAGGACGCGCTCCTTGAGGTACCACGCCAGCGTCGAAGGCCGGGTGCCGTCGATGAGCCACTTCGGGAAGCTCGGTGCGACCTTGCCGCCGTAGGTGAACTCGGCCAGCACGATCTTGCCGCGCGCAACCGTCAGCGGGCAGGAGCCATAGCCGTCGTACTTGGCCTCGCCCTTGGCGGCGCCGCGAGCCACCAGCAAGTTGTGTGCGACGACCGGTGCCTGCTTGCGCGCTGCTGCTGCCGTCTTGGCGTTGCTCGTGTTGGCCGCGTCGCCCAGAGCAAAGATGTTGGCGAACTGCTTGTGGCGCAGCGAGACCGGATCCACGTCGATCCAGCCGGCAGCGTCCGACAGCGGACTGACCCGGATGAAGTCTGGTGCCTTCTGCGGCGGCACGGCGTGCAGCATGTCGAACTCGCGGGTGATCATCTCCTTCGTGCCATCAGCCTTGGCCTGGCTGAAGACGGCCTTCTTGCCTGGCCCATCCACGGACACCAAGGTCTGCCCGAAGTTCAGTCCGATGTTGTAGGCCTTGACGTATTCCATCAGCGCCGGCACGTAGTCGGCCACGCCGAAGAGCACCGCGCCGGCGTTGCAGAATTGAATGTCGATCGCGCCCAGCCCGCCTGTGCGCCGCCAGTGGTCGGCCGACAGGTACATGGCCTTCTGCGGCGCGCCGGCGCACTTGATGGGCATGGGCGGCTGGCTGAAGATCGCCTTGCCGCGATGCAACTGCTGCACCAGATGCCAGGTGTAGGGCGCCAGGTCGTAGCGGTAGTTGCTGGTCACGCCGTTGCGGCCCAGCGTTTCCGCAAGGCCGTCGATGCCGTGCCAGTCGAGCTTCAGGCCAGGGCAGACGACGAGCTGCTTGTACTTGACCACCCGGCAGCCATCCAGGATCACCGCGTCGCGTTCCGGCTCGAAGGCCGCTACGGCGGACTTGATCCAGTGCACGCCGCGCGGCAGCACGCTGGCCATCGTGCGTGCCGTGGTGGCCGGGTCGAAGACACCTGCGCCGACCAAGGTCCAGCCGGGCTGGTAGTAGTGGATGTCGGCCGGGTCGATGATGGCGATGTCCAGACCGGGGCTGCGTGCCAGCAGGCTGGATGCCACCGAGATGCCGGCGGCGCCACCGCCGATGATGACGATGTCGTGGGTCGCGTCGGCCACTTCCACCGGCGTCTTGCCGCCGTTGACGATGCGGCGCACCACGCCCTTCAGGTCGAAGCCTGCCTTCGACGACTTCTCGATGATCTGCGGCAGCGGCATTTGACCTGCCTGAGACAGCGCCCACATGGTGGTGGAGCGCATGCCCGTCCTGCAATACGCCATCACCGGCTTGGGCAATTCGGCCATCAGGGCGCCGAAGGCCGCGCCTTGCTCATCGGTGACCTTGCCCGATTCAGCCGGTAGATAGCGGGCCTGCATTCCGTGGTCGCGTGCCGCGCGTTCGATCTCGTCGAAGTTGGGCTGGTCGGCGGCCTCGCCATCGGGCCGGTTGCAGATGACCGACTTGAAGCCGGCTGCGTGCAGGGCCTTCAGGTCGTGGGCGGCAATCTGCGGGGCCACCGACAGTTCGCCGGTGAGGGTGTGGATGTCCATGCGGTTTGTCTCCTGGGGCGGACTTGGAAAACAAAGGGGCCGCTCTGTTGGCGGCCCGCTTCTGGGATGGCGCTCTAGACGGCGTTCAAGGGAATCTTGATGTAGCGCGTGCCGTTCGCTTCCGGCTCGGGCAGCTGTCCGGCGCGCATGTTCACCTGCACCGAGGGCAGGATCAGCGTGGGCATGCCCAAGGTGGCATCGCGCGCATGGCGCATGACCACGAATTCCTCTTCGCTGATGCCGTTCCGCACATGCACGTTCTCCTCGCGCTCGTCGCCCACCGTGCTCACGTACTGGACCTCGCGGCCGCCAGGCTGGTAGTCGTGGCACATGTAGAGCTGCGTCTCTGGCGGCAGGCTCAGCACCTTGTTGATGGAGCGGAACAGTGTCCGTGCATCACCGCCGGGGAAGTCACAGCGCGCCGTGCCGTAGTCGGGCATGAATAGCGTGTCACCCACGAACGCCGCAGTCTGCTCGCCATCCGCAACGACATAGGTCATGCAGGCCGGGGTGTGCCCAGGCGTATGCATCGCACGCGCCTGAAGGCCGCCGATCAAGAAGATCTCGCCGTCGATGAACAGGTGGTCGAACTGGCGGCCGTCGCGCGCGAAGTCGCTGCCGGCATTGAACAGGCTGCCGAACACCTTCTGCACCGCGGTGATGTGCTGCCCGATGCCGAGCTGGCCGCCGAGTTCCTGCTTCAGGTAGGGCGCGGCCGAGAGGTGGTCGGCGTGCACGTGGGTTTCCAGGATCCATTGCACCGTGGCGCCCAGCTCAAGCACGCGGGCGATCAGTCGGTCGGCACTGGCGTGTGAGGTTCGGCCCGACTTGGGGTCGTAGTCGAGCACGCTGTCGATCAGCGCGCATTGCTTCGTGCCCTTGTCGAGCACGATGTAGCTGACAGTCCAGGTGGCGGGGTCGAAGAAGCCTTCGACCTGCAGGGCGCTGCGGGTGTTCATGGCCGAGCCTTTCGGGAGCGACGGATCAACGACCGTTCAACGGCGGACGGGGCAGGTGTTGAGGCCGAGCACGGTGTACAGCGGGCAGAAGCCGACGGCGCCGGTTAACAGCGGCACGACGCCGATGTAGCCCCACAGGCCCACTTTGCCCGTGGCCGCCAGGCCGATGAGCACCAAGCCGGCAACGATGCGCAGCACGCGGTCCAGATTGCCTTCATTCGTTTTCATGGTCGGTCTCCAGTGGTTTTTGAACTCAGGTGGCGGCAGCCACACACCCTTCCTTATCAAGACGCGTGCCAACACAACGTGGGGCGATGCCACCCTCGCAAGTCATTGATATGAATGGGCTTTCGCGCCGATGCGCGGAAGATGCGCCAGTCGTGTCCACCGTGGCGGCCGACTTGGCAGATCTGTTTGGCAGCGAATCGACGGTGTTTGGCAGTGTTGGCAGCAGAGCGCACAATGTCGTCAACTGAACCGTCGCCATGCCCGCAAAGAACACCATTCCCATCGCTGTGGCCCCTGCGGCAGAGCCTGCATCGTTGCGCAACGCACCCCAGGTGCAGGCGCTGGTCTCGTTCCTTGAGCACGAGTCGCAACCGATGATCGTGCTGGACCCGGACTACAACATCCTGGCCGCCAACACCGCGTACCAGCGGCAATTCGGCACGACGGACAAGCCCTACATCGGCCACAAGTGCTTCCGCGTCTCGCACCACTACGACGTGCCTTGTGACCAGGCCGGCGAGCACTGCCCGATGAGGAAGGCCTTCGAGTTGAAAGGTCCGGACCGGGTGCTCCACATCCACCACACCCCCCGTGGCCCCGAGCACGTGGATGTAGAACTGCGGCCCATCCTGGACGCGCAACGCGAGGTGGTGGCTTATGTCGAGCGGTTGACCACCGTGCGAAGCGCTTCAGCACGACCGAGCGCCGACGGCCTTGTAGGGCGTGCGCCGGCTTTCAATGCCGCCTTGTCGGCCGTTCAACGCGTTGCGCCTTCGATGCTGCCGGTGCTGCTGCTGGGCGAGTCCGGCACCGGCAAGGAACTGTTTGCGCGCGCCGTCCACGAGGCCAGCCCGCGCGCGCATGGCCCGTTCGTGGTGGTCGACTGCTCGGGCCTGACCGAGACCCTCTTCGAGAGCGAACTGTTCGGCTACGAGAAGGGCGCCTTCACCGGCGCCAACGTGCGCAAGCCAGGTTTGGTGGAGACCGCCAAGGGCGGCACGCTGTTCCTCGACGAGATGGGCGATGTGCCGTTGTCGATGCAGGTCAAACTGCTGCGCCTGATCGAGTCGGGCACCTTCCGACGTGTCGGCGCCATCGAATCGCAGCAGGCCGACTTCAGGCTGGTCGCGGCCACCCACAAGCCACTGCAGCAGATGGTGGCTGACGGCCGATTCCGGCAGGACCTGTACTACCGCATCAGCGCCTTCCCGATCCACCTGCCGCCCCTGCGTGAGCGCGTGGCCGATATCCCTCTGCTGGTGGATTCCTTCCTGCAGCGTGGCAGCAGCACCAAGCACCGGGTCTCTGTAGAACCCGATGCGATGGCGCAGATGCAGGCGCACGACTGGCCCGGCAACATCCGCGAACTGCGCAACGTGCTCGACCGTGCCAGGCTGTTCGCCGATGACGGCATCGTGCGTGCCGAACACCTGCCTGAATCGCTGAGCCCTGGATCGCCGAATCTCGCCATGCGTCCTCAGGCTGGGGTCGTGCCCGCTGCGGCACCCGCTATCGCCGCTCGCCATGGCGATATTGACGATGCTCAGTTGACGCAACTCGCGACCTCTTCGAACTGCACTCGAAAGGAACTGGCTCGGCGAGCCGGGTTGAGCGAACGCACACTGTACCGGCGCTTGAAGAGCCTGGGCCTGGCCTAACGAACCCGTGCAGATGCTGCGGGAGTGACTCGTCGCTGGGTAGCGAGTTTGCCGGTACTCAGCCCGCCACGGCATTTCATGCCAGTTGCGTGGCGATTAGGGGCGGTTGCGCGCGAAGCCCATTCCGCGCCGGAGCAGTTGCACCAGCCACAGCGTGCCCAGCCCTAGGGCCAAGACCGCCAGGCCCTGGCCGGCCCGGATCTGGCTCTCCAGCGAATAGGCGTTGCACAGGCGCAAGTCGACGCTGGCGAAGTACAGGCCCAGCCAGATCATCATCGGCACCGCGTAGCCGATGAAGAAGAGTTGCAGCACCGCCGGCGCGCGGTCGACCGAATGCCGCAGCAAGGCACCGCAGGCCAGCAGTGTCACCAGCTTGGCACCGTCGGCGGCCGGCAGCACCACCGCCCGGTCGATGGCCAGCGGCAGCATCCAGTACGCCGTGACGGCCTGCGCGGCGATGAAGCCAGTCAAGCCGTAGCGGTTCCACGCCGCCATCGCAGCAGGCACCGCGGTGTTCCGGATAGCGCCCATCGCCAGCCAGCCGCCCAGGACCAGCATCGGCATTTGGATGACCATGTGCCAGAGCATGCTCTGCTCGATGAGGCTGCGCAGCGGCGGCGCGGATCACGCCACCGACAACGAGCAGACCACCGCCGCGAATGACCAGCTTCGAACCATCAACGCCGGATGGCTCATCGCACCGCTGCCTGCGTAAGACTGCGCGCCACCTCGATGGCCTCTGCCGGTGAGTGGATGTCGATGATGCGGACCAGCCGACCGTCTGCGGTGACGATGTGCAGCGCCGCGTTGTGTTCGAACTCGCCCAGCGCGGCCGGGACGACCATGATGCCAAACGCATCGAGCAAGCGGCGTCGGTCTGAAGGTAACGCCAACGCGACGACACGCCAGGCCTGCGATTCCATGCGCATGCGGGTGGTGTAGGCCTGCAAGGCGGCTGTGTCGTCGTTGGCAGGGTCGAAGCTGATCGACAGCAGGCCTATTCGGCCTTGCAGACCTTGGTCGAGCAGCCGCTGCTGCAATTGCTGGTAGATCGACCCGAGCGAGGTGCACACCGTCTGGCAGCGCGTGTAGACGAAGTCGACGATCTGGACGCGGCCGTCTGCTGCCAGCATCTGCTGCAAGGCGGTGACCTGGCCCGAAGCGTCGCGCACGGCGAGGTCGGGTATCGCACGCGGCTCGCGCGCCACCTCGTCGCGTCGCAGGGTCTCGGTCGTGAACGAGCGGCCGCCGTCAGTTGCATGTCCGACGGTCGCCAGCCCGGCCGCCAGCGCGAACAGGCTCGCGGCGAAGGTCTTCAGCAGTCCTTGGCCAGACGTCGCAGCCAGCGACGGCTCAGGTACCGGACTTGAGTTCCTGTCCACCGTTGTAGGGCTCGGTTCGGGCCTTGGTCGCCTCGCGTTGTGCCTTGACGGTGTCGGCCTTGATCGGCGCGGCCTGGTTGCCCCATTCGCCGCGGATGTAGCTCATGACAGCCGCGAGCTCATCGTCACTCATGGCCTTCCACGCCGGCATCGCGCCCCTGTAAGCGGTGCCCTTGACCACGAGTTCTTCGTTGACACCACGCAGCAGGATATGGGTCAGGACCTTCTCGTCGCCGACCACCCATTCAGACCCAGCCAGCGGCGGGAACACACCCGGCACACCCAGGCCCGTGGCCTGGTGGCAGGCGGCGCACTTGCTGCCGAAGAGCTGCTTGCCATCGACCTTGGCCGCAGCGCCGGCCATGGCCTCGGGTGGGCGCAGTGTCGCCACCGTGCGCTGGTCGCCGTAGGCCGACTCTTCGCCGGAGGGCGTGATGTAGATGTAGAACGCGCCCCACATGGCCATGGCGCCCAGGAACATCACCAGAAACCAGGGCAGCGGACGAACGCCTTCGTCGGGGTCGGCATGTTCACGACCCCGTTGCGCGTCGGAGGCCTTCATCTCGCCGTCTCCACCAGGCGACGCGCTCATGGTCTTTCCTTCGCCGTCGCCGAAGCGCTGGCGGCGGGCGCGGGCAAAGGTGCCAGCGCAGGGTAGGTCCTGTCCAGGGACAGCAGGTAGTTCACCAAGGCCAGGGTCTCTGGCTTTGCGACGACCACTTCGTTGGGCTTGGCCAGGCCGGGGGGCAGGTTGACGACGGTCTCGCCGGGCCGGGCTGCGCCTTGCCGCACCTCGAACATATAGGGATAGGAAGGCATGATCGAACCCGGCGTGTACGCACGTGGCTGATAGAGATGGCCGAGGTGCCAGTCCTTGCTGGGTTGACGGGCGCCGATGTTGAGCAGGTCAGGACCGGTGCGCATCGTGCCCAGCAGGTGGGGCGTGTCGTAGGCATAGTCGCCAGCCACCGATGCCCGTCCCCAACCTCGCGTGGCATCCGGTGCCTGCTTGATGTCGCGCGGTTGCTGCGAGTGGCAATAGACGCAGCCATTGGCGATGTAGGACTGCCGGCCCGCCAGCTGCTCGGTGGTGTAGGGCTTCAGTCCTGCTGGGGGCTTCACGTTCTCGAGCAGCATGTAGGGCATCACCACCAGCAGGGCCGTTGCACCGCTCAGGATGACCATGGCGCCGCTGATGAGCCGAAGCTCGTCCATTTCCCCAACGCTCTTGCCCGCGCTCATGCTGCAGCTCCCTTGCCTTGCAGGCGCGGGAACAGCGAGCTGCCCAGCAAGGCGGCGCCCAGCCTTTGCGGGCCGAACTTCCAGCCCATGGCGAAGAAGTGACCAGCGAACACCAGGTGGCCGAGCGTCATCAGTCCACCGCCGATCGAACGCGCCTGAAGATACGGCAGGGTGAGCGCCACCGACTGCATGAAGGGCGTCTTCTCATCCAGCATGGCCAAGCCCTGCAGCCAGCCGCCGATCGACAACCAGATGAAGTAGATTGCGAAGCCGATCAGCACGAGCCAGAAGTGCAAGGAGATCAGACGCGGGTATGGCCACTCCCAGTTCATCACGCGCGGCATGATGAAGTAGATCGACCCGAACATCACCATCGAGAAGAAACCGTAAAGGCCGAGGTGCGCGTGGGCCACGGTGTAGTGCGTGAAGTGGGTCACCGTGTTCACCGCGCGCAGGGCTTCCAGCGAGCCTTGCACCGAGGCGGCCGTGTACATCATCGCGCCGAGCACGATGAAGCGCAGAGTGGGCGAGTAGATCAACGCGCGGAAGTTGCCCAGCACCGTCATGTGCTGGTTCACGGCCACGGCGAACACCGGGATCACCATCATCATGCTCTGCACGATCGAGATCGTGACCAGCCACGACGGCACCGGCCCGCCGATCAGGTGGTGGCCGCCGACCTGGCTGTAGAAGAAGGCCAGCGACCAGAAGCCCAGCAGCGACAGGTTGTAGGAATGGATCGGCTTGCCCAGCACCTTGGGGATGAAGTAGTAGGCCGCCGCCAGCCCGATCGGTGTGAACCACAGGCCCAGCACGTTGTGGCCGAACCACCAGTTCATCGTTGCCTGCTGCACGCCGAAGTGCAGGCCCGGCCAGTTGGCGATCAGGAACAGGATCGGGAACCACAGCAGCCCCGCGCCGATGTACCAGACCGATACGTACAGGTGCTTGACGCGCCGCCGCAGCAGCGTGAGCCACAGCGGGAAACCGACCAGCGCGCCGCCGACCACCAGCAGGATGTCGATCTGCCACGGGTATTCCAGCCACTCCAGCCCATCGGAGTGGCCCGTGGCAATGGCGACGGTGCCCGCGAACACGCCGATGCTCCACAGCGCGCCGCCGACCAGCGCGTACTTGGCGCCGACCAGCTCGGTCTTCAGCAGGCGGGGGATCAACCAGATGGCCACGCCAATGCCCGCGAGCGAGCACCAGCCGTAGGCCACCAGGTTGAGGTGGATCGGTCAGATGCGACCAAAGGTCAACCAGTCGTACTGCACCCACCAGTCGGGCGAATGCAGCTTGATCGACGAGATCAGTCCGGCCAGTGAGGCCAGCACGAGCCACACCACGGCGAGCGTGAGGCAGACGCCGACGACGAGCGACGTCGATTGGTCTGCGTTTGCACGGGAAGCGGCATCGGCCGCAGTCATGCGGTGGTCAGCGCCTTTGCCCATGGCCTGCTGCAACTCGCCTTTCTGTAGCGCCGTTGCCGCAGGGTCCTCGATCGTGCCGAGTTCGTTCGGCGCGAAAATCTCGGTGGCCGCAGCGGTGCCGTCGCCGAAGAGGCCCTTCGACATCGACCAGATGAAAACGAACAGCGCCGCAATGGACAGCAAGAACGTGCCGAGCAAAACGCTCACGGTGAAATCCATCCGGCGAACTCCAGGGAAGTATTGATGTGCGAGGCCGAAAGCGCCTTGCGGTCTCGCTGCCGTCGATCAGGCCACTGCCAATCGACGAAGTTTGAGGCGTATCAATACAACTTGCGTGCCAGGGTGCTATCCGGTGCCTCGCACCAGGGATATCAACGACTTAGAACTTATCCGTAAATAATGTTGACGGCCAGGGGCACCTTGCGGAACGCGATGATCGCCGCGGCGAGATGGTTCAGTGCCATGAAGCTGCGTTCGAGCTTTTCGTAGCGCACGAGTAG
>CAIJPE010000261.1 GCA_903822435.1 uncultured beta proteobacterium | reverse complement strand
TGGCGGAGTGGACGGGACTCGAACCCGCGACCCCCGGCGTGACAGGCCGGTATTCTAACCAACTGAACTACCACTCCGCAGCGGTGGAGGCGTTCCGGCTTGCGCCGCAAGTGCCGCCCGACTTGCAAAACCTGCCCGACGCAACCTTTCGGGCTGCGCCTGCATTTCCGTGCCAGTCGAAACTGGCGTCCCCTAGGGGATTCGAACCCCTGTAATCACCGTGAAAGGGTGGTGTCCTAGGCCTCTAGACGAAGGGGACAAAAACCTTCTTCTCTCGATCGATCTTGAACTATCTTCCGCAGTACTTCTGACAAATTTCTTTGCCGTGCCTTCGCCGTACGTTGCTGTGCTTCAGGCCCTTGCTTCGAATCATTTGGTGGAGGTAAGCGGGATCGAACCGCTGACCTCTTGCATGCCATGCAAGCGCTCTCCCAGCTGAGCTATACCCCCCAAATCCTGACCTTCCGCACTGGCTCAGCAACTGCCTTGAACATCCCTCAAGTGCCGATCAAGTGAGTCTACGAGTATAGCCCATTCTTCAAGCAGCCTGCAATCGATGCAGCACGGTCTGTCTCGGAAAGAGTGCCAGGACTGCATCGATCGAAGGCGTTTGAACGCGGCCGCACACCAGCACACGCAAGGCGGGTGCCAGTTGCGGCATCTTGAGCTGATGTTCGGCCAAGGTCTGCTTCATGGCCGCAGCGATCTCGGCCTTGTCCCAGCCCACCGTGGCCAGGCGCTCGCGCAGGCTGTTCAAGGCCGGCACCACCGCCGGCGTGACGTGGGCCAGCAGGTCTTCCTCGCGTGGCACCACGGGCACGAAGAGCATCTCGGCCCAGTCGGCCAGCTCCACCACCGTGGCACAGCGGTCCTTGAACAGCGCGCTGGCCCGCACCAGCACGTCGTCTGCCTCGTCGGCCAGCGGAACGTCCACGCCACGGCCCTGCAACTGCTGGCGCACCAGGCCTGCCAGCCGTTGGTCCTCGGCGGCCTTCATGTAGTGCGCGTTCACCCAGGCCAGCTTGGCCGGGTCCCACTGTGCCGGGCTCTTGGCCAGGTGGCTGCCGTCGAACCACTGCACCATCTGGTCGCGGCTGAAGAGTTCGTCGTCGCCGTGGCTCCAACCCAGGCGCGCCAGGTAGTTGAGCATCGCCTCGGGCAGGTAGCCGGCGTCGCGGTAGGCCGTGACGCTGACCGCACCGCGCCGCTTGCTGAGCTTCTGCCCATCGTCGCCCAGGATGATCGGACAGTGGCCGAACCTCGGCAGCGGCGCCCCCAGCGCGCGAAAGATGTTGATCTGCCAGGGCGTGTTGTTGATGTGCTCGTCACCGCGGAAGACATGCGTGATGGCCATGTCCCAGTCGTCCACCACCACGGCGAAGTTGTAGGTGGGGATGCCCAGGGCGCCGCCTTCGGGCGCCGGCCGCAGGATGATGAGATCGTCGATCTCTTCGTTGCTGATGCGGATCGGGCCCTTGACCAGGTCGTCCCAGGCCACCGCACCTCCTTGCGGATTGGCGAAACGCACCACGGGCTGCACATCGGCCGGCGGGGCAGGCAGCACCTTGCCGGCTGCCGGGCGCCAGCGGCCGTCGTAGTGGGTCTTCTCGCCGCGGGCGCGCTGTGCCTCGCGCATGGCGTCCAGTTCATCGGGCGTGCACCAGCAGCGGTAGGCCGTGCCGGCGGCGATCATCTGCTCGACCACCTCGTGGTAGCGCTGCAGGCGCTGCATCTGGAAGAACGGGCCTTCGTCGTGCTGCAGGCCCAGCCACTGCATGGAGGCCAGGATCTGGTCGACCGAATCTTGCGTGGAGCGTGCCACGTCGGTGTCTTCGATGCGCAGGATGAAGCAGCCGCCGTGGTGGCGCGCGTAGGCCCATGAATACAAGGCCGTGCGGGCGGTGCCCAAGTGCAGGTAGCCGGTGGGCGACGGGGCGATGCGGGTGCGGACGGTGGGCATGGTCATGCTGCGGTCAGGGCGCCACGGCGTCCAGGCCGCGCAGCAGGTCGGCCTCGATGTCGGCCACGTCCTCCAGCCCCACGGCCACGCGAATCAGGTTCTGCACGATGCCCGCAGACTGGCGCTGCGCCTCGGTCAGCCGTCCGTGCGAGGTGCTGGCGGGGTGCGTGATGGTGGTCTTGGTATCGCCCAGGTTGGCCGTGATCGAGCAGATGCGCGTGGCGTCGATCACGCCGAAGGCTGCTGCACGGGCCCGATCGTCAGGGGCGCGCACCACGAAGCTGATGACGGCTCCGCCGATACCCGACTGTTGCGCCATCGCCAGCGCGTGCTGCGGGTGCGAAGGCAAGCCGGGGTAGTACACGCGCGAGACAGCAGGGTGCTCTTCCAGCCGGCGCGCCAGCTGCAGGGCGCGCTCGCTCTGTGCCTTCAGGCGAATGGAGAGCGTTTCCAGGCCCTTGAGCACCACCCAGGCATTGAAGGGGGACAGGCTCATGCCCGCGCTGCGCATCACGGGCATCAGCTTGCTGTCGATGAGCTCGGACGGTCCGCACACGGCACCGGCGATCACTCGGCCCTGGCCATCCAGGTACTTGGTGCCCGAGTGCACGATCAGGTCGGCCCCCATCGTGGCCGGGCGCTGCAACGCGGGTGAGCAGAAACAGTTGTCCACCACCAGCAACGCGCCGCGGGCGTGTGCCAGTTCGGACAACGCGCGGATGTCGCAGACCTCGGTCAGCGGGTTGCTGGGTGTCTCGGCATACAGCAGCTTGGTGTGCGGCTGCATCGCGGCCTGCCACTGCCCGAAGTCGGTCTGCGAGACGAAGGTGGTCTGCACGCCGAACTTGGCGAAGTCCTGCAGCAGCCGGATGGTGGAGCCGAACACGCTTTGCGAGCACACGATGTGGTCGCCGGCCTTGAGCAGGCCCATGACGATGAGCAGCGTGGCGGCCATGCCGCTGGCCGTGCCGATGCAGCCCGTGGTGCCTTCCATCGCGGCCAGGCGCCGCTCCATCATCATCACTGTGGGATTGGAGAAGCGGCTGTAGACGAAGGCCTCTTCCTCGTTGGCAAAGCGCCGGGCGGCCGTGGCAGCATCCGGGTGCACGAAGGAGCTGGTGAGGTACAGGGCCTCGGAGTTCTCGCCCCACGCCGAGGGCGGCAGGCCCTCGCGCACGGCCAGGGTGTCCAGCCCGACATCAGCCGGCAACTCGGTCTTCGGAATCACGCGCGTTCCTCCTCGTTCTGCAAGGCCAGCCGCGAACGGTTGGCCGGGTCTTCTTCATCGAATTGCAGCGCCCGCTGCGCCTGCATCAGGGCCACGTCGGCCTCGCTCACGTCGCCGGTGATGTAGCGGCCGTCGAAGCAGCTGGCCTCGAAGCTGGCGATCCGCGGGTTCAGAGCCGCCACCACGCGCTTCATCGCGTCCACGTCCTGGTAGATGAGCTCGTCGGCGCCGATGAAGGCGCGGATCTCGTCCACGCTGCGGCCGTGCGCGATGAGCTCTTCCTTGGTCGGCATGTCGATGCCGTAGACGTTGGGGAAGCGCACCGGCGGCGCCGCCGAGGCCATGTAGACCTTGCGGGCTCCGGCCTCGCGAGCCATCTGAACGATCTCCTTGCTGGTCGTGCCGCGCACGATGGAGTCGTCCACCAGCAGCACGTTGCGGCCCTTGAACTCCATGCCGATGGCGTTGAGCTTCTGGCGCACGCTCTTCTTGCGCACCGCATGCCCCGGCATGATGAAGGTTCGGCCCACGTAGCGGTTCTTGACGAAGCCTTCGCGGTAGGGCTTGCCCAGTCGGTGCGCCAGCTGCATCGCGCTGGGTCGGCTGGATTCGGGAATGGGAATGACCACGTCGATGTCAGAGGGCGGCAAGGTGGAGATGACCCGCTGCGCCAGCGTCTCGCCCAGGTTCAGCCGCGCGTGATAGACCGAGATGCCGTCCAGCACCGAATCGGGCCGCGCGAGGTAGACGAACTCGAACATGCAGGGATGCAGCCTCGGGTTCTCGGCGCACTGGCGGCTGTGGACGCGGCCAGCCAGGTCGACGAAGATGGCCTCGCCGGGTGCCACGTCGCGCACCAGGCGGTGGCCGGTGCCTTCCAGCGCCACCGACTCGCTGGCCACCATCACGTCACCCGTGTTGTCGACGCCTTCGGCGCCGGTGCCCTGCCCGAAGCACAGCGGGCGGATGCCATAGGGGTCGCGGAAGGCCAGCAGGCCGTGACCGGCGATCAGCGCGATCACGGCGTACGACCCCCGGATGCGCCGATGCACGGCGCCCACGGCCTTGAACACGTGCTCAGGCGTGAGCGGCAGGTCGCGCGCGACCATTTCCAGCTCGTGTGCCAGCACGTTGATCAGCACCTCGGTGTCGCTCTCGGTGTTGATGTGACGGCGGTCGACGTCGAAGAGCTCGGCCTTCAGGGCGTGGGCGTTGGTGAGATTGCCGTTGTGCACCAGCACGATGCCGTAGGGCGCATTGACGTAGAAGGGCTGCGCCTCTTCCTCGCTGTAGGCGTTGCCGGCCGTGGGGTAGCGCACCTGGCCCAGGCCCACCTGGCCGGGCAGGCCGCGCATGTTGCGGGTGCGGAAGACGTCGCGCACCATGCCGCGGGCCTTGTGCATGAAGCACTTGGTGCCCAGCATGGTGACGATGCCTGCAGCGTCCTGGCCGCGGTGCTGCAGCAGCAACAGCGCGTCGTAGATCAACTGGTTGACGGGCGCTTGCGAGATGGCGCCGACGATGCCGCACATGGAGGGGGTCCTGTTCGATCCGGTAGAGGCTCAGGCCGGCAGCAGATGGGCTGCCGAATCGGGTAGCACGGGCTTGAGCACCTGCAGCGCCGCGCCCAGCCAGTGCGCACCGTGCGAGCTGCGCCAGGAAGGAGATTGTGCGGCCGGCGTCAAGGCCACGACGGCGGTTACCGCGAGCAACAGCACCGCACCGCGCAGCACGCCGAAGCCGCCCCCCAGCAAACGGTCCAGCAGCGACAGCGGCGTGGCGTGGATGAGCATGCGGATCAGCTTGGCCAGCAGGCCCCACACCACCAGCGCGCCCAGGAAGCAAAGGGCCAAGGCCGCAGCCAGGTTCAGGGCGGAACCCGGGGCGCCCACGGGCAGCCGCGGCGCCAGGTCGGGCGCAGCCCACTGGGCGGCGAACCAGGCCACCACCCAGCCCGCCAGCGACAGGCATTCGAAGACGAACCCCCGCACGAAACCCACCACCACCGACGCGGCCAGCACCGCCAGCAGCGTCCAGTCGATCCACGACCATTCCGGCAGCCAGCGGGCGTCCATCACAGGGCGATCACGGCCGTCGGAAGGCCTGTGCGCTTGACCTTGGCCGCCACCGCATCGGCTTCGGCACGGCTGGCAAAGGGCCCCACCCGGACGCGCGTGCGGCTGCCAGCGTTGCTTTCGACGACCTGTGTGTAGGTCTTCAGCCCGAGCTGTTCGACCTTGGCGCGGGCTTCGCGGAGCTTGGTGGCCTCGGCATAGGCACCCACCTGCACGACGAAGCGGGCGCCGGTGGCGGCATCCCCGGGCGCCGGGACCGCGGCCGATGCGGCCTTGGGGGCAGCGGCCTCGGCCACCGTCTTGGGTGCGGCAGGGGTTGCAGCGGCCGGCGCGTCGATGGGGGCCGGTCGAGGTGAGGGGCTGGCCGCGGCCGCCACCGCGGCGGGCTTGAATGCAGGAACTGGCGCCGAAGGGACCGACGCCGAAGGGAGGGGGGCGGGCACGGCCAGGGGCGGGTGCACCGGCGCGCTGGCGGGCGCGGTGTCGGCCGCGGACTCGGTGCCCGCATCCACCGGCAGCACGGGCAGTGGCCGCGCGGTACGGGGAGGGGCCACGGTGGCCGAAGAGCCGGCCGGGCGGCCGGCTTCGATGGGCGTGTCCACGGGCAAGGGCCGGGGTTGGGTCTCGAACAGGATCGGGAAACCCACCACGCCAATCACCAGCAGGGCGAGTGCCCCCAGGAGGCGGCGGCGGGCAGCCGTGCGCGCCGCCTCGATGGCCGAATCACCCGGGGCAAGCCCGGGCGGGGCCGCGCTGGCGGCCTTGGCGGCGCGGCGCGACCGCACGGGTGCAGCGCTGGCGGCCGGATCGGCCGGCTTCTGGGAGCGAATGAACGGGAATCGCATGCGGCAGGCAGGCCAGCCTGTGAAGGTGGCGGGTCAGCCGACGTGGGCAGCCGTCAGCCGGGGCAGGCCTTCCTTGAGCACGCCGCCCACGGTATAGAAAGACCCGAAGACGACGATTCTATCGGCCGGGTCTGCACCCGCCGCCGCGGCGCGCAGGGCCTGGCCCGGGCTGGCGTGCGCATGGGCCTGGACCAGGCCGTTCATGCCGCCCGGGCCGCCGGGGCGTGCCGCGGCGGCATCCCGCACCAGCGCCAGCAGATCCTCGGCCCTGGCGGCCCGCGACGTCGGCAGGTCGCAGCAGTGCCAGACATCCACCAGCGGCGCCATGCGCGCCAGCAGCGCCGGAATGTCCTTGTCGCGCATGGCGCCGAACACGGCGTGGGTGCGGGGGAAGAAGCCCATGGCATCGAGGTTGACGGCCAGTGCGGCCACGGCCTGCGGGTTGTGGGCCACGTCCAGCACCAGCGCCGGCTGGCCTGGCACGATCTGGAACCGGCCGGGCAGGTCCACGGCTGCCAGGCCGCTGCGGATGGCCTGCGCACTGATGGGCAGGCGGCTGCGGAGCGACTCGAGCGCAGCGATCGCGCCGGCGGCATTGAGCAGCTGGTTAGCCCCGCGCAAGGCCGGATAGGCCAGCCCGTGGAAGCGCCGGCCGCTGCCGCTCCAGCCCCATTGCTGGCGGTCGCCGGCGTGGTTGAAGTCGCGGCCCACCAGCCACAGATCGGCGCCGATGGCTTCGGCCACGCGCAACACGCTGGCCGGCGGCACGGGGTCGCTGACGATGGCCGGGCAGCCCTTGCGCATGATGTGCGCCTTCTCGAAGCCGATGCTCTCGCGGTCGGGCCCGAGGAACTCCATGTGGTCCAGGTCGACGCTGGTGATGATGCTGCAGTCACTGTCGAAGGCGTTCACCGAATCGAAGCGCCCGCCCAGCCCCACCTCCAGGATCAGCACGTCCAGCGGGGACCGCGAAAGCAGCCGCACGATGGCCAGGGTGGTGAACTCGAAAACCGTGAGCGTGATCTCGCCGCGGGCGGCTTCGACGGCCTGGAAGTGGGGAATCAGGTCATCCGCGGTCACGGATTGGCCGTCGATGCGGCAGCGCTCTTCGAAGTGGACCAGCTCGGGCTTCTGATAGAGGCCGGTGTGATAGCCGGCCGCGCGGGCGATGGACTCCAGCATGGCGCAGGTGCTGCCCTTGCCGTTGGTGCCACCCACGGTGATGACCGGCATCGCGAAACGGATGTCCAGGCGGCGCGCCACCTCGACCGTCCGCTCCAGCGAAAGGTCCATGGACTTGGGGTGCATGGCCGCGCAATGGGCCAGCCAGTCGGCCAGGGTCTGGGGAGCGCTCATGGCGGGGAGGATAGCGCCTGCCGGTGCGCCGGCAGGCCCGGTCAGGACGGCTCTCAGGCGACCGCGTCGGCGCTCTGGCGCTGCAGCATCGACAGCAGCCGCGCGATGTTCGCGCGCAGTTGCCGCCGGTCGCAGATCATGTCGAGGGCGCCCGTGCCCAGCAGGAATTCGCTGCGCTGGAAGCCTTCGGGCAGCTTCTCGCGCACGGTGTTCTCGATCACGCGCGGGCCGGCAAATCCGATCAATGCTTTCGGCTCGGCGATGACCACGTCGCCCACGAAGGCGAAGCTGGCGGAAACGCCGCCCATCGTGGGATCGGTCAACACGCTGATGTAAGGCAGCTTCGCTTTGGCCAGCCGGGTCAGCGCTGCATTGGTCTTGGCCATCTGCAGCAGGCTGAGCAGCCCCTCCTGCATGCGCGCCCCGCCCGTGGCCGTGAAGCTCACGAAGGGCACCTTCTGCTCGATCGCGGCCTCGACGCCGCGCACGAAGCGCTCGCCCACCACCGAACCCATCGAGCCGCCCATGAACTCGAACTCGAAGCAGGCAACCACCAGCGGCACGCTCATCACGGCGCCACCCACCACCACCAGCGCATCGGTCTCGCCGGTGGCCTCCAGCGCGGCCTTCAGGCGCTGCGGGTACTTCTTGCTGTCCTTGAACTTCAAGACGTCCACGGGCATGACTTCCTGCCCGATCTCCCAGCGGCCTTCCGGGTCGAGGAAGGAGTCCAGCCGCGCCCGTGCGCCAATGCGGTGGTGGTGGTCGCACTTGGGGCAGACGTTGAGGTTCTGCTCCAGGTCGGTCTTGTACAGCACCGTTTCGCAGGCCGGGCACTTGATCCACAAGCCCTCGGGAACGGCCCGGCGCTCGGCCGGGTCGGTCTGTTGGATCTTGGGGGGCAGCAGCTTTTCCAACCAGCTCATGGATACACCTCGGTCAACAAAGCAACAGCGACATCAAGCGACCGCCGCGGAACCGGCTTCCCCGGGCCGCTGGCGGTGTCCCTCGGGGGGAGGCGCCGAAGGCGCTTCGGGGGGGGCGTCCAATGCGCCTCGGATCTCGGCCATGAATGCACGTGCGGCATCGGGTGCCGACTGCGCATTGTCGCTCGGCGCGGCCTGCAGGACCTGGATGAGGCGCGAACCGATGACCACGGCGTCAGCCACCGCGGCCACGGCGCGTGCGCTGGCAGCATCGCGGATGCCGAAGCCCACGCCGACCGGCACGCTGACATGGCGGCGGATGCGCGGCAGCATCTCGGCCACGGCGGCGGTGTCGAGGTTGCCCGCACCTGTCACGCCATTGAGCGAGACGTAGTACACATAACCGCTGGCGATGCGTCCGACGTCCTTCATGCGCTGCTCGGTGGAAGTGGGGGCCAGCAGGAAGATGAGGTCCAGGCCCGCCGCCTTCAAGCGGCCGGCAAAGGCTTCGCACTCTTCGGGCGGGTAGTCCACCACCAGCAGGCCGTCCACGCCAGCCTCGGCCGCGGCGCGGATGAAGGCGCCCTCGCCTTCGCGCTGGTCGTAACGCTCCAGCGGGTTGGCATAACCCATCAGAACCACGGGCGTGGTGCCGTTGAGTTTGCGGAAGGCACGCACCATTGCCAGCACCTGCGGCGCGCCGATGCCGCGGGCCAGCGCACGTTCGCTGGCCTTCTGGATCACCGGGCCGTCGGCCATGGGGTCGGAGAAGGGCACGCCCAGCTCGATGATGTCGGCCCCGCCTTCGGCCAGCGCCTGCATGATGGCCGGCGTGCCCTCGGCGCCGGGGTCGCCCGCCGTGACATAGGGGATGAGGGCCGTGCGGCCCTGGGCCTTCAGCGCGGCCAGCGCGGCGGCTATGCGGCTCATCGCACCACCTCGACTTTCTGGGACACCGGGCCACCCTTGACGTCCTGACCCCGGCACGACGGTCGGCAGTAGAAGTCGGCGCCCGAGAGGTCGGCCACCGTGCCGATGTCCTTGTCGCCCCGGCCCGAGAGGTTCACCAGCAGGTGCTGGTCGGGGCGCATGGTGGCGGCCAGCTGCATCGCGTAGGCCACGGCGTGGCTGGACTCCAGCGCGGGGATGATGCCTTCGGTGCGGCACAGGCGGTGGAAAGCCGACAGCGCTTCGTCGTCCTTGATGGCCACGTACTCGGCCCGGCCGATGTCCTTCAGGTAGGCGTGCTCGGGGCCGACGCCGGGGTAGTCCAGGCCGGCCGAGATGGAATGCGTCTCGGTGATCTGGCCGTTGTCGTCCTGCAGCAGGTAGGTGCGGTTGCCGTGCAGCACGCCCGGCGAGCCGGCCGAGAGCGAGGCCGCATGCTTGCCGCTGTCCAGGCCCTGCCCGGCCGCCTCCACGCCGATCAGGCGCGTCTGCTCATGAAGGATGTAGGGGTAGAACATGCCCATGGCGTTGCTGCCGCCGCCCACGCAGGCGATGACGGCGTCCGGCTGGCGGCCGATCTGCTCGGGCATCTGGGTCAGGCATTCGTCACCGATCACGCGCTGGAAGTCGCGCACCATCATCGGGTAAGGGTGCGGTCCTGCCACCGTACCGATGATGTAGAAGGTGTGCTCCACGTTGGCCACCCAGTCGCGCAGAGCCTCGTTCAGGGCGTCCTTGAGCGTCTTGCTGCCGCTTTCCACGGGCACCACGGTGGCGCCCAGCAAGTGCATGCGGTAGACGTTCGGGCTCTGGCGCTTGACGTCCTCGCTGCCCATGTACACCACGCACTCCATGCCGTAGCGTGCGCAGATGGTGGCCGTGGCCACGCCGTGCTGGCCGGCGCCGGTCTCGGCGATCACGCGCTTCTTGCCCATCCGGCGGGCCAGCAGGGCCTGCCCGATGGTGTTGTTGACCTTGTGCGCGCCCGTGTGGTTCAAGTCTTCGCGCTTGAGGTGGATCTGTGCGCCGCCGATCTCGCGCGACAGGCGCGCCGCGTGATAAACGGGGCTGGGCCGGCCGACGAAATGCTTGAGCTCGTGCCTGAACTCGGCGATGAACTCGGGGTCTGTGCGGTACTTCGCGTAGGCTGCTTCGAGTTCGTGCAGGGCGTGGATGAGGGTCTCGGCGACGAACGTGCCGCCGTAGGGGCCGAAGTGCCCGCGGGCATCCGGCTGTTGATAGTCGAGCATGGTGTCTTTCGGATTCGGATCGGGTGGCCGGCAGGGTTTCGGGCCCCTGTGCGGGCTGCCCTCAGACCGCGGCGCGGTCGTCGGCTTCGCGCACTGCCTGGCAGAACCGGCGCATCAGCAGGGCGTCTTTCATGCCCTTGCCGATCTCCACGCCGGAGCTCACGTCAACGGCCCAGGGCCGGACGCTCAGAACCCCATCGGTCACGTTGGCAGGACTCAACCCACCAGACAAAACGACCGGAAGGGGCACGCTTGGTGGAATCTGTGACCAATCGAAGACCTTCCCGCCCCCACCGTAACCCTCGACGTGCGCGTCGAGCAGCAGGGCTTGTGCACCACGAAATCGCCTGGCGAAGTCTACCAAATCGAAGCCCGTCGCCATGCGGGCGGCCCGCAGGTAAGGGCGGCCCGCGGCAGCGCAGGCCTCGGGGGTCTCGTCGCCGTGAAACTGCAGCAGCGCCTGCGGCAGGGCTTGGGTGGCTTCCCGCAGGCTGTCGGGGGCGGCGTTGACCCAGAGCAGCACCGGCGTGACGAACGGCGGCATGCGGGCGATCAGCGCCTGCGCCCGTGCCAGGCTCACATGCCGGGGGCTGGCCGCATACAGCACGAAGCCCAGCGCGTCGGCACCCGCTTCGACAGCGGCATCGACATCCGCCTCACGGGTCAGGCCGCAGATCTTGATGCGCGTGCGGCGCCTCATGGCCGCGGGTCGGTGGTCTCAGGGCACCCAATCCTGGGCCGGGGTGTGCGTCGGTATCCCATGCACCTCATCGTAATACGGCCCGACGAAATACAGCCCTTCGGGCGGAAAGGTGGGCGCGGCGGCGTCGCGGTCGCGGGCGGCCAGCACGGTCGCCGTCCAGTCCGGCGGCTGGCGCCCTGTGCCCACCGCCACCAGGCAACCCACGAGGTTGCGCACCATGTGGTGCAGAAAGGCGCTGGCGTCGAAGTCGAAGCGCCAATAAGCGCCGCGCCGGCTGATGTCAATGCGGCGCATGGTCTTCACCGGAGACGGGGCCTGGCAATCGGCCGAACGGAAGGAACTGAAGTCGTGCTCGCCGATGAGGTGGGCGGCGGCGCGTTCCATCGCTGGGCCGTCCAGCGGGCGAAAGACCCATCCCACCAACCCGTGCTCCAGGGCCGGCCTCACCGCCGACTCGAGCACCACGAAGCGGTAGCGTCGGCCGCGCGCACTGTTGCGGGCGTGAAAACTGGCCGGCACCGGTTGGCACCACTGCACCGCGATGTCGCTGGGCAGGTAGCGGTTGGTGCCGCGCACCCAGGAGAAGGTGTCGCGTTCCAGCGCAGTGTCGAGGTGGATGACCTGGTTCAGGGCATGGACGCCGGCGTCCGTCCGGCCCGCGCACAGCACGCCGACGCGCTCGGCGGCGAAGGCCGAGAGGGCCTTCTCCACGGCGTCCTGCACCGTCTGGCCACCTGCCTGAGACTGCCAACCCCGGTAGGCCTGGCCGCGGTAGGCCACGCCCAGGGCCAACCGCTGCCGCGCTGGGTCAGGCAAGCTTGTCCAGCATGCCCTGTGCCTTGGCCTTGAGGGCGCCATCGCCACGCGCCACCACCTCTTCCAGCAGGTCGCGTGCACCTTCCAGATCGCCGATCTGGCGGAACTCTTCGGCCAGTTCCAGCTTGCGGGCCAGCGGCGCCTGTTCGCCGGGTTCCACCGGCAGCACCGGTTCGCCGCCGATCGAGAACTCGCCGAAGTCCAGCGACGGGTCAGATCCGCCAGCCGGTGCCCGGGTGGCGATCGTCCTGGGTTCGCTACCCAGCGAGCCCAGGTCGAAATCCAAGCCGCTGTCGGCCGCATGCGGCGCTGCGGCCGGGCCGGCGGGCAGCGTGCCCAAGTCCGGCGCGTCCAGCGTCAGGTCCAGCGCGTCATCGGGCCGCCGGGTGGCACCGGTGGCGATGGGCTGAGTGGATTCCATCGACGAATAGGCCCCGCTGCGGGTGCCCGGTGCGTCCAGTTCCAGATCCAGGTCGACGTTGCTCTTGCCGTCCAGGGTGGCGTCAGCGGCAGCCTGGAAAGGCGCCGGGCCGGCCGGCGCGGTGTAGGGCACGGTGGAAGCACCCAGGGGCTCGGACACCACATGGCCACCCACGCCGCGCACTTCCTCGGGCTGTCCACCGGGCTGGTAAAGGGTGTTGTCGGGGTCGATGGTCAGGCCCAGGGCCTGCGCCTTGGACCAGTCTTCGCCCTCGCCGCGGGTCAGGTTGAACAGCTGGGTCGCCAGCAGCTCGTAGGCCTTGATGTCGCGGCGCTTGGCATACACCTCGAGCAGCTTCGTGCGGATGGCCATGCGCTCCGGGCTGGCGCGCATCGCTTCCTTGAGGATTTCCTCGGCCTGCAGGTCTCGGCCATAGGCCAGGTACACATCGGCCTCGGCCACGGGATCGACGTCCCCGATGGCATCGAGCTGGCTGAGCGAATAGCTCATCGACGACGAATTGCCCGTGGTGCTGCTGGTCGATTCGCGGGTGTCGATGCGCTGGCCGCCGCTGGCCCCGAAGAACGAATCGGGTTGCAGGCGGCTTTCGAGGAACGAGGTCTCGCCGGCCTGCTTGCGCAGGCGGCCGCGCATCTTGTACAGACCGAAGCCCGCCAGCAGCGCCGCCAGCACGCCCGCGCCAGGCAGCAGCAGCGAGTTGTCCAACAGCGAGTCGAGCATGCTCGGCTCTTCCGGGGCCGGGGCTGCAGCCGGTGGCTTGGCGGCAGGCGCCTGCGGCTTGGCAGCCGGCGCCGGAGACGGCGCAGTGGCCACCACGGCCGGCGCGGGTGCCGGTGCGGGCGGCGTGGCCGCCGGGGCAGCGGCCACCGGCGGGGGCGGCGGCGCGGTCACGGGGGCGGGCGCAGGCGTCGG
>CAIJPE010000260.1 GCA_903822435.1 uncultured beta proteobacterium | reverse complement strand
CCCAGGTGACCGATGCGGAACATCCGCCCCTTGATCTTGCCCAGCCCCGTGCCCAGCGAAAGGTCGAAGCGCGTGTGGATGAGCTTGCGCAGGGCGTCGGCGTCCAGGCCCTGGGGGGTGATGACGCCGGTGAGGACCGGCGAATACACGGTCGGGTCGGCGCACTGGATGGGCAGCCCCCAGGCCTGCACCGCGGCGCGCACGCCAGCCGCCCAGCGCTGGTGGCGGGCGAAGACCACATCCAGCCCGGGCTCCAGCAGCATCTGCAGGGCCTCGTGCAGGCCGTACAGCAGATTGGTGCTGGGTGTGTAGGGCCAGTAGCCGCCCTGGTTCATCTCGACGATCTCGTCCCAGGCCCAGAAGGCGCGCGGCAGGCGGGCGCTCTTGCTGGCCTGCAGGGCCTTGGGCGACAGGGCGTTGAAGCTGATACCCGGCGGTAGCATCAGCCCCTTCTGCGAGCCGCTGATGGCCACGTCCACGCCCCATTCGTCGTGGCGGTAGTCGGCACTGGCCAGGCCCGAGATGGTGTCGACCATCAACAGCGCCGGATGCCCCGCCGCGTCGATGGCGCGGCGCACGGCCGCGATGTCGCTGGTGACGCCGGTGGAGGTCTCGTTGTGCACCACGCACACGGCGCGGATCTGGTGGCCTGTGTCCTTGCGCAGCCGCTCCTCGATGAGGCCCGCCGGCACGCCGCGCCGCCAACTGATGGGCAGGCCGGTCTCGGGGCAGTTGCCCGCCTCGGCCACGAACTCGGTCTCCAGGCCCAGGCGTTGCGCCATCTTCTGCCACAGCGTGGCGAACTGGCCGGTCTCGGCCATGAGCACCCGGTCGCCCGGGCTCATGGTGTTGGCCAAGGCCGCCTCCCACGCGCCGGTGCCCGAGGCCGGGTAGATGGCCACCGGATGCCGGGTCTTGAAGACCTGCCGCATGCCCGCCAGGATCTTCAGCCCCAGGGCGCCGAACTCTGGGCCGCGGTGGTCGATGGTGGGCAGGCTCATGGCCCGCAGGATCCGGTCCGGCACCGGACTGGGCCCAGGGATCTGCAGGAAGTGGCGACCCGTGGGATGCTGGTTCAGGGTGAGCATGCGATATCCCTTTCGTACCGAAATTTTTGCATGCAAAGATTCATGGCCGGATCAGGATTACCCGGGTTTGCTGCAGAACCCAGCCACCGGTTTTGCATGCAAAATCCCCGGACCATGGCCGACATCATCGAACTCTCGCCCGGCGGGCTGCACGAGCAGGCCGCCGCCCGTCTGCGCGCCATGCTGGTGGAAGGGCGCATCGCACCCGGTGCCAAGCTCAACGAGCGCGAGCTGTCCGAGGCCCTGCACGTGTCGCGCACGCCGCTGCGCGAGGCCATCAAGCTGCTGGCCGCCGAAGGTCTGGTCGACCTGCTGCCCAACCGTGGCGCCGTGGCCGTCAAGCTCACCGAGGCCGATGTGCGGCACAGTTTCGAGCTCCTGGCGGAATTGGAAGGGCTGGCCGGCGAACTGGCCGCTGCGCGCATCGACGACGCCGGCCGCCAGGAACTGCGCGCCAAGCACTACGAGATGCTGGCCTGCCACGCCCGCGGCGACCTGTCGGGCTACTACCGGCTCAACGCGCTCATCCACGCCGGCATCAGTGCGGCGGCCGACAACCCGGTGCTGGCCAGCACCTACGCCAAGGTGAATGCGCGCGTGCAGTCGCTGCGTTTTCGCACCAACCAGAACGAAGCCAAGTGGCAGCGTGCGCTGCACGAGCACGGCCAGATGCTGCAGGCGCTGGACGCGCGCGACGGGCTCGCGCTGCGCGCCTTGCTCAAGCAGCACCTCGAACACAAGCGCGACACCGTGCTGGAGCTCATGCGCACCGGTGCCTTGCCGCAGCAGGCGCAATCATGAACGCCGACCCCGCCGCCCATCCGCACACCCGCCTGCCGCCCAACGAGGTCTGCCACGCGCTGGCGCAGCGCCTGCGCAGCCAGACGCAGGGCGAGGTGCATTTCGATGCCGCTTCGCGCGGGCGCTATGCCACCGATGCCTCCATCTACCAGATCCAGCCCGTGGGAGTGTTCGTGCCCACCGGCGAGGACGACGTGGCCACCGCACTGGCCATCGCCCGCGACCTGAAGGTCCCGGTGCTGGCCCGCGGCGCGGGCACCAGCCAGTGCGGGCAGACCACCGGCGCGGCCCTGGTCATCGACCACAGCAAGCACCTGCGACGCGTGCTGCACGTGGACGCGGCCGAGCGCCGCGCCACGGTGGAGCCTGGCCTGGTGCTGGACCACCTGAACGCGCAGCTCAAGCCGCATGGCCTGTGGTTCCCGGTGGATGTGTCCACCAGCGCGCAGGCCACGCTGGGCGGCATGGCGGGCAACAACTCCTGCGGCTCGCGCTCCATCGCCTACGGCAACATGGTGCACAACGTGGTGGGCGCGCAGGCCTGGTTGTCCGATGGCCAGTTGCTGGACTTTGGCCCGGTGGCGCAGGCCGGCGGCCGCGCGGCCGAACTGGCCAGGCAGGTCCAGGCGCTGGCCCTGCAGCACCGCGCCGAGATCGAAGCCCATTGGCCCAAGGTGCTGCGCCGCGTGGCGGGCTACAACCTGGACATCTTCGACCCCCAGAGCGAGCGGCCCTACACGGCCGACGACAGCGTCAATCTGGCGCACCTGCTGGTGGGCTCCGAAGGCACGCTGGCCCTCACGCGCAGCCTGACCTTGCAGCTGGCCGAGCTGCCGCGCGGCAAGGTGCTGGGCGTGGTCAACTTCGAGAGCTTCCACCGCGCCATGGACGCGGCCCAGCACATCGTCAAGCTGGGTCCGACGGCGGTGGAACTGGTCGACCGCACGATGATCGAGCTGAGCCTGGCCAACCCGGCCTTCCGCCCGACCATCCAGACCGCGCTGATCGGCCGCCCCGCGGCCATCCTGCTGGTGGAGTTCACGGGCAGCGACCGCTCGGCACTGTTGCGGCAGCTGGAAGACCTGTCGGCCCTGATGGGCGACCTGGGGTTGCCGGGCACGGTGGTGCGCATGCCCGATGAGCCTCCTCAGAAGGCCTTGTGGGAGGTGCGCAAGGCCGGCCTGAACATCATGATGAGCCTCAAGGGCGACGGCAAGCCGGTGAGCTTCATCGAGGACTGTGCCGTGCCGCTGGAACACCTGGCCGAGTACACCGACGCCCTGACCGAGGTCTTCGCGCGCCATGGCACGCGCGGCACCTGGTATGCCCACGCCTCGGTGGGCACTTTGCACGTGCGGCCCATCCTGGACATGCGCACCGACGGGGGCCAGCGCATGCGCGCCATCGCCGAGGAAGCCGCACTGCTGGTGCGCAGGTTCAAGGGCGCCTACTCGGGCGAGCATGGCGATGGCCTGTGCCGCGGCGAGTGGATCCGCTGGCAGTTCGGCCCTGCCGTGGACGAGGCCTTCCGGGCCATCAAGCACGCCATGGACCCGGCGGGACTGCTCAACCCGGGCAAGATCATCGACCCGCCGAAGATGGACGACCCGGCGTTGCTGCGCTTCCCGCCGCCCGCCGCGCCGATGCCTTACCGCCGGATTGCACTGACACCGGCGTTGGATTGGTCGGCCTGGAACGTGAAGGCCGATCCGGTGACCGAAGCCACCACGCCCCCGGGCTCCGGTGGCGACCGCACCGGCGGCCTGGCCATGGCCGTGGAAATGTGCAACAACAACGGCCATTGCCGCAAGTTCGACGCCGGCACCATGTGCCCGAGCTACCGCGTCACGCGCGACGAACAGCACCTCACGCGCGGCCGGGCCAACACGCTGCGGCTGGCCTTGTCGGGCCAGCTCGGCCCCGAGGCCTTCACCGGCCAGGCCGTGGCCGAAGCCATGGACCTGTGCGTCAGCTGCAAGGGCTGCAAGCGCGACTGCCCCACCGGCGTGGACATGGCGCGCATGAAGATCGAGTTCCTGGCGCAGCGCGCGCGGCGCCACGGCCTCTCGCTGAAGGACCGCCTCGTGGCCGGGCTGCCGCGCCAGGTCGACCGGGTAGCCCGGGTGCCCGGCCTGGCCGCGCTGCTCAACCTGCGCAACCGCTGGCCGCTGGCGCGCCGGCTGGGTGAGCGCTGGCTCGGCGTGGCGGCGGCCCGCAGCCTGCCGGCCTGGCGCCGTGACACCTTCTGGCGCCACCGCCCGGCGGTGCCGTTCATCACCCGCGAAGCTGCGGTGGCGGCGGCCGCGCGGGGCGAGAAGGTGGCCGCGCTGTTCATCGACACCTTCAACGGTGGCTTCGAGACCGAGAACGCGCTGGCCGCCGTGCGCGTGCTGCAGGCGGCCGGCTACGCGCTGCACGTGGCCCGCCCCGCCGATGGCTCGCCCGGTCACCTGTGTTGCGGGCGCACCCACCTGGCCAGCGGGCAGGTGGATGCGGCCCGCGCCTCGCTGACCCGGCTGCTGGACGCGGTGCACGCGCTGGCCGAGGCCGGTATCGCCATCGTCGGCCTGGAGCCCTCCTGCCTGCTGACCCTGCGCGACGAGGCGCTCGTGTTGGGCCTCGGGGAGACGGCTCGGGCGGTGGCGGCGCAGGCGATGCTGTTTGAGGAGTTCATCGCCCGCGAGATGCGTGCGGGCCGCTTCAGCCTGAAGCTGCAGCCACTCGGACGGCCGTTGCTGGTCCATGGCCACTGCCACCAGAAGGCATTTGGCGCGGTTGCGCCGATCCTGGACGTTTTGCGGCTGATCCCGGATGCGCGGCCGGATCTGATCGAGAGCTCCTGCTGCGGCATGGCCGGCAGCTTCGGCTACGAGGCCGCGCACCAGGCCGTCTCGATGCAGATGGCCGAGGCCAGCCTTCTGCCGGCCATACGCCAGGTGCCCGAGGCCGTGGTGGTGGCCGATGGCACGAGTTGCCGGCACCAGATCGCCGAAGGCACTGACCGCCAGGCGGTCCATGTGGCCAAGCTGCTGGCATCGCTGATCGGGCCGCCGGACTAGCAGGCCTTCTTGCGGCCTTCTTGCGGCCTTATGGCTGCATCTGCGTCGTGGCGCAGATGCCGGGTATGAGCTTGATTTTGCCCTTGTGGAAATTGTCAACCGATTCAACGGGCCGTTGGCTAGATGTCGCGGTAAGCCTTGGGGATTACCTGACCACCAAGCGCAAGCATCAGATTTTCGATGGCCAGCAGAAGGTTTCCCGAATTCTGCTTGATATCTGAATGACGGGATGAACTGAACTTGTCGCGAAGCCCTGCAGTGGGCAACCTCGCCACGAGGCGCCTCTTCGCGGACAGCGGCGCGAGATTCTTGGGAATCGCATCGATCAATTCAGAAGCCTTGGCGTTCAGCACCTGCAGGTTCACCGCAGTGGGGTTCACCGTGTAGTCGCTCAAGGCCATGACGAAGCTGTCGAACTCCGTGATGGCGACCCTTGGAACCACGCCCCGAGCGTGCGCGTTCCACCACACGTCGGTGGTGCCGGGTTGGTCGGCGAGCCATCCACTCATATCCATAATTATGGTTTGTCCGTTTGACAGGCTCGTTGAAGGTTAGATCCCGCATCAACGGCTGTCAATCGGAGGGCCGGCAGAATCGCGAGGCGGAGATCTGGCGTGACGGGTGGCGAAATGCCGGTCGCCCCTGTGCTTCTGCCCGGTTTCGCGGCGGGCCCGTTCCGGGCCAACCCGGTGAACCCTTCCATGAGATTGACGCCATGAGCGACCTGCCCCCCCTGCCCGAGACCCGCCCGGGCCGCTACCGCCACCACAAGGGCATGGAGTACGAGGTGCTGGGCGCCGTGCGCCACAGCGAAACCCTGGAGCCGCTGGTGCTCTACCGTGCGCTGTACGGCGGCGGCGGCTTGTGGGTGCGGCCGCACGCCATGTTCTTCGAGACCGTGCAGGCCGACGGCCGCTGGCAACCGCGCTTCGCCTTCATCGGCTGACTGACCGCCCGCCTGGACGGACGGGCCCGACCCCTCACCAATCGAAGACCTTGCCCGGATTCATGATGTTCTTCGGGTCCAGCGAATGCTTGATCTGGCGCATCAGGGCCACCGCGCCCGCGCCGGCCTCGTCCACCAGGTAGCCCATCTTGTGCAGCCCGATGCCGTGCTCGCCGCTGCAGGTGCCCTCCAGGCGCAGCGCGCGCTGCACCATCTGCTCGCTCAGGCGTTCGACCGTGGCCGCCTCGGCGGGGTCGTTGGGGTCCAGCAGGTAGCTCAGGTGGAAATTGCCGTCGCCGACGTGGCCGACGATCCAGTAGGGGATGCCCGAGGCCTCGGCTTCGGCGATGGAATCGTTGATGTTTTCGGCCAGGCGCGAGATGGGCACGCAGGTGTCGGTGCTCAGGCAGCGGCAGCCCGGACGCGTCTGCAGCGCCGCGAAGTACGACTGGTGCCGTGCGGCCCACAGCCGGGTGCGCTCTTCGGGCGTGCGGGCCCACTGGAAGTCCTCGCCGCCGAATTCGCGGGCCAGCGCCTGCACGGTCTCGGCCTGCTCCCTCACACCGGCCTCGCTGCCGTGGAACTCCATCAGCAGCATCGGGGCTTCGCGCAGGCTGAGCTTGCTGTGCCGGTTCACGGCCCGGATGGCGTTGGGGTCCAGCAGTTCGCAGCGCGCGATGGGCACGCCCATCTGGATGATCTGGATGGTGGTGCGCACCGCGGCGTCGATGCTCGGGAAGTGGCACACCGCCGCACTCACCGCCTCGGGCAGCGGGTAGAGCTTCAGGGTGATCTCGGTCATCACGCCCAGCGTGCCCTCGCTGCCGACGAACAGCCGCGTGAGGTCGTAGCCGGCGGCGCTCTTCTTGGCCCGCGTGCCGGTGTGGATGACCTCGCCGCTGGCCGTGACCACCGTCAGGCCCAGCACGTTCTCGCGCATGGTGCCGTAGCGCACGGCGTTCGTGCCGCTGGCCCGCGTGGCAGCCATGCCGCCCAGGCTGGCGTTGGCGCCGGGGTCGATGGGAAAGAACAAGCCGGTGTCGCGGATCTCGCGGTTGAGCTGCTCGCGGGTGACGCCGGCCTGCACGGTGACCGTGAGGTCGTCGGCGTCCACGCGCACGATGGCCGCCATGCGCGACAGGTCCACGCTCACGCCGCCCTGTACCGCCAGCAGATGACCTTCCAGCGACGAGCCCACGCCGAAGGGAATGACCGGCACCGCGTGGGCCTGGGCCAGGGCCACCACGGCAGCCACGTCCTCGGTGCTCTCGCAATACACCACCGCCTCGGGCGGCGTGACGGGGTAGGTGGACTCATCGCGGCCATGCTGCTCGCGCACCGATGCGGCCGTGCTGCAGCGTTCGCCGAAGCGCGCGCGCAGCGCCTCCAGCATGGGCGCGGGGATCCGCCGCGGTTCGAGGCGGGGCAACACGTGTTCGGGCAGCGGGGCGTTCATCGGGGGAGTCTCCGGCGGCAGGGGCGGCTGGGTGGATCGTAGGCCAGCCGAAGGCCGCCAGCGTCATCCAAACCCCGAAGCCGGGTGGGTGACCCAGGAGATCATTACTGATACGACCAATAGTTGACATGAGAGACAACTATTTGCACACTGCGGCCACGCAACTCCCGGAGCGAATGCCATGAAACCCACCCCGGCCGGCTGGCCCCGCATCTCACCCGGCATCTACTACCGCGAACCCGCCCGCATGATCGACTGGCTCTGCGAGGCCTTCGGCTTCGAGATCAAGCTCAAGGTCGAAGGCGAGGACGGACGCATCGAGCACAGCGAGCTCACCTTCGGCCCCGACGGACTGATCATGGTCGGCGAAGAGATGAGTGGCGAGGCTCGCCGCTTCGAGACCACGCGGCTCAGCCCCATGAACGCCGGCTGCAACACGCAGAACCTGATGGTCTACGTGGACGATGCCGACGCCCACTGCGAACGCGCCCGCAAGGCCGGCGCGCGCATCGTGGCCGAGCCCGAGCTGCACGATTACGGCGACGACTACTGGGCCGACCGCAGCTATGGCGCCATCGATCCCGAAGGCCACCTGTGGTGGTTCACGCAGCGCATCCGTGGTGCCTGAAAGCGCCGCGGTGTCCACCCCGGGCGAAGACCCGGCCATCGCGGCGGCCCTGGCTGCCCTCACCGATCCCACGCGGCGCGCCGTGGTGCGGCTGCTGGCCCGGCAGCCGCACCGCGCGGGCGAGCTGGCGGCCGCCTTGTCGATGAGCCCGCCCACGCTCAGCCGCCACTTGCGCGTGCTGCGCCAAAGCGGCCTCGTCGTCGACGAAGAGCCCGCCAGCGACGCCCGGGTGCGCCTGTACCGCCTGCGCCCCCAGGCCCTGGCCCCGCTGCAGGCCTGGCTGGACGAGCTGGCGGCCTACTGGGGCGACCAGCTGCAGGCCTTCAAGGTGCACGCCGAGTCGCCCGAGCGGGCGCCAAGACGGCCTTGCCCGCGCCCCGCATCCCGGGTGACGAGGCCCGGGCCACGGTCTCCGTCGCGGTGACGCCGGCGGAGGCCTTCCGCATCTTCACCCAGGAGGTGAACCTGTGGTGGCGCCGCGGCCGGCGCTTTCGCATTGCGCCCGGCCAGCACGGCATCGTCTGCATCGAGCCCGGGCCGGGTGGGCGGCTGTTCGAATCCTTCGACACGCCGCAGGGCGAGCAGGTGGTGCAGATCGGCCGCACGCTGGCCTGGGAGCCGCCTCACCGCCTGCTGCTGGAGTGGCGTGTGGCGAACTTCGCGCCCGATGAACGCACCGAGGTCGAGGTGCTGTTCCAGCCCGCGGCGACCGGCACGCAGGTCACGGTGGTCCACCGCGGCTGGGCAGCGATCCGGCCCGACCACCCCGTGCGCCATGGGCTGGCGGTGCGCGAATTCATCCGCATGCGGGGTCTGTGGTGGGGCGAGCAGCTCACCTTGCTGCGCCTTCGCGCCGTCGGTGGTCCAATCGGGGCCCCGCCACCGCAAGCCGACCCGACGCCATGAGCAACCGCCTGACCCAGATCGCCACCCGCACCGGAGACGACGGCAGCACGGGCCTGGGCGATGGCACCCGGGTGGCCAAGAACCACCTGCGCGTGGTGGCCATGGGCGACGTGGACGAGCTCAACTCGGGCCTGGGCGTGCTGCTGGCCGAGCCGCTGCCGCCCGATGTGCGCGAGCTGCTCGTCACCATCCAGCACGAGCTCTTCAACCTGGGCGGCGAGCTGTCCATCCCGGGCTACACCCTGCTCAAGGCCGACGCCGTGCTGCGCCTGGACGAGGCGCTGGCCCACTACAACGCCAAGCTGCCGCGCCTGGCCGAGTTCATCCTGCCCGCCGGCACGCGCAGCGCGGCGCTGGCCCACGTCAGCCGCACCGTGGCGCGCCGGGCCGAACGCGCGCTGGTCACGCTGGACGCGGCCGAGCCCATCAACGAAGCGCCGCGCCACTATCTCAACCGCCTGTCGGACCTGCTGTTCGTGCTGGCCCGGGTGCTCAACCGCGCCAACCTGGATGGGCTCGGCGGCGACGACGTGTACTGGCGCAGCGAACGCCTGGCACGTACACAGGCCGAGTAAGCGCCCGCTTCAGACCTTCAGCTTGCGGCGCCGTGCCTGCACCGACTGCGCCAAGCCATCGAGCAAGACCACGCTGTCGTCCCAGCCCAGGCAGGCGTCGGTGATGCTCTGCCCGTAGGCCAGCTGGTTCACGTCGTCCTTGCCCGGGGTGAACTTCTGGGCGCCCGCGTTCAGGTGGCTTTCCACCATCACGCCGAAGATGCAGCGGTTGCCCCCCGCCAGCTGGGCGCCGACGTCCTTCATCACCTCGATCTGCCGCTGGTGCTGTTTGTTGGCATTGGCGTGGCTGGCGTCGATCATCAGCCGGCAGGGCAGCTTGGCGGCTTCGATTTCGGCGCAGGCGGCGGCCACGCTGGCAGCGTCGTAGTTGGGTGTCTTCCCGCCGCGCAGGATGACGTGGCAATCCTTGTTGCCGCGCGTCTCGACGATGGCCACCTGCCCGTTCTTGTGCACGCTCAGGAAGTGGTGCGCGCGGGCGGCGGCCTGGATGGCGTCGGTGGCGATCTTGATGTTGCCGTCGGTGCCGTTCTTGAAGCCCACCGGCGCGCTCAGGCCCGAGGCCAGTTCGCGGTGCACCTGGCTTTCGGTGGTGCGTGCGCCGATGGCGCCCCAGCTGATCAGGTCGCCGATGTATTGCGGGCTGATCACGTCCAGGAATTCGCTGCCGGCCGGCATGCCCAGGCGGTTGATGTCCACCAGCAGTTGCCGCGCGATGCGCAGGCCTTCGTGGATGCGGTAGCTTTCGTCCAGGTAAGGGTCGTTGATCAGGCCCTTCCAGCCGACGGTCGTGCGCGGCTTCTCGAAGTACACGCGCATCACGATTTCCAGGTCCTTGCCGTGCCGCTCGCGCTCGGCCTTGAGCTTGCGGGCGTACTCCAGCGCGGCGGCCGGGTCATGGATGGAGCAAGGGCCGATGATCACCAGCAGCCGGTCGTCCTCACCGTTCATGATGTGGCGGATGGCCTGGCGCGTGCCCGAGACCAGCGTCTCCACCGGCGTGTCCGCGATCGGGAAGAAGCGGATCAGGTGCTCAGGGGGCGGCAGCGGCGTGACGTCGCGGATGCGCTGGTCGTCCGTCTGGCTGGTCTTCTCGGACAGGGCCAGCCGTTCATCGGTGGCTTGGATCGGCTTGGGGCTCATGGGGCTTCCTGACAGGGGCTTCGGAGGACCGGCCCGGCAACAAAAAACCGCCGGGGTTGCCGGCGGTTGGTTGGGGGTGCGGTGCCTTGTCTTGACTTACGCGCTTGCCTCTCCAGCCGCCATGCGGTGCGAGAACCAAAAATACGTAAAGTAAAACGATGCGGAACGCATGGCTGCGAATGTAGCACGGCGCCAGCGCCGGGCGCCACCGCGCGGCGCTCGGGCGTTCAATCGGCCCGCGCGTCCAGGCCGGCGGCCTGCAGCGCGGCCACCACCTCGCCCACGTGCGCCCGGTTGCGGGTCTGCAGCACGAGTTCGACCTCCACGCTCTGTACCGACAGCGTGGAGAACGCCCGCTGGTGATGAACCTCGTCGATGTTCGCCCCCGCGCCGGCCACGATGGCGGTGATGCGGGCCAGCACGCCCGGCGTGTCGCGCGCATCCACCCGCACCCGGGCCAGCCGGCCCGCGCGCACCATGCCGCGCTCGAGGATGGCGGCCAGCAGCAGCGGGTCGATGTTGCCGCCGCACAGCACCAGGCCGACCTTCTTGCCGGCGTAGCGCGCCGGCTCCTTCAGCACCGCAGCCAGGCCGGCCGCGCCGGCCCCTTCCACCAGGGTCTTTTCGATTTCCAGCAGCATGACGATGGCTTCCTCGATGTCGCCTTCGTCCACCAGCACCAGGTCGTTGACATGCGCGGCCACCAGCTGGCGCGTGAGATGGCCCGGCAGCCCCACGGCGATGCCTTCGGCGATGGTGCTGGCACCCTGCGGATGGGCCGTGCCCTTGACGACGTTGACCATCGCCGGGAATCGGCTGGTCTGCACGCCGATGATCTCGATGCCGGGCTTGAGCTGCCGCGCCGCCAGCGAGATGCCGCTGATCAGGCCGCCACCGCCCACCGCGATCACCAGCGTGTGCAGGTCGGGCTGCACGCGCAGCATCTCGATACCGATGGTGCCCTGCCCCGCGATGACCAGGGCGTCGTCGAAGGGGTGCACGAAGGTCAGGCCGTCGCGCGCCGCCAGGCTCAGGGCCTGCTCGCGCGCCTCGTCGAAGGCCTCGCCGTGCAGCACCACCTCGGCGCCGAAGCCACGCGTGCGTTCCACCTTGACCATGGGGGTGGCCACGGGCATGACGATCACGGCCCGCAGGCCCAGCCTCTGCGCATGGTGGGCCACGCCCTGGGCATGGTTGCCCGCGGAGGCGGCGATCACGCCCTTGATGGGCTGGCCCGAGGCCATCAGCGAGGCCAGCTTGTTCAGCGCCCCGCGCTCCTTGAACGATGCCGTGAACTGCAGGTTCTCGAACTTCAGGAAGATCTGCGCGCCTGTGATCTGCGACAGCGTCCGGCTCTCGACGAAGGGCGTGTCCAGCACCTGGCCGGCGAGGCGCGCAGCGGCGGCCTCGATATCCGGATAGCCGGGCAGGCCGCTCATCGGATCAGTTGCCCGTCGTGCGGGGGACCAGACCCAGCTTCCCGCCGCGGAACCGGCTTGGCCGGTCCGCCTGCGGACGGCCCCCCCGGGGGGCAGCGAGCGCAAGCGAGCGTGGGGGTCTCATCTACGCCGTGCCGCCCACCGTGAGCCGCTCGATGCGCAGGGTGGGCTGTCCCACGCCCACGGGCACGCTCTGGCCTTCCTTGCCGCACACGCCCACGCCCGTGTCGAGCTCCAGGTCGTTGCCGATCATGCTCACGCGGGTCATGGCCTCGGGGCCGTTGCCCACCAGCGTGGCGCCCTTCACGGGGTAGAGGATCTTGCCGTTCTCGACCCAGAAGGCCTCGCTGGCCGAGAACACGAACTTGCCGCTGGTGATGTCCACCTGCCCGCCGCCGAAGTTGGTGGCATACAGGCCGCGCTTGATGCTGGCCACGATCTCTTCGCGGGTCTTCGTGCCGGCCAGCATGTAGGTGTTGGTCATCCGCGGCATGGGCAGGCTGGCGTAGCTCTCGCGGCGGCCGTTGCCGGTGGGCTTGACGCCCATCAGGCGGGCGTTGAGGCTGTCCTGCATGTAGCCGCGCAGGATGCCGTCTTCGATCAGCACGTTGCGCTGCGTGGCGTGGCCTTCGTCGTCCACGTTCAGAACCAACATAACGAATTACTGATGAAGCATTTTCCGCGCCCCACAGTAGCGCTTCATCATCGCTTTTGCCGGAAATTAAGGCCGCCAAAAATGCTGCGGCAAAACTATCACCGCAACCGGTACGTTCGACAACCGTTGTCGGCAAAACCGGCATCGTCCAATAAATCTCATTCAGCAATGCGTGTGCCCCATTAACACCGTCCGTAATCACCACATTTTTCGGACCCGTTTCTTAACTTTCCAAGAAGCATTTATTTATAAATAACTATTTCACCTTCAGTTGGAT
>CAIJPE010000259.1 GCA_903822435.1 uncultured beta proteobacterium | reverse complement strand
GGTCATGGCGATCGTTCTGGCCATGTGGGCCAGGAAGTCGTGAAGGTCGGTTTGCATGGCAGGGTCCTTGTCTTGCGTGTTGGCGTACCCAGAGCATGGGCGCCACGCATTAAGTTGCGCTGAAATGAAGGCGCGTGCCGCCTACCGGGTGATGACCTTCGCCCATGCCGCGGACCTCCGGCATGCCGGTGTCGATGCGGTCTGCCGAACTTTCCGACCTGCCGCGAACGACAAGCTTCAAGCTCCGATCCCGCGAATCCCCGATCGCGGCGACGGCATGGCGTCGATGAGTGATTCGCTTCGCGGCCTGAGTGCGAGCATCGGCCCGGTTAGCGGCCGTCCTGACACGCCACTGTGCGTCGCCGAACAGACCGATCACCCGGATGGATGTAGGGTCAAAGCGCCGATGAAATGGATCGGCAGGAAGGGCAGCACCATGTACGGACTCACGACGACACTCACCGGCACCACCTTCGATCAGGCGCTGACCCGGACCATCGAGGCACTCAAGGGCGAGGGATTCGGGGTCCTGAGCGACATCGACGTTCAGGGCGCCATGAAGGACAAGCTCGGCGTCGAGATGTCGCCCTACCGAATCCTCGGCGCGTGCAATCCGAAGCTGGCGCACCAGGCACTGCAGGCAGTGCCTGACATCGGCTTGCTGCTGCCCTGCAACGTGATCGTTCGCGAGGAAGCTCCCGAACGCATCGTGGTGGGGTTTCTGAATCCGCAGATCATGGTGGGCCTGGTCGGCAAGCCTGAAGTGCAGGCCGTCGCAGACGCTGCCGAGCGGCTCTTGCGCAACGCCTGCGCCCGCTTGACCCACAACGGGGCACCCGTCCGTGCAGTTTGATGCCGCCCCTGCTGCTGACCGTCAGCGCGCTGGCCTTGGGCTGGATCCTGCTGCCGTTCTACGGCGCGATCCTGTGGGCGCTCATCATCGCAGTGCTGTTCGTGCCCCTCTACCGGCCCTTTCTGTCCAGGCTGAGGCAGCGCCGCAATATCGCGGCTGGACTGGTGATGCTGCTCGTGCTGGTCGTCGGCGTGCTGCCGTTCGCTCTCGTCACCGCATCTCTGGCACGCGAAGCCTCGGTCGTCTACCTGCTCATCGATTCGGGCGAGTGGAATCCTGCGCTCTACCTGCGCGGCCTCTTCGACGCGCTGCCTGCCTGGATGGCTGCGTTGCTGGAGCGAGCGGGCGTCGCGGACTTCGACCATCTGCAAGGCCAACTGACAACCGCACTGGCGCAGGGCAGCCAATTCATCGCCACCCAGGCATTTGGCATCGGCATCGACACGTTTGGCTTTGTTGCCAGCGTGGGTGTCACCTTGTACCTGGCCTTCTTCCTGGTGCGGGACGGGGACGAACTGGCGCGCATCGCCCAATTGGCCTTGCCGGTTCCGCCGCAGTTCAAGCCGGAGTTGGTCGCCAAGTTCATGGCTGTCGTGCGCGCCACGGTGAAGGGCAGCCTGCTCATCGCAGGCATCCAGGGCCTGCTGGGGGGCATCGCATTCTGGTATCTGGGCATCAAGGGGGCGCTGCTCTGGGCGGTCGTGATGGCCTTCCTGTCGCTGTTGCCGATGATCGGCGCCGGGCTTGTGTGGTTCCCGGTGGTGGCCTACTTCTTCATCACCGGCGCCGTCTGGCAAGCCTTGGCGTTGACCGCCTACGGCATCTTCGTGATCGGCCTGGCCGACAACCTGCTGCGTCCGATGCTCGTCGGCAAGGACGCCGGGATGCCGGACTACGTGGTGATGATCACCACGCTCGGCGGCATGGCGGTATTCGGCATCAACGGCTTCATCATCGGCCCGACGATCGCTGCCATGTTCATCGCCGTCTGGCACCTCTCGATGACGGCACCCTCGCAACCCCGGTAGGTGCAGCCCCCCACTTGGCGCCACATTTCGAGGCCCCAAGCATGGTCGATGTCGCCGCTTGTTCAGCGTCGGCGGCCTCCGGTGCAACGGCAGCTGAGAATTCCATCAGCGTGCAAGTCGACGATTCCAGGCCATCGGCACACCCAGGATGACGACCATGCTCTGCCCTGTCTGCAGGAACGTTGACCTCGTGACGACCGATCGCCAGGGCATCGATATCGATGGCTGCCCGACAGGCCAAGGCTTCGAGGACTCGGACTTCGGTCACCGGGACCATGGCCGCGGTCAGCAGGGCCATCAGGGGCAGCGCCGCTCCCTCTGGCGCGAACTGTTCGACTGACGACGACCCACTCGGCCTCTCAGCCCCATCTGTGACTCTCCGCCCGTGACCGCCCTCCAATTGCTCGCCGACACCACGGTGGCCTTGCTGCTGCAGCTGGTGGCAGGCGCGGCATTCATGATGTGGCGACGCCCCGCGGCGACTGGAGCCCCAGGGGCAACCGGGGCGGACGATGTCGCAACCGCCGCCACCGCCGTCACTGCCGACAAGGGCGCATGGTCGGGCTGGCGTGACTTCCGAGTGGTGCGTCGCGAGTACGAGGATGCGGCACGGTCGCAGTGCTCATTCCACCTTCAAGCCGTCGATGGCGTCCCCCTCGTGCCCTTCCAGCCGGGTCAGTACCTCACGTTCTCGTTGAAGATGCCCGAGGTCGTTGCGACCACGCCAGGCGGCGTGCGCACCATCACGCGGTGCTATTCGCTGTCCGATCGGCCGGATACGACGGGCTACCGAATCACCATCAAGCGCGCGTTGGCGCCCGCAGACAGGCCTGATTTGCCAGCCGGCCTGTCGTCAAGCCATTTCCATGACCGGGTGCATGAGGGCGATGTGCTTCAGGTCAAGGCGCCCTCGGGTCACTTCTTCATCGATCCCGATGCCAGCGTGCCGGCCGTATTCATCGCCGGCGGCATCGGCATCACGCCGATGATGAGCATGCTGCGATGGTGCGTCCAGGAGCAGCCCGCACGCCTGCTGTATCTGTACTACGGCGTACGCAGCAGTGGCGACCAGGCCTTCAAGCAGGAGCTGGAGAACCTGGCGGCCGCACACCCGACCTTCGAACTCAACGTGGTGTACGGCAGCCCCGGAGCTGACGACGTGCTGGATCGTGACTACAAGCACCGCGGCTACATCGACGTGGCGCTGCTGCGCCGGACGCTGCCCCATGGCCGCCACCAGTTCTACGTCTGCGGGCCGCCGCCGATGATGCAGAGCCTGGTGCCCGCCTTGCGCGAATGGGGTGTTCAGGCG
>CAIJPE010000258.1 GCA_903822435.1 uncultured beta proteobacterium | reverse complement strand
GCGAAGACGCCGAGCCGGCGCAACACGGTGCGCTCGTCATCGTGCAGCAGGTCGTACGACCAGTCCACCAGCGCGCGCAACGTCTGCTGACGTTCCAGCAGCACGCGGCCGCCGCCGGTCAGCAGCTTGTAGCGGTCCTTCAGCCGGGCGTTGATGTCGGCGATGCTCAGCGAGCGCACCCGGGCCGCCGCGATTTCCAGCGCCAGCGGGATGCCCTCAAGGCGGGCCACGAGTTCGGCGATGGCGGGTGCCTCGCGCTCGCTCAGGGCAAAGCTGGGCTTGTGCAGCCGGGCGCGATCCATGAACAGCCGCACCGCGGTGGAACGCGACAGCGTCTGGACGCTGTCGTCCCGCTGCGGCACCGGAAGCGGCAGCACGGGATAGGCCTGCTCGCCCGGGATGCGCAAGGCCTCGCGGCTGGAGGCCAGGATGCGCACGCCCGGCGCGGCACGCAGGATGGCGTTGCACAGGTGCGCTGACGCCTGCATCAAGTGCTCGCAGTTGTCCACGATGAGCAGCACCCGGCGGCCCTTCAGGTGACTGCACACAGTCTGCAGCAGGTCGTGGCCCGGCTCTTCGCGCACGCCCAGCACCTGCGCCGCCTCGCCCACCACCAGGGCTGCGTCGCGGATGGGGGCCAGGTCCAGGAACCACACCCCATCGGGGTACTGGTGCATCACCTCCAGTCCCACCTGCAGCGACAGGCGCGTCTTCCCCAGCCCCCCCATGCCCAGCAGCATCACCAGCCGCACCCGGCCCAGCAGGGTCTTGACCTCGCGCAGTTCGCGCTCGCGCCCCACGAAGGACGTGATCTGCTGAGGCAGGTTGTTCGGGATCTCGGCGATGGGCAGCCAGCGCTCGCCGTGGCGTACCACGCGGTAGGCCTTTTCGCCCTCGGCCGGAGCCCGCGGACTGGCATCGGGCGGCCCGACCTCGAAGATCTCCACGGGCTCGGACAACCCGCGCATCACCCAGTGCCCGTGCGTTGCCACCTGCGCCCGCCTGGCGCCCAGCGCGGCGTGTGCCTCGGCCGTCAGCAGCGTCTGGCCGCCGTGGGCCAGGGACATCACGCGGGCGGTGGTGGGTTTGGCGATGCCGTCCACCTCCAGCGGCTTGGCGCCCAGCGCCACATCGGCGGCGGAGTTGCTGCGCAGGATGACCGGCCCCACGTGCAGGCCGGCGCGCGCCTGCACGGGCACCGGCAGGCCCGCCAGGGCGGCGTGGTAGTCCAGGGCATAGCCCGCCGCGTCGTCGGCCGAATCGAACAGCAGCAGCATGCCGTCGGTCTTGTCGATCTCGCGGCCGCGCCAGCGCGGCAGCAGGTCGCGGGCCAGCCGGTCGTGGACCGCCCACAGCCCAGCCACCGCGGCGTCGCCGAGGTCCTCGGACAGCCGGGTGCTGTCGACCACATCGGTCAGCAACAGTGCGCGCAGTTCACTCATGGCAGGGGTTCGGGGCGGGCGGTGCGGCAGGTCCGTCCGGGCTCGCCGCAGGCCGACCGCGCGGATTGTCGTCGCAGGCGGCACACCCATCGCCCAGTGCCCTTCAATCAGGGGGGCAGGTCCGCGGCCTGATACGCTCG
>CAIJPE010000257.1 GCA_903822435.1 uncultured beta proteobacterium | reverse complement strand
GTCTGCTGCGCATTGACCACCACCGACACCACGATGCCGCAGGCGCGGCCCACCTCGGCCGGGCTGGCACAGGCCACGCCGCCTTCGCGGGCGAAGGCCTCGGCCGCACCGGGCCGGGCATCGCACACGTGCACCGAATGGCCCGCGCGGCGCAGCGAAGCCGCCATGCCCGAGCCCATGGCCCCCAGGCCGATGACTCCGATGTTGCTCATGGGGGGATCCTGTCTCGAGGGAGGTCATGGCCGATGGCTCGGCGACATCCGCGGAGTTTGCCTCATGAAGCCAGGGGCCTGGGCCTTGGACGGGGCCGGGTATCCCATACCCCCTGGCTCTGGCGGTGCGCGACCTCCCGGAGCGCTCACCGCCACTACACTGTCGCTGCCCCGATCGTGTGGTGGACGGACCCGAGCGGTTCAATGACCTGGCGGAGTGTCGATGCTGACCAAAGCGCAGTCCCTTCTGTTGAGTGGCCTTGGCCTGTTGGCCTTGGTGCTGGTCGTGGCCAATGGCGTGCTGTTTATGGGCAACCGCGCCAACCAGCGCCTGTTGTCCCAACGCCAGCAATTCGTCCAGCAGACCGCGGCGCTGGAGTCGCTGTATCGCGACATCGTCAAGTCGCTGGCCGAACTGGCCCTCAAGGACAACGATCGGCAGATCCTCGACATGCTCAGCGCGCAAGGCGTGAACATCACCGTCAACCCGCCCTCGGCCGCAGGAGCCACCAAATGACTGGCCCGGAGTTCGGTCTGCCCCATGCACCCGAGCCGCCGCGAGGCAGCGTCTTCCTGCCGATGCTCCTGCTGTCGCTGGCCTTCGTGGCCTGGCTGGGTTTCCAGGCGCTGCAGCAGTGGACCGACCGTGAACAGGTTGCGCAGGCGCTGGCCGGCCTGGAAGCCCCTGAACAGAACGCCACCAAGCTTCGCGCCTCGCTCGATGCAGTGGCCACGCAGACCTCGCGGATGGCCAGTGAAGGCAACCCGAATGCGCGCCTGATCGTCGACGAGCTGCGCAAGCGCGGCATCACGATCAACCCGAACGGGGCCACCAAGGCCCCCTGAGCCCGGCGCGGCCGCTGCGCCGCGGTGCCGGCAGTTACCGCGTCATCGCCCTGCGCAAGGCATGGCTGCATCCATCCACCAGCCCCACCAGCAGCAGCATCGCCAGCAGCACCGTGGCCGTCTTGCCCATGTGGAACAGGCCCATGTGGAAGGCCAGCAATTGCCCCAGGCCACCCGCGCCCACCACGCCCAGCACGGCGGCGGCGCGGATGTTGTTTTCCCACCGGTACAGCGTGTAGCTCATCAGCTGCGGCAGCACCTGTGGCCACGTGGCGTACAAGAACACGCGGCCTTCGGGCACGCCCTGCGTGCGCAGGGCGGCGGAGGGGCCGGGCGGGGCGTTCTCGATGGCCTCTGCGTACAGCCGGCCCAGCACGCCCGTGGTGTGGGCGGCCAGCGCGAGCGTGCCGGCAAAAGGCCCCAGCCCGGCAGAGATCAGCAGCAGGCTGGCCCATACCAGCTCGGGCACCGAGCGCAGGGCATTGAGCAGCCCGCGCGTAGGCCCCCGGGCATGGGCGGTGTCGCCGGCGTGCCGGCGGCTGGCCGGCAGGGCCAGCAGCAGCCCCAGCACCGCGGCGATGGCCGTGCCCAGGGCCGACATGGCCAGCGTCTCCCAGGTGGCGGCCACCACCTGGCTCACGAAGGCCGGCTGCAGGTCGGGCGGAAAGAACTCGCCCAGGAAGCGGCCCATGCTGCGCACCGCATCCGGCCCGAAGAAGGCCGCCCATTGCAGGTCCAGCGAGGCGAAGCTGGCCATCACCAGCCCCAGCACGCCGGCTGCGAAGGCCAAGGCCCGGCCGCGCGCCTGCCACAGCGTAGGCGGGCTGGACACTTCGGCGGCGGACGCAGCGGGCCCGTTCATCCCAGGGCCTTGCGCAAGAGGGCGCTGGCGCGGTCGGCCAGGGCCACCAGGGCCAGGAAGACCAGCAGCATGGTGGCCACCTCGCCGCCGGCGAACATCTTCATGGAGCTGTCGAGCTGCTGGCCGAGCCCGCCGGCACCCACGTACCCCAGCACCACCGAAGACCGGATGGCACATTCCGATCGGTACACCGTGTACGAGACCAGCTCGCCCGCGTTCTGCGGCAGCAGCGCGTAGCCGAAGGCCTGCAGCCGGCTGCAGCCGTTGCGCAGCAGGGTGGCGCTGGCGTGGGTGTCGCCGCTTTCCAGGATCTCGGCGTAGACCTTGCCCAGCATGCCGCCGTAGGTCAGCCCGATGGCCAGCACGCCGGCCGTGGGGCCCAGGCCGACCACGCGCACGAAGACCAGCGCCCAGACCAGTTCGGGCACGCTGCGCAAGCCGATCAGCAGCAGGCGGATGCCCTGCCGGATGGCCCAGGGCACGGCGGCCATGCGCCCGCTCAATGCCGACATCGACAGCACGCGGGTGGAAGCCAGCGTGAGCGGCAGCGCCAGCAGCAGGGCCAGCGTCATTCCCGCGGTGGCGATGGCCACGGTGCGCCAGGTCTCGCGGGCCACCATCGCCAGGAAGTCGGGCGCCAGGGCCGGCGGCAGGAAGCCGCGCAGGAACTGCCCGGTCACTTCCAGGCTGCGGCTGTCGAACATGCGCCAGGGCTGGAACTCGGTGCTGCGAAACAGGGGCCACAAGAGCGCCAGTGCCGCCGCCGTCCAGGCCACGCGGCCCGTCCAGGCCGGGTCGCGCTGCGCGGAGCCCGGCAGGCCGGCGGGCGGCGCCCCGGGGTTCATCGGCACTGAAGGGCCACCGGGGCCGGTGGCCGGGCCAGATCGGGCTCGGAAGAGGAAGCGAAAGCGGAAGCGGGCACCGGGCCATGCAACTCTTCTTCGTGCTGGGCATACAACCGTGCCAGGTGCGCGGGCGTGACCTGGGCCGTGGGCAGGTCGAAGGCGATCTGCCCGTCGCGCAGGCCCACGATGCGCGGAAACTGCGCCAGCGCTGCGTCCACCTGGTGCAAGGTGGTGACCAGCGTGACGCCCTGCGCCCGGGCGCTCTCCACCAGCGTGGCCAGTGCTTGCCGGGCGCGGGTGGGGTCGAGCGACGACAGCGGCTCGTCCACCAGCCACAGCCGCGCCGGCGCCAGCAGCGCACGGGCCAGGCCCACGCGCTGGCGCTCCCCGCCCGAGAGCCGGTCGACCCGCTCGAAGAGTTTGCCTTGCAGGTCGAAGCGGGCCAGGGCCGCCGTGGCGGCCGGGATGTCGTCGGGATAGATCAGAGAGCGCAGGCTGGCCGCCAGGCCCATGCCCGGCAAACGCCCGGCCAGCACGGCGGTGACCACCCGCTGGCGGGGCGGCAGGGGCGGCACCTGCGGAGCCAGGAAGAGCCGGCCGCGCAGGGCCTGCAAGGCCCGCCGCGGAAGCCGCCACGGCTCCACTCCGTCCAACTGCAGCGTGCCGCCGGTGGGTGGCAGGCCACAGGCCAGCAGCTGCAGCAGGGTGGTCTTGCCCGCACCCGAGGGGCCGATGATGGCCAGCTGTTCGCCCGAGGCCACCTGGAGGTCGATGCATCGCAGCGCAGGCGGCACGGCGTCGCTCACGGCGCGCGCCGCGGGGTGCACGGCCCGCACCTGCTTCAGCTGGAGTTTCAAGCCCGCGCCCCTGCTGCGCTCAGAGCAGCCCGGCGCCGCGGGCGGCCGCTTCGATGCCCTTGTAGTTCTCGGCCTTGGTGGGAATGAAGCGCGTGGCGCGCTGCAGTTCCAGGATTTCCTTGCCCTCGGGGTCGTTGCGGCTCAGGCTCAGCAGGGCCTGAGTGATCTTCTCGCGCAGGGCCGCGGGCATGTCGGCGTGCACGGTCCAGTTGTAGTCGAAGTAGGGGGGCGTGGTGTAGAAGGCCGTGACCTTGCTGGTGTCGACCTTCTTGTCGGCCAGGAACTTCTCCCACACCGAGATGTTCAGCGCGCCGGCCTGCACCTTGCCCGCGGCCACCGCGGCGATGGTGGCGTCGTGCGCGCCGCTGTAGGCCACGCGGCGGAAATCCTTGTCGGGGTCCAGGCCGGCCTGCATCAGTGCGCTGCGGGGCATCAGGTGGCCCGAGGTGGAGCTTTGCGAACCGAAGCTCACGTCCTTGCCCTTCAGGTCGGACAGCCGCTTGATGGACGGGTCGCTGGTGATGAAGACCGAGCGGAACTTCTCGTCTTCCTCGCGCTGCACGATGGGGATGGCCTTGCCGCCCGAACGCACCTGCGCCTGCACGAAGGTGAAGCCGCCGAACCACGCGAGGTCGACCTTGCGGCTGGCCAGGGCTTCCACGGCGGCGGCGTAGTCGGTCACGGGCGTGAACTCGACCTTCATGCCGAGCTTGGCTTCCAGGTATTTGACCAGCGGCGCGGCCTTGCGGGCGAGCTCGGTGGGCGATTCATCCGGGATGGCGGTCACGCGCAGGACCGCCTGGGCGAAGGCCGACGCGCCGGCCGTGAGCAGGGTGGCCATCATCAGGGCCTTGAGGGCGCGCAACGGTCGGCCCAGGGGTGAGGTTTCGGTCATGGTGGGGTGGCTGTGGATCGCAGGATGGAGCAGGACTCTATCCCGAAGGCGCTGGTGGCCCGGCGACGCGGGCCCTCAGACGGCACAGCTGCGAAAGCCGGCGGGCACGTCGTTGCGGTGGGCGGGAAAGAAGTTGCGATAGCGCGGGTGGCGCATCCGTGGCTGGGTGAGGAACGATGCACCCCGCAGCACCGGCCGGCTGCCGAACCACGGCGCCGAGTAGTCGCGGTAGGGGTGCGGCGCAAACCCCGGGTAGGGCTGGAAAGGGCTGGCGGTCCATTCCCACACGGCGCCCCAGGTGAATGCGGCGGGCTGCTGCAGCGCGGCGCGTTCCCACTCGGCCTCGGTGGGCAGCCGGCGGCCGGCCCAGCGGCACCAGGCCAGCGCCTCGTGCGCCGTCAGGTGGCATGCCGGCAGGTGCCCATCCAGCGGCTGCCAGCGGCCGTGCCGCCAATGCATCCAGGCCGCGCCTGCCTTGCGCAGGTAGCGGGGCGCTGCGGGGCGTTCAGCCGCCAGCCAGGCCGCCCCTTCGTCCGCCCACCACGCGGGCTGCGTGTAGCCGCCGGCTTCCACGAAGGGCAGGTACTCGCCCCATGTCAGCACGCGGCTGTCGATCTGCGTGGCCGGCAGCGGCACGGTGTGCGCACCCAATTCATTGTCGAAAGCAAAGCCGGGGCCGCTCCAGCCCAGCGCCCACGGGCCGGCGTCGAGGCCGATGGCCTGCCGGGGGCCGGCAGCCGGTGCGGCCTGCCAGCGCGGGTCGTCGATCGCCAGGCCCAGGCTCTGGGCCATGTACAGCGCGGCCTCGTGGTGCATGTCTTCGTGCGCGAGCGCCAGGCGGTGGAAGTACAGGCCCGTGTCGTCGCCGGCCGTGTCGGTGCGCAGCAGGGCCAGGCATTCTTCGAGTCGGGCGGCCAGGTCGGCGCGGGTCTGCGCGGCATCGGGCAGCGGCAGTTGCCAGCGGGTCGCGTGGGGCACGTGGCTGGAGTCGTACAGCGCGTCTTCATCGGCCCGCGTGCCCGCCCGCCTGGGCACGTTGGGGTCGGCCTGCGGGCCGAACTGGCGTTGCGCGTTGCGGCCTGTCCACCACGCCTGGAACCATCCGATGTGGCCCAGCTCCCACAGCGGCGGGTTCAGCGCCGGATGCTGCGGCACTTGCAGCCCCTCGGGGCGGCTCTCGAAGGCGGCAAAGGTGGCCAGTGTGTCGCGCCGGCTGGCCTGCAGGCCAGCCGCCAAGTCAGCGGCGCTGCCATGCCGGGCCGCGTATGGATCGTCGATCGGGGTCATCGAGCGGTTAGCCTCGTGGGGTGATTCGCCCTGCCATCGTCATCGTCACGCCCGCCCTGGCCGACGCCAACAACGGCAACTGGCAGACGGCGACGCGCTGGGCGCGCATGCTGAGCCCAGCTTACCGCGTGCGGCTGGCCGGCGATTGGGCGGGAGGTGACGAGGCCCTGATGATTGCCCTGCACGCGCGCAAATCGGCTGCAGCCGCTGCGCGCTGGAAGGCCGCGCGCCCCGGCGCGCCCCTGCTGCTGGTGATGACCGGCACCGACCTGTACCGCGACATCACCACCGACGCCTCGGCCCAGGCCTGCATGGCCTCGGCCGACCGGCTGGTGGTGCTGAACGAACTGGGCATGCACACGCTGCCGGTGGCCCACCACCCCAGGGCGCGCGTGCTGCTGCAATCGTGCCCGCTGCGCCGCACCCTGGACAACAAGACACCGCGGCACCTTCGGGCGGTGATGGTGGGCCACCTGCGCGACGAGAAGTCGCCCCAGACCTACTTCGGCGCGGCCGAACGCCTGCGCCACCGGCCGGACATCCTGCTGGACCACGTGGGCGCCGCGCTGGACCCCGCGCTGGGCGCCCAGGCCGCCGCGCTGATGGCCAGCCACCCGCGGTACCGCTGGCTGGGCGGTCTGCCGCACGCGCAGTCCCGCCGCCGCATCCAGGCGGCCCACGTGCTGGTGCACCCCAGCCGCATGGAGGGCGGTGCCCACGTGGTGATCGAAGCCATCGCCAGCGGCACGCCGGTGCTGGCTTCGCGCATCGATGGCAACCTGGGCCTGCTGGGCGACGACTACGCCGGCACCTTCGAGCCCGACGACGCCGCCGGACTGGCCTGCCTGCTCCAGCGCCTGGTGGACGAGCCCGATATGCTTCCGATGTTGCGGCGGCAGTGCGAATTGCGCCGCCCCTTGTTCGAGTCCGCCCGTGAACGCGCCGGCCTGCACGGCCTGGTGGCCGGGCTGCTGACGGACCCTGAGCCGAAGCCCACCCCATCCGGAGACCCCTCATGAACGCACCCCGACCCTACGCACCGATGCCCGGCGAACCGCGCCTGACCTCGCTGTCCCACGGCGGTGGCTGCGGCTGCAAGATCGCGCCGGGGGTGCTGTCCGAGATCCTCAAGGGCACGGCCGCGATGCCCGTGCCCAAGGAACTGCTGGTGGGCATCGAGACTGCCGACGACGCCGCCGTCTACCAGCTCAACGACGAGCAGGCGCTGATCGCCACCACCGACTTCTTCATGCCCATCGTGGACGACCCGCACGATTTCGGGCGCATCGCGGCCACCAACGCCATCAGCGATGTCTATGCCATGGGCGGCCGGCCGATCCTGGCGCTGGCGCTGGTGGGCATGCCCATCAACGTGCTGTCCACGCAGACCATCGGCCGGATCCTGGAAGGTGGCGCCTCGGCCTGCCGCGCCGCGGGCATCCCCATTGCCGGCGGCCACACCATCGATTCGGTAGAGGCCATCTACGGCCTGGTCGCCATCGGCCTGGTGCACCCCAGGCACGTCAAGCGCAACGCCGATGCCCATCCCGGCGACGTGCTGGTGCTGGGCAAGCCGCTGGGCGTGGGCGTGATGTCGGCTGCGCTCAAAAAGAGCGAGCTGAACGCCGAAGGCTATGCCCGCATGATCGACTGCACCACCCAGCTCAACACCCCCGGCCCTGACCTGGCTGCCCTGCCCGGCGTGCACGCCCTGACCGACGTCACCGGCTTCGGCCTGGCCGGCCATGCCCTGGAGATGGCCCGTGGTGCCAAGTGCGATGTGCTGCTGGACTGGCGTGCCGTGCCCTTGCTGCCCGACGTGCGGACGCTGGCCGCCCAAGGCTTCGTCACCGGTGCCTCGGGCCGCAACTGGGCGGGCTACGGCACCGACGTCACACTGCCTGCCGGCTTTGCGGCCGAAGACCAGGCGCTGCTGTCCGACCCGCAGACCAGCGGCGGCCTGCTGGTGGCCTGCGCCCCCGCTGCGCTGGATGCCGTGATGGCCGTCTTTGCGAAGCGCGGCTTCGAGCAAGCAGCCGTGGTGGGGCAGATGGGTGCTGCCAGCGCAGCGCCGAAATTGGTGGTGCGCTGATTCCCCCGGGCACAGCGCCAACCACGCCGCCTTTGCCGCCACCACCTACGGGCGCGGCCAACCGCCAAACCAATTTACTTGACACCTAAAGCATTAAGCCTAAACTCGGCCCAGAGCGGCCTGAAAGCCGTGCAGACCAGGCGGTGCCATGAAGATCGTGTGCATAGGCGGCGGCCCCGCCGGCTTGACCTTTGCCCTGCTGATGAAGCGCCACAGCCCGGCGCACGACATCACCGTGGTCGAGCGCAACAAGCCCTACGACACCTTCGGCTGGGGCGTGGTGTTCTCCGATGCCACGCTCGAGAACCTGCGCCGCTGCGACCCCGCCCTGGCGCAGGAAATCCAGCAGTCCTTCAATCACTGGGACGACATCGAGCTGCAGTTCAAGGGCCGCATCATCCGCTCGGGCGGCCACGGCTTCGTGGGCATCGGCCGCAAGAAACTGCTCAATATCCTGCAGGCAAGGTGCGAGGCCACCGGCGTGAAACTCGTGTTCGAGCAGGAAGCCGAATCCGACACCGACTACCCCGATGCCGACCTGATCATCGCCAGCGACGGCATCAACTCGCGCATCCGCACGCGGCATGCCGACGTCTTCAAGCCCGACATCGTCACCCGGCCCAACCGCTTCATCTGGCTGGGCACGAAGAAGGTCTACGACGCCTTCACCTTCCTCTTCGAGAAGACCGAGCATGGCTGGTTCCAGGCCCATGTCTACAAGTTCGACGAAAGCACCAGCACCTTCATCGTCGAATGCCCAGAAGCCGTTTGGCGCGCCCACGGCCTGGACACCGCCGACCAGGCCGAGAGTGTGGCCTTTTGTGAACGCCTGTTCGCCGCCAACCTGCAAGGCGAAAAGCTGCTGACCAACGCCCGCCACCTGCGCGGCTCGGCCTGGCTCAACTTCCAGCGCGTGACCTGCGAGCAATGGTCGCTCTACAACGGGCGCAGCCAGGTGGTGCTGATGGGCGACGCCGTGCACACGGCGCACTTCGCCATCGGCTCGGGCACCAAGCTGGCCCTGGAAGACGCCATCGAACTGGTGGACCAGTTCAAGGCGCTGGGCGATGGCGTGGACACCATCCCGCAGGTGCTGCAGCGCTACCAGGCGGTGCGCGCCATCGACGTCATCCGCCTGCAGAACGCGGCCTGGAATGCGATGGAGTGGTTCGAGGTGTGCGGCCAGCGCTATTGCGATCCGCTGGAGCCCGAGCAGTTCATGTACTCGATGCTCACGCGCAGCCAGCGCATCAGCCACGAGAACCTGCGCCTGCGCGACAAGGGCTGGCTGGAAGGCTATGAGCGATGGTTCGCGGCGCGTGCCGGCTTGCAGCGCAACCCGGCCCTGCCCGCCGTGCCTCCCATGTTCACGCCCTACGCCTTGCGCGGCTTGACGCTGAAGAACCGTGTGGTGGTCTCGCCCATGGCGCAGTACTCGGCCGTGGACGGCGTGGCGGGCGACCATCACCTGGTGCACCTGGGCGCCCGGGCGATGGGCGGCGCGGCCCTGGTGATGGCCGAGATGACCTGCGTCAGCCCGGATGCGCGCATCACCCCTGGCTGCCCCGGCTTGTGGAACGACGAACAGGAAGCGGCCTGGCAGCGCATCGTGCACTGGGTTCATGCGAACACCGACGCCAGGATCGGGCTGCAGTTGGGCCACGCCGGCGCCAAGGGCTCCACGCGGCGCGCCTGGGACGGCATCGACCAGCCCCTGGCCGATGGCGACACCGAGCCCAACTGGCCGCTGGTCTCGGCCTCGGCGCAGCAGTACCTGGAAGGCATCAGCGCTGTCTCTCGGGCCATGACCCGCGCTGACATGGACCGCATCAAGGCAGACTTCGTGGCGGCCACGTTGCGGGCGGCGCGCGCCGGCTTCGACTGGCTGGAACTGCACGCGGCGCATGGCTACCTGCTCTCGGGCTTCATCTCGCCGTTGACCAACCACCGCACCGACGACCACGGCGGCACGCTGGGCAACCGCCTGCGCTATGCGCTGGACGTCTTCACGGCCATGCGGCAGGCGTGGCCGGCCGAGCGGCCGATGTCGGTGCGCATCTCGGCCCACGACTGGGTGGAGGGCGGCATCACGCCGGCCGATGCCGTGCTCATCGCGCAGGCCTTCAAGGCGGCTGGCGTGGACTTGATCGATTGCTCGTCGGGGCAGGTCAGCAAGCGCGAAAAGCCCATTTTCGGCCGCATGTTCCAGACCCCCTTTGCCGACCGTGTGCGGCAGGAGGCCGGCATCCCCACGATGGCCGTGGGCGCCATCAGCGAGGCCGACCACGTCAACTCCATCATCGCTGCCGGCCGGGCCGACCTGTGCGCCGTGGCGCGGCCCCACCTGGCCAACCCGGCGTGGACGTTGACCGAGGCCGCGCGCATCGGCTACACCGAGCTGGCCTGGCCGCGGCCATACCGCTCGGGCAAGGCACAACTGGAAGCGAGCTTCGCCCGCGAGAAGGCCCAGGCCGCCGCGGTGCAGCGGCCCGTGGAGCCGGCATGAAGATACCGCGCAATCTCCAGCTGGTGGCGCCCGCGCCGGCGCTGCCGGCCCAGGCCGACGCCCATACCGGCCTGGAAGCCCGCAGCCTGCCGGCCGACCACCTGGACGTGAAAGTGTGGCTGCGCCTGCTGGCCTGCAGCACCCAGATCGAGCAAGAGATCCGCCAGCGCCTGCGCCAGCGCTTCGGCACCACGCTGCCGCGCTTCGACTACCTGGCGCAGCTCGAGCGGCACGCCGAAGGCCTGCGCATGAGCGAGCTGTCGCGCTGCCTGATGGTCACCGGCGGCAACGTCACGGGCCTGACCGATGCGCTGGTGGCAGAAGGCTGGGTCGACCGCAGCGCCGACCCCCAGGATGGCCGGTCCTGGCGCGTGCGCCTGACGCCCAAGGGCCGCCGCGAGTTCAAGGCCATGGCGGCCGAACACGAGGGTTGGCTGCGCGAACTCTTTGCCGGCGTGGCCACGGCCGACAAGCAGCGCCTGTTCGAACAACTCGGCCTGCTGCGCCGCCAGCTGGCGCAAGCCTCTGCCGGCGACGAACCCAGTCCCTCCACCGCCCGCAAGACCCGGAGCCGCCCATGAACCCTTCCATCGACCCGGCTCTGCTGGCCGGCAACCGCAAGGCCCTGGCGGGCTACGCCGCGCGGCACTTCCTGTGGCAGGTGCAAGGCCGCGTGGGCGTGGTCACCTTGAACCGCCCCGAGCGCAAGAACCCGCTCACCTTCGAGTCCTACGCCGAACTGCGCGACCTGTTCCGCCAGCTGGCCCAGTCCCACGACATCCAGGCCGTGGTGGTGCAGGGTGCGGGCGGCAACTTCTGCTCGGGCGGCGACGTGCACGAGATCATCGGCCCGCTGGTGGCCCTGCCGGCGCCGGATCTGCTGATGTTCACGCGCATGACGGGCGACCTGGTCAAGGCCATGCGCGCCTGCCCGCAGCCCATCGTGGCGGCCGTGGACGGCGTGTGCGCCGGGGCTGGCGCCATCGTGGCCATGGCCAGCGACTTGCGCATCGGCAGCGCGCGCTCGAAGACCGCCTTCCTGTTCAACCGCGTGGGCCTGGCCGGCTGCGACATGGGCGCCTGCGCCATCCTGCCGCGGCTGATCGGCCACGGGCGCGCCAGCGAACTCTTGTACACCGGCCGCTCGATGGGCGGCGAAGAGGCCGAGCGCTGCGGCTTCTTCAACCGCCTGGCCGCCCCCGAGGACCTGCAGTCCCAGGCCCTGGCCCTGGCCACCGAGCTGGCGGCCGGCCCCACCTTTGCCAACGGCATCACCAAGACCATGCTGCACCAGGAGTGGAGCATGGGCATCGACCAGGCCATCGAGGCCGAGGCCCAGGCCCAGGCGCTGTGCATGCTGACCGAAGACTTCAAGCGCGCCTACCGGGCCTTCGTGGCCCGGGAGCGGCCGGTGTTCCAGGGCGATTGATCCGCCCCACCGCCACACGGCTCCTGCCTCAGCACGCCACGGAGGTACCCGAACGATGGCCTTCACCGCCCACGTCGACACCTTTGCCCGCGACCACCTGCCGCCGGCCGAGTTGCAGCCCGAGTACCTCTTCGAGCTGCCCGGCCTGCAGTTTGCCCCGCAGTTGAATGCGGCCACCGAGCTCCTCGATTGTCGCGTGGCCGCGGGCCAGGGCGGCCGGCTGTGCATCCAGGGCGCCGGCCAGCGCTGGACCTACGCCGACCTGCTGGACCGCGCCAACCGGGTGGCCGAAGTGCTGGTGCACGAGATGGGCCTGGTGCCCGGCAACCGGGTGCTGCTGCGCGCCCCCAACAACCCCATGCTGGCCGCCTGCTGGTTCGGGGTCATCAAGGCCGGCGGCATCGCGGTGGCCACCATGCCGCTGCTGCACGCCAAGGAACTCAAGGCCATCATCCTGAAGGCGCAGGTGACGCATGCGCTGTGCGATCTTTCGCTGCTCGACGGGTTACGGGCCGCGGCGGCCGATGCGCCCGTGCTGCGGCAGCGGTGCTGCTTCAACGACGCCGGCCCGCAAGGTCTCGAGGCCGCCATGGCCCGCCAGACCGGCCGCTTCGACAACGTGGCCACGGCCGCGGACGACACCTGCATCCTGGCCTTCACCTCGGGCACCACGGGCGTGCCCAAGGCCACCATGCACTTTCACCGCGACGTGATGGCCATCTGCGCCTGCTGGCCGGCCCACGTGTTGCGACCCGGGCCGGACGACGTGTTCATCGGCAGCCCGCCCATGGCCTTCACCTTCGGGCTGGGTGGCTTGCTGCTGTTCCCCATGAGCGTGGGCGCCAGCACGGTGCTGCTGGAGAAGGCATCGCCCGCGCAACTGCTGGAGGCCATCGCGCAGCACGGCGCCACGGTGCTCTTCACCGCGCCCACCTCCTACCGGGCGATGGCTCTGCACGGCCCGGCGCTGCGCGGCGGCACCCTGCGGCGTTGCGTCTCGGCCGGCGAGGCCCTGCCCGCGGCCACCCGTGCGCTGTGGAAGGAGGCCACGGGCATCGAGCTCATCGACGGCATCGGCGCCACCGAGCTGCTGCACATCTTCATCTCGGCCGACGAGGCGCGCGCCCGCCCTGGTGCCACCGGCCTGCCCGTGCCAGGGTACCGGGCCTGCGTGTTGGGGCCCGACGGCCAGCCGCTGCCACCGGGGCAGGTGGGCCGCCTGGCCGTCAAGGGCCCCACCGGCTGCCGCTACCTGGACGACGAACGTCAGCGCCAGTACGTGCAGGGCGGCTGGAACCTCACGGGCGACGCCTACCTCGTGGATGCCGAAGGCTACTTCCACTTCCAGTCGCGCACCGACGACATGATCGTCTCGGCCGGCTACAACATCGCCTCGCCCGAGGTGGAAGACGCGCTGCTGCTGCACCCGGCGGTGGCCGAGTGCGGCGTGATCGGCGTGCCCGATGCCGAGCGGGGCCAGATCGTCAAGGCTTTCGTGGTGCTGCGGGCCGGGCACGCCGGCACGCCCGAGCTGGCCCAGGCCCTGCAAGACTTCGTCAAGCAGACCGTGGCCCCCTACAAGTACCCCCGCGCCATCGCTTTCGTCGATGCCCTGCCGCGCACCGAGACCGGCAAGCTGCAGCGCTTCAGGCTGCACGGGGCCGTCTGATTCCCACTGCAGAAAGAACCCGATGCAAGTCTTGCTTCCCGATGGATGGCCTCGGCCGAGGGGCTATGCCAACGGTATTTCGGCCCAGGGCCGGCTGGTGTTCGTGGCCGGCATGATCGGTTGGGACGCCCAGGGCCAGTTCCAGACCGACGACTTCGGCGCCCAGGCGCACCAGGCACTGGAGAACGTGGTGGCCGTGCTCGACGCCGGCGGCGCCTTGCCCCAGCACATCGTGCGCATGACCTGGTACGTGCTGGACAAGCGCGAGTACCAGGCCGCGCTGCCGGCCATCGGCAAGGCCTTCCGGACGTTGATCGGGCACTACGACATCGCGATGACGGCGGTGCAGGTCAGCGCGCTGATCGAGGACCGGGCGCGGCTGGAGATCGAAGTGACGGCGGTGGTGCCGGACTGAACCGATTCACGCGGCGGGCAGCGGCAGCAGGCACCAGAAAGTACACCCTTGCCCTGGCCGGTTGTCCACGCCGATCTTGCCGCCCATGAGGTGCACGAACTGGCGGCACAGTGCCAAGCCAAGGCCGGCACCGGTCTGCGAGGCCGGGGATGGATGGCGGGCCTGCTCGAACTCCTGGAACAGCCGCGGCATCAGCTCCTCGGGCAGGCCCGGACCGGTGTCCGAAACCGACAGCCGCACGGTGGCGGCGCCGGCCGCGGCGTCGCCACCCAGCCACGAGACGGCCAGATCGATGCGGCCGCGCTCGGTGAACTTGGTGGCGTTGCTCAGCAGGTTCATGAGCACCTGCTGCAGGCGCAGCCCGTCGCCCAGCAACGGGGTGGGTAGCGCCGGGTCGCAGTGCCAGCGCAGGGAAACGCCCTTGGCTTGCGCCGGCACGGTGAACACCGCGGCGCATTCGGCCACCAGCGCGTGCAGGTCCACGGCCGCTGCCTTGAGTTCGAACTTGCCCGCATCCAGCTTGGCCAGGTCCAGCACGTCGTTGCACAGGTTCAGCGCCATGCGCGCCGAGCTGTGGGCCAGGTTCAAGTACTCGCGCTGGCGCTCGTCCAGGTCGGACATGATCAGCATGGACGTCATCCACACCACGCCGTGCATGGGGTTGCGCAGTTCGTGCGTCACGTGCAGGAGTTGCTTGTTGCGATCGGCCAGGGTGGCCTCGTCTGCGGCCGAGTGGCGCGCCTCGGCCAGGGCCTGCTCGGCACGCTTCATGCGGCGGTCCTGGCGGATGCGTCGATCGGCCGGCGCATCCAGGGTGGCGCTGAAGTGCAGGGCCTTCAAACGGGCCCGCATGCTTTCACCCACCCACGTGTGGCAATGCGACTGGGATTGTCGCAGCGCCGAAAGTGCCGCGGTCAGATCGCCCGCGGCTTCGCACGCGTCGGCCAGGGCACGGTGCAGTTGCGTGGCATTCATCGGCAGCGGCGTCACGCCGGCGTCGGCAAAATCCTGCATGCCCTGGATCAGTTGCCGGCGGGCCTCTTCGGCGCGGCCCAGGCCGATCAGCACGTCCGCACACAGCCAAAGCCGATTGGCAGCCGCGGTATCGGGCTCGCCCCCAGCCGGTGACCAGCCCCCGGGCGGCAGATCGGCGGCGTCCTCCAGGCGGCCCTCGCTCAGGCGGACCCGGGCAACGATGGCCTTGGCCGAAGCCATTCGCGGCTGTGCCGCTGCGCGCACCAGTTCGGGCGATGCGTTCAGCCACTGGGCGGCCTCCTGAAACCGCCGGCCCAGCACCATCACCAGCAGTTGGTTGTACTGCAGGCTGAGGCCCAGGGGGCCGGCAGACCGTTCGGCGGCGATGGCACGCGACAGTGCCGCCTGGGCACCTTCGACGTCCCCCACGGTGAGGCACACGAAGGCCAGGCTCTGTGCGGTCAGCGACCGCAGACACTCGCTATCGGCTTCGATGGCCAAGGCCTCGGCGTCCAGGCTGCTGGCCAGCGCCTGGTCATGTTGGCCGTGCCTGCTGTACAGCAGGCTCAAGGCCAGCCGTGGCCACGCCCGCTCCAGTGGCGGAATCCCAGCCAGGTTGTCCGCACTGGAGGCGTCGCTGTCCTGTCGGCGCTGCAACAGATCGAGCGCTGCGGCGCGCGCTTCCTGCTTGGCGCCACGGGGCCACGCCCATGCTGCCTCTGCCAGCCTTGTCGCGCGCGACCAGCCGGCAGCCTTCACCGAGCGCAGATGCGCATCGCTGATCGTGAGCGCACGCTCCCCCACGAAGGAATCGAGGGTGACGGTTCGAAGCGACTCGAAACTCTCGGACAGGGCACCCAGGCGTGCGGCGTCCGGCCCGGGTTCCAGCCCTGCCAGCAGGTCTGCCGCGCGGGCTTCGATGCGGTCGTCGCGCAGGCGCTTTTCCAGCCAGAGGTCGGCCAGCGCACGGGCCGTGATTTCGAAGTCTGTCGGTGTGGTCATCAACGTGGCCCGGGCTGCCTGCGCATTCCCATGCCTGCTGGTTCCCTGTGATTCGGGATCAGTCCGCCACAGGCGCCGGCTTGGCGTAATAGGCCTCCACCTGCCCCTTCAGCTTGATCAACAAGGGCTTGCCCTTGCGGTCCACCGCCTTGCCCGCGGCCACGCGGATCCAGCCCTCGCTGATGGAGTATTCCTCGACGTCCTTGCGCTCCTTGCCGTTGAAGCGGATGCCGATGTCCTGCTCGAAGGCGCTGGCCACGTAGTGCGGGCTGCGCGGGTCGGTGGACAGGTGGTCGGGCGGGGTCGTGGCGGTTGGCGAGGATTCGGTCATGGCTGAAGGTCTCAAGGGTTGGCGGCCGGCTGCAGCGTGCCCGCGATGGCGGCATCGATATTCTCGTGGAAGCGCAACAGCTCATGCTCCAGCAACCCGGTGTGCAGCACTGTGTTGGCGCCGCTGCCGAAGCCGCGCTGGGTGGCCACGGCCGTGGCGATGTCTTCCTTCTGGAACACCGTCTGCTCGATGAGCCTGAAGGTCTTCTCCCAGTGGGGCGCCCAGTCAGGGCCGGCGCGGTCGGGCGGGATGAGCATGGTGTGGACCCAGCGCACCGTGCCGGGCGAAGGCGAGGTCATGCCGATCAGGCTCACGTAGTCGGGGTGCCAGATGAGGAAGGTGTTGGGAAACAGGAACTGCGTGGGCGTGGACAGCCTGCACAGCGCGGCGCGGTCGTGCGGCGTCTCGTGCGGCTCGAAGGCGGCGCGCCGGGCGACCAGCGAGTCCAGGTGCGGGCCGCCGCGCCAATTGACGGTGTAGGCGTCGGCGAAGAAGGGATAGATGGTGTCGCGGTGCAGCACCCGGATGTGATAACCCTCCAGGAAGGCATCGGCCGTGAGCTTCCAGTTGGCCGCGTGCACCTGGTCGACCTTGCGGAAGACCTTCATGCCGGCCAGGCCCAGTGCGTCCAGGTGGTCGCCCAGGCCGTGCAGCGCGCCGCGGGCCGAGAAGGCCGGGCCGGGGGTGCGGCGGATGAAGACCAGGCCCGCGGCTTCGTCGCAGGGCAACTCCACCAGGTTCAGCTTGCTGGGGTCGATGCCGTCGAAGGTCTCGGCGTGCAGCCGGTGGCGCAGTCGGCCATCGAGCTCATAGGTCCAGCCGTGGTACGGGCACACCAGGGCCTTGCAGGGGACGGCCTGCGCCGGCTCGGGCCCTGCGCAGGCCACCAGCGCCATGCCGCGGTGACGGCACACGTTGTAGAACGCGCGGGCCTGGCCGTCGCTACCGCGCGTGAGCACGATGGGCACGCCCAGGGCGTCGAAGGGCAGGGCGCTGCCGGGCTGCAGTTCGGCGCTGTGCGCGGCCACGATGGGCCATTGGCCGAAGACCGCGTCCTGCTCGCGCTGCCAGTGCGCCGGGTCGGTGTAGTGCGCCGTGGGCACGCTGCCGGTGGCGGCCCCCACTTCGCGCGGGCTGCCGGGCTGCAGGCTGTCCAGCCGCTGGATCATTTCGGCCAGGGGCCGGGGCCAGGGGGTGGGGTCGGTCGGGCTCATGTCAAGGGGCCGGGACGCGGCGCGTTCGGGTGCTGGACCCGGAGCATAGGCTCGCGGCGGCAGGGCTGCTTCAGGGTTCGTGGCGGGCCGGCGGCGGTGCGTCGTCGGGCTCGATGGCGCCGATCTTGCGCATGTCGGCCACCGAAGTGTCGTCGCCGTCCCAGGTGACGGCGTCGGCATAGCGCATGTCGAAGGCGATGTCGGTTCCCCGGTAGCTCTGGGCGGCGTGAACCTGCGCACCCAGCGCAGGGTCCCGCGCCGCGATGCTGAGCATGATGCGCAAGCCTGGCACCGCGGGCGACTGGGCGTCCAGTCCGTGCAGCGGGCTGGTGCTGTCGAGTTCATGCATGACGCTCCAGGTCAGCGGCAGGAAGGGCAGGTCGGCGCGCACGAGCTTCAGGTCCACGGCGCGGCGGAACGGGCGGCCATCGGGACCATGCTCGGCCATCAGCGCGGTGATGCGCGCCGTGGCGTCGGTCAGCGCATTGACCCGGCCATTGCCCATGCGGAACATCAGCACCGGCCGGCCACCCTGGCGTGTGAGCACCGCGCGGTCGGCGAAGATGATCTTGGCCTTGGGCCGCGAGAAGCGCACGAAGACCAGTCCGGTCATGGTGGCGGTGAACACCATGCCCACGAAGATCTCCACCGTGGCCACACAGTGCCCGAATCGCGTGGCCGGGACCATGTAGCCGTAGCCCACGGTGGCCAGGGTCTCCACGCTGAAGAAAAACGCATCCAGGAACGATCCCGGCGGCAGGTTGCTGATGCTGGCGGGCACCGAGGCGTACAGCAGGGCGAAGATGCCGTTGATGGCCAGGTAGGACGCCACCAGAACCCCGAAGAACTCGGGCCAGTTCAGCGTGAGCGCGAAGTGGTACGGGTCCTTCAGGTCGAAGCGTGAGACGCCCAGCTTGTGCAGGTTCATTCCCGACGAGCCGGCGCCCAGTTCGGTGCGGGTGCGCATGCGCTGTTCGCGTGCCATGGGTCTCCTCGGGCGGCCTGCGGCGGATTGTCGCCCGGCGAGGCGCCGCGCGCCGCGTGGCGCCCCGTTTCACCGGTGGCTCATGCCTCCGTCGACGATCAACTCGCTGCCCACGCTGAAGGCCGATTCGTCGGAGGCGAAGAACACGGCGGCCTTGGCAATTTCCACGGGTTCGCCGAAACGGCCGGCCGGGATCTGCGACAGGATCTGCGCTGCCATGCCCTGCACCGCCTCGGGTGGCAGGCCGAGCTTGCCGTAGATCGGGGTGGCCACCGGGCCCGGGCTGATGGCGTTGACGCGGATGCCGCGGCCGATGAGTTCACCCGACAGGGTGCGTGCCAGCGACAGCAAACCGGCCTTGGTGGCGGCATACAGGCTGGAGTTGGGCATGCCGATGTGGGCGTTGATGGAGGTGTTCAGGACGATCGAGGCCGGCTTGGCCAGGAGCGGCAGCAGCGCCTGGATCAGGAAGTAGGGTCCTTTGAGGTTGATCGCGAACAGCCGGTCGAAGGCGGCCTCGTCGAAGCCTTCGATGGGCCGGAAATCGCCCACGCCTGCGTTGATGAACACGGCATCCAGGCCGCCCATCGTGCGCTGGATCTCGGCGGCCAGGGCCCGCTGTGCCGGCAGGCTGCCGGCATCGCTGGCGATCACCAGCGTCTCGGCACCCAACGCCTGTCGTGCCGCGGCCAGCGTCTCGGGGTTGGTGCCGGTCACCGCCACGCGAGCGCCCTCGGCCAGGAACTGGCGGGCCGTTTCCAGGCCGATGCCCGTGGTGCCCCCGGTGATGAGGATGCGCTTGTTCAGAAGTCGGTTCATGAGGATTCCTTGAAATTGAATGAATGGTCAAAAATTGCTCCGAGAAAAGGCGCCTGGGCGCCGGGAGAGCGGGACGTGGCCGACGCACGCAAGCCTGTTCCGCGGTGACCCAGGGGCTGTCAGGGTGGGGGCCAGAGCATCTGCAAGCCCAGCCGCACGGTGCTTCGGAGTTCACCGATGCCGTCCACCACGCGGCCGGTGGCGCGAAGGCCGCTCATCAGCGTGACGAGCAGGCGCGACAGGTCCGAGGCGGGGAGGTCGTTGCGGATCGTGCCGTCGGCCTGGCCGCGCAGCACCGCGCCTTGCAGCAGGCCGCGCGTGGCTTGCCACTTGCTGCGCAGGTCGCTTGCAATGGCGGGGTCTTCGATGCCTTCGAGCAGCCCCGAAGACACGACGCAGGTGTGGACCGCCGGGTCCGGGTGGCTGCAGAGCGTGGCGATGCCCTCGAAGAAGCCCTCGATGGCGGCGCGGCCTGTGGGGGCGGCCTCGATCACCCCCTGGGCGGCGGCCATGCGCTGCTGCATGCAGCCCAGCGACTGCAGATACAGCGTCTGCTTGTCCCCGAAGGCGTTGTACAGGCTCTGCTTGCCCAGGCCGGCCGCCTCGGTGAGCATGGCCAGCGACGTGCCGCGATAGCCGTGGGCCGTGAACACCTCGGCGATGCGATCGCGGACGGTCTCGGGGTCGAAGCTGCGGGGGCGGGGCATGGCGGGAGTGTGCTCGTATTGGAACGATCGGTCAAGTAGAGCCCATGCCGCCAGCGCAGACCCACGAAAACCCGCCTTGGAGCGCCGGGGCCGACCGATATCCTCAGGCCGCCGCCCAACGCTCGAACACCGTGGAGACCGTCTTGAGCCTCTTTGCCCGATTCATTCCTCAAGCCGCGTGGTCCCTGGCCGGCTGCCTGGCCATCGGCAGTGCCGCGCCGGCCCGCGCAGCCGACTCCTTCCCCACGCGCCCGGTCACGATGATCACCGCCTTCGCCCCCGGCAGCGGCCCCGACGCCGTACTGCGCCTGGTGGCCGACAAGCTGGGCAAGACCTGGAACCAGCGCGTCATCATCGACAACAAGCCCGGCGGCGGCGGGTTCATCGCCATCGACGCCGCCAAGCGCGCCGCGCCTGACGGCTACACCCTGCTTCAACTCGACAGCGAACACCTGGCCGCCTTGCCGCACCTGTACAAGGCCCGCGGCTTCGAGCCACTGAAGGCCTTCGACCCGGTGGTGACGCTGTTCCGCACCCCCTTCATGGTGGCCGTGCCGGCTGCCTCGCCCTGGAAGAACCTGAGCGACCTGCTGGCCGCCGCCAAGGCCGAGCCCGACAAGGTGAACTTCGGCTCATGGGGCGTGGGCAGCCCGGGCCACCTGGGCGCCGAGCAGCTCCAGCTGGCCACCGGCACGCAGATGCAGCACGTGCCCTTCAAGGAGGTCTCGCAGCTCTATCTTTCGGTGGGCTCGGGCGACGTGGCGTGGAGCTTTGCCAGCATCCCTTCCAGCCAGGGTGCCTACAAGGCGGGCAAGATCCGCTACATCGCGGTGGCCGCCGCCAAGCGCATCCCCCAGTTGCCCGAGGTGCCCACGGTGGGCGAAGCCGGCGGGCCGGCGGGCATGGAGGTCAACTCCTTCGTGGTGCTGCTGGCGCCGCGCGGCCTGCCCGCGGCGGTGCGCGACAAGATCCACGCCGATGTGCAGGCCGCATTGGCCGAGCCCGAAATCAAGGCCCGCTTCGAGACCTTCGCCTTCGAGACGCTCAACTGGCCGGCCGCCGAGATCGAGCGGCAGGCGCAGATCAAGTCGGCCGTTTATGCCGAATTGGTCAAGCGCAAGAACATCAGCCTGGATTGAACGGCAGCCCCCGCCCAGGAGGCTTGGCCGCCGCAGGGGCTTGGCGGCGCGCCGTGCGGGACGCCTTAGCATTGCGCCCTTCAGCATCCAGCCGCCCACCCAGGCTCACCACCATGCACACTGCCCGAAACTTCCGCCTGGCCCTGGGCACCCTGGTCGCCGCGCTGGCCCTGTCCGGCGCCACCCTCGCCCAGGCCAAGACCCTGGTGTATTGCTCCGAAGGTTCGCCCGAGAACTTCACGCCCGCCATCAACACCACGGGCACCAGCTTCGACGCCGCCCGCCCGGTGTACGACAAGCTCACCCAGTTTGCCCGCGGCAGCACGCAGGTGGAGCCGGGTCTGGCCCAGAGCTGGACCGTCTCGGCCGATGCCAAGGTGTTCACCTTCAAGCTGCGCCCGGGCGTGAAGTTTCATTCGGGCGTGGGCGGCTTCACGCCCACCCGTGACTTCAACGCCGACGACGTGCTCTTCTCGTTCGAGCGCCAGTGGAAGGACGACCACCCCTACGCCAAGGTCTCGGGCGGCAAGTACGACTACTTCGCCGACATGGGCCTGAAGGACGACGTGGCCAGCATCGAGAAACTCGATGCGATGACGGTCAAGATCACGCTGAAGAAGGCCAACGTCACCATGCTGGCCAACCTGGCCATGGACTTCGCCAGCATCCACTCGGCCCAATACGCCGACTTCCTGGCCAAGGCCAACAAGAAGGAACAGATCGACCAGGTGCCCGTGGGCACGGGGCCCTTCCAGTTCGTGGCTTACCAGAAGGATGCCGTCATCCGCTACCGCGCCAACAAGGCCTATTGGGGTGAGAAGGCGCTGGTGGACGACCTGGTCTACGCCATCACGCCCGACCCTACCGCGCGCTACAGCAAGCTCAAGGCTGGCGAGTGCCATTTCATGATCGCCCCGCGCCCGGCCGACCTGCCCGAGATGCAGAAGGACGCCAGCCTTCGCGTCATCAATGCCCCGGGCCTGAACATCGCCTACTGGGCCTTCAACACCCAGAAGCCCCCTTTCGACAAGAAGGAGGTTCGCCAGGCCTTCGCCATGGCCATCGACAAGGCGGCCATCCTGCGCGACGTGTACCTGGGCGCCGGCCAGGCGGCCAAGAACCTGATCCCGCCCACCATGTGGTCGTACAACGACAAGGTGGTCGACTACCCCTATGACGTTGAAAAGGCCAAGGCCCTGCTGGCCAAGGCCGGCGTGAAGGCGCCGCTGGAGATCGATCTCTGGTACATGCCCGTGCAGCGGCCCTACAACCCCAACGCCAAGCGCATCGCCGAGATGATGCAGGCCGACCTGGCCAAGGTGGGCGTGAACGCCAAGCTCGTCACCTACGAATGGGGCGAGTACCGCAAGCGCATGCAGCAGGGCGAGCACATGACCGGCATGCTGGGCTGGACGGGCGACAACGGCGACCCGGACAACTTCTTCTTCCTCCACGGCTGCGAGGCCGCGCGCCCGGGCGGCCAGAACCTGTCGAAGTGGTGCAACAAGGAATTCGACGCCCGCCTGGAGAAGGCGCGCTCGCTGGCCGACAACAAGGAACGCACGCGGCTGTACCAGGAAATGCAGGTCATCGAGCACGACGACATGCCCGATTTCAAGATTGCGCACTCGGTGGTGTATGAGGCCATGCGCAAGGAAGTCAGCGGCTACAAGCAGAGTCCCTTCGGTTCGCACCAGTTCAACGGGGTGGAGCTGAAGTAGGCGGATCGCGCGCTTGCAGCGGCAACGGCAGTAGGCCAGCGGCCCCTCGATGTTCAGATTCCTGCTGCGCCGCCTGGCGCTGACGGTGCCGACCTTCATCGCGCTGATGTTCGTCACCTTCGTGGCCATCCGGCTCGTGCCGGGCGACCCGGTGGAAGTGCGTGTGGGCGAGCGCGGCATCAGCGCCGAGCGACTGGCCATGTTCCGCCACGACCTCGGGCTGGACCAGCCGGTCTGGAAGCAGTTCCTGGACTACGCGTGGCAGCTGCTGCACGGCGACTTCGGCACCTCGCTGGCCACCAGCCAGAAGGTGCTGACCGAGTTCCTGGCCTTGTTCCCGGCCACGCTGGAGCTGGCCGCGGCCGGCATGCTGCTGGCCGTTGTGCTGGGCATCCCGGCGGGCACCATCGCGGCGGCGCGGCGGGGCAGCCTGTACGACCAGACGCTGATGGGCCTGTCGGTGACGGGCTATTCCATGCCCATCTTCTGGTGGGGCCTCTTGCTCATCATGTACGTGGCCGAGCGCTGGGGTCTCACGCCGGTGTCGGGCCGCATCGACCTCATCAAGTACTACTTCGAGCCCGTCACCGGCTTCATGGTGATCGATGCGTGGCTCTCGGGGCAGGCCGGCGCGGTCAAGGACGCCTTGCACCACCTCGTGCTTCCGGCCATCGTGCTGGGCACCATCCCGCTGGCGGTGGTGGCACGCATGACGCGCTCGGCCATGCTCGAGGTGCTGAGCGAAGACTACGTCCGCACCGCGCGCGCCAAGGGCCTGCCGGCCTGGCGTGTGGTGGGCCTGCATGCGCTGCGCAATGCGCTGATTCCGGTCGTCACCGTGATCGGCCTGCAGGTCGGGGCGCTGATGGCCGGCGCCGTGCTCACCGAGACCATCTTCTCGTGGCCGGGCGTGGGCAAGTGGCTCATCGAATCCATCTCGCGCCGCGACTACCCGGCCCTGCAGGGCGGTGTGATGCTCATCTCGTCGGTGGTCATCGTCGTCAACCTGCTGGTGGACCTGACCTACGGCCTGATCAACCCCCGCATCCGCCATGGCTGAGCCCGCCGCCCCGGCCACCCCTGCCGACCGATCGCCGCTGGCCGCCTTCTGGGCCGCCTTCAGCGAGAACCGCGGCGCCGTGCTGGGCCTGACGGTGCTGGCGGTGATCGTGCTGCTGGCCGTGCTGGCCAACGTGGTGGCGCCCTATTCGCCCAATGAGCAGTTTCGCGATGCCGTACGCGCCAGCCCCTTCTGGGCCGACGGCGGCAGCAGCCGCTTCCTGCTCGGCACTGACAGCCTGGGGCGCGACATGCTCTCGCGGCTGATCCACGGCGCGCGCATCTCGCTGTTCATCGGCGTGGCGGTGATGGGCGTGTCCTTCGTGCTGGGCGTGCTGCTGGGGCTGGCCTGCGTGGCCTCGACCGGGCCGCTGGGCACGGCGGTGGATGTGGTCGTCACCCGTACCATGGACCTCATCATGGCCGTGCCGGGGCTGGTGCTGGCCATCCTCGTGGTGGCGGTGCTGGGCCCGAGCCTGGCCAACACCATTGTGGCGGTGACCATCGTGGCCCTGCCGCGCTACGTCCGGCTGGTGCGGGCTTCGGCACTGGGCGAGCTGGGCAAGGACTACGTGGTGGCCGCGCGCGTGGCCGGCGTGCGGCTGCGGCGGCTGCTGTTCGTCACCGTGCTGCCCAATTGCCTGTCGCCGCTGATCGTGCAGGCCGCACTCGGCGTGTCCGACGCCATTCTGGAAGCCGCGGCGCTGGGCTTCCTGGGCCTGGGCGCGCAGCCGCCCACGGCCGAGTGGGGCACCATGCTGGCCGATGCCCGCGAGTTCATCCGGTCGAACCCCTGGCTGGTGACGATGCCGGGCGTGGCGATCCTGGTGACGGTGGTATCCATCAACCTGATGGGCGACGGCCTGCGCGATGCGCTCGACCCCAAGATGCGCCGATCATGAGCCTCCTGGAAATCCGCGGCCTCACGGTCCGCTTCGCCACCCGGCACGGCGCCTTCACGGCGGTGGATGGGGTGGACATCGTGGTCGAGCGCAACGAGGTGCTGGCCATCGTGGGCGAGTCCGGCTCGGGCAAGTCGGTGGCCATGCTGGCGGTGATGGGCCTGCTGCCGTGGACGGCCACCGTCACGGCCGAGGTGTTGCGCTTCGACGGCCGTGACCTGGCCACGCTCACCCCGCGCGAGCGGCGCGACCTGGTGGGGCGCGACATGGCCATGGTGTTCCAGGAGCCCATGTCGTCGTTGAACCCCTGCTTCACCGTGGGCTGGCAGATCGGCGAGGCGCTGGCGGCCCACACGCCGCTGGACAAGGCCGCCCGCCGCAAGCGCACCATCGAGCTGCTGGAGCAGGTGGGCATCCCCGATGCGCCGGGGCGGCTGCGGGCCTTTCCGCACCAGCTTTCGGGCGGCATGAGCCAGCGCGTGATGATCGCCATGGCCCTGGCCTGCAAGCCGCGCCTGCTGATCGCCGACGAGCCCACCACGGCGCTGGACGTGACCATCCAGGCGCAGATCCTGGACCTGCTGCTGGGACTGCGCCGCGACACGGGCATGGCCCTGGTGCTGGTGACGCACGACCTGGGCGTGGTGGCCGAGACCGCCGACCGCGTGGTGGTGCAGTACGCCGGCCGGCCGGTGGAATCGGCCCGGGCGGCCGATCTGTTCGACGACCCGCACCATCCCTACACCGCGGCCCTGTTGGCCGCCTTGCCCGAGCGGGCTCAGGGCCGGATGCTGGCATCCATTCCCGGCCTGGTGCCGGGGCAGTTCAACCGGCCCACGGGCTGCCTGTTTGCGCCGCGCTGCAGCTTTGCGCAGCCCCTGTGCGAGACCGCGCCACAACCGGCTGCGGCCGAGCTGGGCCGGGCGCTGTGCCACACCCCGCTGCACCACGGGCGGCCCGGATGAGCTCCGTACCCACCCCCGTGCTGACCGCCGCCAACCTGCACCGCCGCTACAGCGTGCGGCGCGGCCTGTTCGCGGCCCCCGGCACGGTGCATGCGCTGGCCGGCGTGAGCTTCACGGTGTTACCGGGCCGCACCCTGGCCGTGGTGGGCGAATCGGGCTGCGGCAAGAGCACGCTGGCCCGCGTGCTGACCATGATCGAAGCGCCCGACGAGGGCCAGCTGCTCATCGACGGCAACGATCCCGCCCAGGCCTCGGAGGCCGAGCGCCGCACCCTGCGCCGAGCCGTGCAGATCGTCTTCCAGAACCCCTATGGCTCGCTCAACCCGCGCCAGACCGTGGGGCAGGCCCTGATGGAGCCGCTGCGGGTCAACGGTGAATCGGACGCCGCCGCGCGCGAACACCAGGCCCGCGACATGCTGCGCAAGGTGGGCCTGCGCGAAGAGCACTTCGGGCGCTACCCGCACATGTTCTCGGGCGGGCAGCGCCAGCGCGTGGCCATCGCCCGGGCGCTGATGCTCAAGCCCCGCGTGCTGGTGCTGGACGAGCCGGTGTCGGCACTGGACGTGTCCATCCGCGCCCAGGTGCTGAACCTGCTGGTGGAACTGCAGGCCGAGATGCAGGTGGCCTATGTCTTCATCTCTCACGACCTGGGCGTGGTGCGCCATGTGGCCGACGAGGTGATGGTGATGTACCTGGGCCGCGCGGTGGAGACCGGACCGCGTGCTGCGCTGTTCGGTGACCCGCAGCACCCGTACACGCAGGCGCTGCTCTCGGCCACGCCCACGGTGGATGCGTCGGCCCGGCGCCAGCGGGTGATCCTGAAGGGCGAGCTGCCTTCGCCGCTCAAGCCGCCCGCGGGCTGCGCCTTCCACACCCGCTGCCCGATCGCCGAAGCGCGCTGCCGCGAGCAGCGGCCCGAGCTGGCCCCGGTGGGCGCGCAGCAGGTGGCCTGCCTGGTGCGGCAGGCGCCGGCCGCGCCCTGAGGCTCAGGGCCGGCCCTGGATCTCGCCCAACAGCCGCTTCGCCCCGTAGACTTTGTCGAGCGCCTCCAGGATGGCCGCCGAATGCACGGCCACCGTTCGGTTGGCGGCTGCGTCGAAGCCGTAATCGCCGCCCAGCGACTGGATGTTGCCGTCGAAGACCAGGCCCACCACCTCCCCCTTCTGGTTGACCACCGGCGAGCCTGAATTGCCGCCGATGATGTCGGTGTCGGCCACGAAGTTCATCGGCGTGTCCAGCTTCAACAGGGGCTTTGCCTTCAGCCACGAGGCGGGAAGGGCATAGGGTTCAGAGCCGGTGTGGCGGCCGAAGGCGCCCTCCAGGGTGGTGAAAGGCTTGATCGTTTGGCCGTTGTCCGCGTAGCCCCTCACGGTGCCGTAGGACAGCCGCAGCGTGAAGGTGGCGTCGGGGTAGGTGCCGGCCCCATCCACCGCGAAGCGTGCCCGGGCCAGCAGCTCCTGCTGCTGTTTCAGCGGGCCTTCCACCTCGGTCTCGAAGCGCTTGCGGATGGCGCGGGCTTCGGGGTCGTAGGCGCGGGCCAGCACGAGCATGGGGTCCTGGGAGGCATCGATGGCCGCCTTGCCGCCGTCCCACAAGGTCTTGCGGTAGCCGCCGATGGGGTTGCCGTTCTTGTCGGCAAGGACGTCTTTCAGGCGGCTGCCCTTCACGGCATCCGCCGCCACCTCGGCCGGGCTGCGCAGGCCCAGCACCCGCTTGACCACCGGGTGGTCCGGGCCGAGGTCTTCACGCAGCTGGGTCAGCGACCAGGTCAGCGTGGCGGTTTCCAGCTCGTCGTAGATGGGCTGCGGTGCCAGCGCGCGCTGCTTGAGCTGCGGCAGCCGGGAATCGGTGTACTCCTTGAGCCGTTCGCCGTTGGGCTTGCCCGACTCGTCGCCGTAGCGCAGGAGTTGCCGGGCCACCTCGAACAGGCCCGACATGGGCCCGTCTTCCAGGGCGTCGCGCTCCTTGCGCAGCGCCTGGCCGCGCTCGACGAGGGCCGCGATCCGATCCCATACCGCACCGTACGCGGCCTGCAGTTCGGGACTGGCGGCCACCTTGGCGCGCAAGGCCCGTTCCCGGCCGGCCAACTGGGCGAAGAAGGCCCGATCCGCCAGCGCCGCGTGCCGGCCCTTCATCGCCTTGAGCCAGTTCTCGAAACCGAAGAGCATGTCCGTGGAGTGGCGCTTCTGCTCCGTGCCGCGGTGCTGGTATTCGGTGAGCAGGCCCCGCGTCTGTGAGGCGAAGTTCATCAGCTTGGGCAGCCTGAAATCGCGTTCGTCTTCCAGTTGCGCCGCAGTCATGCCGCGCGAGGTGCCGCCCGGGTTGCCCGAGACGAAGACCGGGTCGCCTTCGCGCAGGCTGCCGTTCGCCCAGGCCAGGTGGTGGTCCATCGGCTGGGGCCGGCCGTCGCCGCCGTAGATGCGGATGAAGGAGACGTCCAGGTCGTAGCGCGGGTAGGTGAAGTTG
>CAIJPE010000256.1 GCA_903822435.1 uncultured beta proteobacterium | reverse complement strand
GGGAGCAGGAATGCCGGTGGCCTTGGGCATGGCGCCAGCGGGCGCACTGATGGCAGGCCCGACGGATCGGGGCGGGGTGACCGGGACGGCCGTCGGTGCCGAAATCGGTGCTGCCATCGGTGCCGGGATCGGTGCTGCCATCGTGGCCGGCCCGTCTGCCGACGGGGCCGGGCCCGCGCCGCGGGTGACGGTGATCCGGCCTTCGGACATGTCGGCCGAGAAGCCGACAGCCCGCAGCCGTTCGCGCAGTTGGGTGACCTGGCCTTCGCCCAGGCCCGGGGCCATCAGGATCAGGCGGCCGGGCTCGAAACGCAGGTTCTGCACCGGGCCCATGCCGTCGGGCCATGCTGCCGCAGCAGCCGCCATGAGGGGTTCGAGATCGCTGTCGCCGGCCTTGCCCGCCGCGGCGCGCAGGCGCTCGGTTTCCCGCTGCATCTGCACGGGGGCGTCCAGCACGACGCGGACGCCCGGGTGGGCGGTCTTGAGCAAATCACCCATGGCCATGCGCTTGGCCTGCACCGCCTGGCGCTGCTGCCAGGCATAGGCATTCAGGCCGACCAGGTGAAGCGCCACCAGGGCCAGCAACCCGGCCCGCACGGGGCGCCACTCGGTGCTGAGGAAACGCTTGCCGAGTTCGCGTGCCGCGCGCGTGCCGCGGTGCCGCGCGGCGAGGTCGAACTGGCGCAGATTCAGCGTGCCCTGGGTGGCTTCCAGCGCCCTCTCGGCGTCGGTCATCAGCGGCACCGCTTCGCCCAGCCAGCGCTCGGCGGCGGCCGCAGCGGCCGGCGTGGCCGACCAGCGGACGGCGGCATTCGAGCCGGTCTGCAGGGCGCGGGCCAGGGCGCCGGCCAGGCGCACGCAGAACGCACCGTCGGGCAGGGCCAGCGACAACCAGGGCGCGGCTTCCGGATCGGCGCCTACCGTGTAGAAGTGGCCGCGCGCGGTTTCGGCGGGCATGCTGCGGGCCACGACCCGCTCGACGCTCAGGCCGCCGGATTCGATCGCCGCCAGCGCGGCTGCCAGCCAGGGCCGGTGCGTCACGGCGACCCAGCCGGGCTCGCCACCCACCGCGCCGGGCGCGAGCGCGAAATGAAGCGCCTCGTCGTCATCCAGCAGCGACTCTTCCATCACGCCCAGCAAGGCTGACCGCAGCCGCGCAGCCGGGGCCTTGGGTATCTGCACCCGGTGCCAGCTGACGTCGGCTTCGGCCAGCACCAGCACCACGCGATCGGCACGGGGCAGCAAGGCCAGCGGCGCCGTGCCCGGCAGGGTCACCGTACGCCCGTCGTTGCTGAGCACGAAGCTCCACTCCGTGGGCAGGCGCAGGCCGGCGGCGCCTTCGGAGACCACGGCGCGGGCGGTCAGGCGCTCACTCGGTGGCAGCAGGATGGCAAGTACGGACATCGGCAGGGGGTTCGGCTGGGGGCGGTGGGCGAGTGGCGGCGGGTTCGGTCGGGCGGCGTATTGTCACCTTCAGCGTTGCACTGTCGTGAAGCTGTGGCGCTCGCGGCGGCGCACCGTGACTTTCTCGCCATCCCGCTGCAGCAATGAACGTTCTTCCAGCACCCGCTCTTCCAGGCGAAGCCGGCCGGAGACCTCGAACCAGTTCGAGCTGATGCCCACGCGGGCCGGATCGGCCTTCACCTTCTCGGGCAACAGCGCCTGCACCGCTTCCATGCTGGCAAAGGGCTTTCGGCTGCGCGCCTGCACCAGGCGCTCGGCGGTCCCCAGGTCGAGCCCATCGATGGCGGCCACCAGGGCCTCGCGCGGGGCGGTGTTGGCGTTCACTGTCGTGACTGCCGGCAGCAACGTCACCCAGTCGGCCAGCCGGGCGAGCGTGGCGGGCTCGATGCCCAGCCACACCAGGTCGTCCAGTGTCTCGGGGCGCAGCGGGGTGCCCCGTGGGTCGGTATCGGCTGGCGGCGCCATCGATGCGCTGAAGACGTCTGCGATGCGCGAGGCGGTGTCGCTGGGCGCGCCGGCCAGGCTGGCCACACGCTGCAGGGCTTCCACCTGGGGCTTGACGATCTTGCCCGTGGGATCGACCAGGCCCCGGATGTTGAAGCGCCCCTGCGCATCGACGATGGAGCCGCTGATGAAGGCCTCGATGTCGGAGTCGGCGTTGTTGTCCTTGTCGGCCGCCAGGAAGCTGGACAGCCTGGCTTCCTCCAGCGGCTTGGACCAGGCATCGTCCAGCGAGGTGTAGGAATTGCCGCGCCGCCGCGCCGAGCGCTGGTCCTCCCGGAGGATCAGCCGTGCCCAGTCCAACGCGCCGTTGAGGATCCAGCCGGCCTGGGCGCGGGCCCGCTCGGCCGATTCGACGTCCACGGCACGGGTCTGCTGCCACACCATGCCAGCGGTGACGGTGGTCACCAGGGTCAGGATGATCAGCGCCAGCAACAACGCCGCGCCGCGCTGGCGTCCCTGCGGGCCGCCACGACGTGCGGCAGCGCGGCGGTGGGTGCTCATGATCCGGCCGGCCCCAGGGCGATGTCGCGCGTGAGGGTCTGCCCACCCAGGGTGATGACCAGGCGCACGCCCTCGGGCAACGCTTCCCGCAGGGGCGTGACCGCGGCCGGCTGGCCCTCGGCGCCGCTGGCCGGGATGGGCGGCGGAAGCGCGGGGGACACCAGGTCGCCGGTGGACTGCGCATTGCTCCACTGCCCGCCGCGGTTGAAATACACCTGCCAGGCCGTGGCCCCTTCGGACAGCGTCAGCTCGCCGGCTTCGGTGCCCTGCAACTGCTGGCTCTGCAACCAGCTTTGCTGCAAGTCGCCGGTGCGCACCAGCGCCGGCCCGGTCCAGCGCTGCCACAGCCCACCCCGCACCGACCAGGCCACCACCATCACCCCGCCGTCGGCGCGGCGGGTCAGGCGCAGGGTCTGCCCGTCGAAGCTCAGGGGTGGCACCACGGCCGTGTCGTACAGGCCTTGCAGGTCCTGCTCCCATTGGGTGAGCACGGTGGCCAGCCGGACCGTGCGGTCGATGGACGCACGGCTGCCCTCCCGGGCCCGCAGGATGCCGTCCAGGCCCTGCCAGGCCATGGTCGCGAGGATGGCCATGATCACCAGGGCCACCAGCACCTCGATCAGCGTGAAACCGCCCCCGCGCCGCCGCCCACCCTGACCGGTGCGGTTCATAGGCGGGTGAGCACCGTGGACAGCGTGACCAGCACATGGCCTGCTTCGTCGCTGACCACGGCGTCCACACGGCGGAAGCTCGGGTTCGGCGTGGGCCGGGTCAGCAGCTTGCCGCTGTAGGTGCGGCCGAGCTGCTCGCAGCTGAAGTCGGCGTCGCCGATGCCCGGGAAGGCGCGCGACAGGCGCAGCCCGGTGAGCTGGTTGTCGGCGCACCACTGCGCCGCCACCACGTCGCCCAGGCGCTGCGCGTTGTCGGTCAGCACCCCGGCCGCGCGCAGCCCGGCCCCCAGGGCGATGGCGACGATGGCCAGCGCCACCAGCACCTCCAGCAGCGTGAAGCCGCGGCCCGCGTGCCCTGGCGCCGCCCAGCCCGGCCCAGGCCTCATCGCGATGGCGCGGCAGCGCCGCTGTCGGCGACGAAGGGACCCAGGCCGTCGCTGGCCAGCTCCAGCCGGCGATCGCCCAGCTGCAGCAGGATGCGCTGCGGCGGGAGGATGGCGTCCGGGCCCAGCACGATCGAGCCCGCGCCCACCACCTGGGCGCGCGTGGCAGGGTCGAGCCACCGCTTGGGAAGCTGCTGCCTGGCCGGAAGGCCCACGAAGAGGAACTGATCACCGTCGGCGCCCCCCAGGGGCGACGGCATCCAGCGCACCGGCCCGCCGGCCACTCGGGCCTCGGCACGGGCCATCTCGAGCAGCGAGGACAGGCGGGCGCCCTCTTCTTCCAGCCGCGATTCGTTGCCGTCGCGCAGCGCCAGCGTGACCACGCTGACCGACACCGCAATGATCACCAGCACGATCAGCAGCTCGATCAGGGTAAAGCCCCGGCCGAGCCGGGGGCGGCTACTGCCAGGACCCGACGTCGGCATTCTTGCCCTCGCCACCGGGCTGGCCATCGGCGCCGAAGGAAAACACATCGATCTCGCCCTTCACCCCCGGGTTGAGATACTGGTACGGACGGCCCCAGGGGTCGGTGGGCAGCTTGTCGATGTAGGGCTTCCAGTTCGGCGGCACGGTGCCGGTGGTGGGCTTCTTGACCAGTGCATCCAGGCCCTGGTCGGCGCTGGGGTAGCGCTGGTTGTCCAGCTTGTACAACTTGAGCGCCTGCATCAGGTTGTTGACATCGGTCTTGGCCGCGGTGACGCGGGCGTCGTCGGCCCGCTCCAGCAGGTTCGGCACGATCAGCGCGCCCAGGACGCCGATGATGACCAGGACCACCATCAGCTCGATCAGCGTGAAGCCGCGAGAACCTCGGAGCCCCGCGAAGGGTGCGCGCCGGCAGAGCGGAGAGCGGCGCAGGAATCGGCAGTCGGTCATGATGGCGTCGAGAAGGGGGCCCGCGGTGGGCCGTCCGGCCGGGCTGGCAGGGGTCCCATCAATCATAATCCGCGCATGTCGACACGCTGGTGGACGTTGGGGGTGTGGGCCGCTGTGGCGGCCAGCGCCGTGTATTGGGGCCTGAAACTCTTCGTGGCGCCGCCGCCCTTGCCGCCAAGCACCCAGGTGGCCGAGCTCGGCGTCGCTGCCCGGGGCGACCTGAGCCGGCTGCTGGGGGTCGATGCCCCCGCGCCGGTGGCCGTGGCCGAAGAGCCCGCGGCCGATGCCCGTTTCCAGCTGATCGGCGTGGTCAGCCCCCTGGCGACCCGAGCCGCCGGCGAAGGCCTGGCGCTGATTGCCGTGGACGGCAAGCCGGCCAAGGCTTTCCGGGTCGGCGCGGTGATCGACGGGCAGACGGTGCTGCAGGCAGTCGGGGCGCGCAGCGCCAAGCTCGGGCCGCGCGATGGCGCAGCCCAGGTGGCCCTGAACATTGCTCCGCCGGCACCGGCAGCCACGGGCACCTTGCCACTGGGCGCCGTGCCCGCCATCCCGAACGGCGTGGGCACCTTCAACGGTGGCGCGCGCCCCTTGCCGCCACAGAGCCAGATTTCCGGGCCGCAGCCGATGATGCCGCCGCCGCCCGTTCAGTCGCAGGTGCAGCGGCGGGCCAACGCGCAGCAAGGCCAGGCCCCATTGCAGCCGACGCCTTACCAAGATCAGTCGCTGCCACCCCCGCAGTCCGTGAATCCCCACGAACCGACCGACCTGCGTTGAACGGGGCCGGCCGCTTCAGTCTTCGCTGTCGGCGGTAGGGGTGGCATCCGGCAGGGGCGTGATGTCGCCGGGCCGCGAAGGACCGGGGTCTTCGCCCTCGGCCACCTCGGTCAGCAGCGCCGCGGCGCTGCGCACCAGGGGCCAGGCCAGCGTCGCGCCGGTGCCATCGGTGCTCTTCATGCCCAGCTCGAGCAGGGCGGTGGCACGGAACAGGTTCAGTGCCTGGTCCAGGCCCAGGTGGCTGTGGCTGCGGCAGAACACGCAATAGTCGGTGACCGGCTGGGCGATCCGCGCGGCCAGCATCAGGGCCGCACAGGCCGGCACGCCATCGATCAGCAGCAGATGGCGCTTGCTGGCGGTCATGAGCATCACGCCCACCATCACGGCCACTTCGAACCCACCGAACGCAGCCAGCACTTCGATCGGCTCGACGACGCCGCGGTGGCGGCCCTGGGCCCCCTGCAGGATCACCATCAGGTGGCCCAGCTCGTCGCTGTCCATGTCGGGGCCGCTGACGATCAGGTCACGCACGGGCGTATCGGTCAGGCGGGCCAGAATGAGCGCGGCGCTTTCGTGTGCGCCCACCCCCACGCCGGCCAGCACGGTGGCGTTGCCACGCAGTTTGTCGCCGATTTCCATGCCGGCGCGCATCGCGGCGTGGGCCTGCTCCAGGCTCATGGCAGCGGTGACCCGGGCGTTGCGCGTGCCGTGTGCGATCTTGCGCACCAGCAGGCGGTCATGGTTGGCCATGTTCTCGGCCATGCCGCAGTCGACCACGGTCACGGCCAGTTGCTGCGCACGGGCGAAGACGGTCAGCGGCAGCTGGTTGGACAGCAGCATGTGCACCGTCTGGTCCGTGGTGCGGCCCTGGGGGTCCAGGATGCCATCCACGGCCAGGCCGTGATCGGCCGCGAAGACCAGCAGATGCGGCTCGCGAAAGCGCGGCTTGAGCGTGTTCTGCATCAAGCCCAGCCGCACGGCGAGGGGTTCGAGCTCGCCCAGGTCGCCGCCGACCTCGTTGCGCCGATGCAGTTTTTCGCGCAAGGCCCGCTCCAGTTGCGGGTTGGTCGTGGGTGTGACCAGCGAGCGGTTGGTAAGTACCATGGTCGGGAAGTGTAGCGAGCGCTCCGCTGCCCGCGTGGGCTAACGCAGGAACAAGCGCACCACCGGGTTGTGCGTTTCTTCCGTGAACGGGTAGGCCAGGCCGCTCAGGAAGGCGTCGAAAGCCGCATCGTCGCCCTGCCCCACCTGGATACCCACCAGGATGCGGCCGTAATCGGCGCCCTGGTTGCGGTAATGGAACAGGCTGATGTTCCAACCCGGGTGCAGCGCCGCCAGGAAGCGCATCAGTGCGCCGGGCCGCTCGGGGAATTCGAAGCGGAACAGCCTTTCATCGCGCGCCAACTCGCTGCGGCCGCCCACCATGTGGCGCACGTGCTCCTTGGCCAGCTCGTCGTCGGTGAGGTTCAGCGTGGGGAAGCCCTGCTTCTGGAAGTGCCGCTCGATGCGCCCGGCTTCATCGCGCTTCTGGATGGCCAGGCCGACGAAGACCTGCGCCACCTTCTCGTCGGCGATGCGGTAGTTGAATTCAGTGACCGAACGGGGGCCGATCAGCTCGCAGAAGCGCTTGAAGGAGCCGCGCTCCTCAGGAATGGTGACGGCATACAGCGCCTCGCGCTGCTCGCCGAACTCGGCCCGCTCGGCGACGAAGCGCAGACGGTCGAAGTTCATGTTGGCGCCGCAGGTGATGGCCACCATGGTCTCGCCCTTCAGGCGGTGCGTCTGCACATACTGCTTGATGGCCGCCACGCCCAGCGCCCCGGCCGGCTCCAGGATGCTGCGGGTGTCTTCGAAGACGTCCTTGATCGCGGCGCAGACGGCATCGGTGTCCACCACCACGTAGTCGTCCACCAGGGCCCGCGCCATGCGGAAGGTCTCTTCGCCCACCTGCTTGACCGCAGTGCCGTCCGAGAAGAGCCCGACGTCGGACAGGTGCACGCGGCGGCCCCGGCGAACCGACTGCAGCATGGCGTCGGAATCCTGCGTCTGCACGCCGATCACCCGCACGTCGGGCCGCACCGCCTTGATGTAGGCGGCCACGCCAGAGACCAGCCCGCCGCCGCCGATGGCCACGAACACCGCGGTCAGCGGGCCCTGGTGCTGCCGCAGGATCTCCATGGCCACCGTCCCCTGCCCGGCAATCACGTCAGGGTCGTCGAAAGGGTGGACGAAGGTCAGGCCGCGCTCGGCCTGCAGCGTCAGGGCATGCTGGAACGCATCGGAAAAGCTGTCCCCATGCAAGACCACCACGCCGCCGAGCGCAGCCACCGCGTCGGTCTTCAGGCGCGGGGTGGTCAGGGGCATCACCACGAGGGCCTGGCTGCCCAGCCGCCGTGCGGCCAGGGCCACGCCCTGCGCATGGTTGCCGGCAGAAGCGCAGATCACGCCCCGTGCAAGCACTTCGGGCGACAGGCGCGCCATCTTGTTGTAGGCGCCGCGCAGCTTGAAGCTGAAGACCGGCTGCTGGTCCTCGCGCTTGAGCAGGATGTGGTTGCCCAGCCGCTTGGACAGGATGCGCGCGGGCTCCAGCGCCGTCTCGCGCGCCACGTCGTACACACGGGCGGTGAGGATGCGCTGAAGGTAGTCGGCGGCCATGCGCCGGCCCTGTGGGCTCAGGGTACGGGCGGCGGGCGCCGCAGTCGGGCTCTTGGCGGCAGGCATCGTGCGGGGGGTAGGGGTTCCTTGGGGCCGCGAATGATAGGCGCGCAAAGAAAAAGGGCCCGGGACCTTGGGGGCCCCGGGCCTAATCCACCATTGATGGAGGTGGAGGAGACAATCGGTGGGTGGGTGTGCAGCACATCCACCCGTCAGGCCAATATATCACTGCCATGCTGCAGTGCAGTATGAAGATTTTGGGGACACCCCCCCAGTTTCGCGCCACAACCACATAGCCGACGTGAACGCACGCACCAGAAAGGCCAAAACACCGTGGAATGCACCGTCAACTGGATCCCAGGCACCGGAATGGGCTTCGCTGCCCAAACCGGAAGCGGCCACCTGCTCACCATGGACGGCGCGCCCGATGGCGGCGGCCACAACCTGGCCCCGCGGCCGATGGAAACGGTGCTGGCCGGCACCGGCGGCTGCACCGCCTACGACGTGGTGCTGATCCTCAAGCGCGGCCGCCACGACGTGCGGGGCTGCCAGGTCAAGGTCCAGGCCGAGCGGGCCGAGCAGGACCCCAAGGTCTTCACGCGCATCCAGATGCACTTCACCGTGACGGGCCGCGGCGTGCCCGCGGCCGCGGTGGAGCGGGCCATCGCCCTGTCGCATGAGCGCTATTGCTCGGCCAGCATCATGCTGGGCAAGACCGCCGAGATCACCACCAGCTTCGAGTTGATCGAAGCCTGAGCGCAGCCGGGGTCAGATGCGGTGCGCCGTCGTCGTCATGATTTTGGCCACGCCGCGCATCAGCCACCGGACGGCCACCGGCACGCGGGCGGCACCGGCGGACTCGGCGTCGTCGGCGTGCCGGCGTTCGTCGTCCTGCATGACCGCCACGATCGAGCGCGAGCGCGTGTCGGCTGCGGGCAGGCGGTCCAGGTGGCTGGCGAGGTGCTGCTCGACCTGGCGCTCGGTTTCCACGACGAAGCCCAGGCTGGTGGCGTCGCCGATGCGGCCGGCGATCAGGCCGATGCCGAAGGCGCCGGCGTACCAGAGCGGGTTGAGCAGGCTGGGCCGGTCGCCGAGTTCGGCCAGACGCTGCTGCGTCCAGGCCAGGTGATCGGTTTCCTCCCGGGCAGCCTGTTCCATCTGGCGGCGCAGTTCGGGTGAGCGCGCGGTCAAGGCCTGGGCCTGGTACAAAGCTTGCGCACAGACCTCCCCGACATGGTTCACCCGCATGAGGGCGCCCGATTCCCGCCGGGCGGAGGCGTCGAGTGAATCGTCCGCCGGCGTAGCCACCCCTGCGGGGTTGGGCCGCGCGGCGTGCACGGCCCCACTGAGGGTGCGCAGGGCGTTGTCGAGGCTGGCGATCAATGCGTCGGTGGAAGTCATATAGCCCAGCATAGCGGATCGCGGGAAAGCGAGCCCTTTGTTCGCCCGTTGCTGAGAGACAACACCCGTCGGGGTTTTCATGGGCAAACCTTGGCAACAGCATCGGGCGTCTGTTGCAATAGCGCTAACTTCCGTCGCGGAGGTTGGTCTGGTCAGCCTCTAGCTGGGCGATACCTCGATCGGGACCTCTTGTTCAACCTAGGAGATAGTCGCAATGAAAAAATCCCTGCTCGCCCTGGCAGCGCTCACCGCGTTTGCGGGCGCGGCTTCGGCCCAATCGTCGGTCACCCTGTTCGGTATCGTTGACGTGGCTCTGACCAGCCAAACCAACGGCTCGGCCGGCACCGTCAAGTCCCTCAGCACCGACGGCATCAACAGCAGCCGCATCGGTTTCCGCGGCATTGAAGACCTCGGCGGCGGCCTGCGTGCCGGCTTCTGGCTGGAAGGTGGTTTCGGCGCCGACACCGGTTGCGGCAACGGTTCGGTGGGCTCGCCTACTGGCGCTTCTTGCTCGGGCCAGACCTGGCAGCGTCGCTCGACCGTGAGCCTGATCGGCAACTTCGGTGAAGTCCGCCTCGGCCGCGACTACACCCCGACCTTCAACAACATCGCCACCTTCGACCCGTTCGGCTACAACGGCGTGGCGCACGTCGGCAACCTGCGCTCGTCGCTGGGCTCGACCGCCACCACGCTGGTTCGTGCGAACAACAGCGTGGCCTACTTCCTGCCGAGCACCATCGGCGGCCTGTACGGCCAGTTGCAGATCGCTGCCAGCGAAGGCGTTGCCGGCCAAGGCAACAAGAACCTGTCGGGTCGCCTGGGCTACGCCGCAGGCCCGATCAACGTCGGTTTCGCCTACGCGAAGAACGACAAGATCGGCACGATGATCGACGACTACAAGACGATGAACTTCGGCGCGTCGTACGACTTCGGCGTGGTGAAGCTGTCTGGCGCCTACGAGAAGAACGACTACTCGTCGCTCAGCCAGAAGGTCACCATGCTGGCCCTGCAGGCCCCCCTGGGCCAAGGCGTGTTCAAGGCTTCGTACGTGCGCTCGGCTGGCTCGGTCGACACCTACACCGCCAACCAGTTCGGTATCGGCTACGTGTATGACCTGTCCAAGCGCACCGCCCTGTACACCCAGTACGGCCGCGTGAGCAACGGCGGCAATTCGTCGGTCGGCGGCAGCTTCACGGCCTTCGGCGCCAACGCGAACCCGGGTTTCCTGAAGGGCGAGACCTCCTCGGCCTATCAGTTCGGCATTCGTCACAGCTTCTGATGACCGCCGGGTGCCCGAACAGGGCACCCTCGGTCCTCCGAACAGAAAGCCGCCCTCAGGCGGCTTTTTTCTTGGCGACGCCGGGCCAGCCGGCCCCGCTCAAATCAGCCGTTCGCCCGCAAACAGCGCCGCCACGTCTTCACGCTCGCGGATCAGGTGGGCCTCGGGGCCGTCCAGCAACACCTCGGCGGCCCTGGGCCTCGTGTTGTAGTTGCTGGACATGACCATGCCGTAAGCCCCGGCAGAAAGCACGGCCAAGGTGTCGCCAGGCGCCAGGGCCATGTCGCGGTCCCGGCCCAGCCAGTCACCCGACTCACAGACCGGGCCGACGATGTCCCAGCGGCGTGTGGTCTCGGCCCGCAGCCGGCAGGGTTCGATGCCCATCCAGGCCTCATACATGGCTGGGCGGACCATGTCGTTCATGGCCGCGTCGACGATGCAGAAGCTCTTGGCGGCCCCATCGGTCTCGGGCACGTCATCCCGGCCCGGCTTGAGGACCATCACCTCGGTCAGCAGCACGCCGGCATTGCCCACGAGCGAGCGACCGGGTTCGAACAGCAGTTCGCGGTGGCCATGGCCCCGGGCATCCATCCGCGCCAGCACGGCCGCCACCAGCGCCGAAGCACGCGGCGGCGTTTCGTCGGTGTAGGTGATGCCAAGCCCGCCACCGACATCGACGTGGTGGATCGGAATGCCCGCGGCTTCCACGCCTTCCACGAGGTCGAGCAGCCGGTCGAGGGCGTCGATGTAGGGTTCCAGCTGCGTGATCTGCGAGCCGATGTGGCAATCGATGCCCAGCACCTTCAGGCCCGGCAAGGTGGCGGCACGGCGGTAGGCAGCCAGCGCCCGGTCGTGGGCGATGCCGAACTTGTTGCCCTTCAGGCCCGTGGCGATGTAGGGATGGGTGCCGGCGTCCACGTCGGGATTGACGCGCAGGCTGATGGGCGCGATCAGGCCCAGGGCCAGGGCTTGCGCGTTGAGGGTGTCGAGCTCGGGCTCGCTTTCGACATTGAAGCAGCGCACACCCGCCTGCAAGGCCTGTCGCATCTCGGCCGGGGACTTGCCCACGCCCGAGAACACCACGCGGTCGGCGCGGCCGCCGGCGGCCAGCACGCGGGCCAGCTCACCCCCCGAGACGATGTCGAAGCCCGCACCGGCCTGCGCAAAGGTCTGCAACACCGCCAGGCTGGAATTGGCCTTCATGGCATAGCACACGAGGTGCGGCCTCCCTTTCAGGGCCAACAGGTATTCGTCCAGCGCGGCACGCATGGCGCCGCGCGAATACACGAACAACGGCGTGCCGAAGCGCGCTCCGAGTTCGGCCAGATCGTGGCCTTCGAGTTGCAACGCGCCATCGACGCGCGCCAGGAAAGGGGCGCCCGGCAAGCTCATCGCGAAGCCCCCGACGCAGCCGGCGAGCCGGCCGATGCCGCGCCGCCAGCCGGCGCTGAAGCGGTCGGCGGCGGAAGGCGCAGCGGCCCCTTCTGGCCGCAGCCGGCGGCGCCGAGGGCCGTGATCATCGCCACCGCCAGGCCCCTCATCGCGGCCCCGGCACCCGGCACCGCTACACTCGTTCGCGTTCGTTCATGCATCCTGAAGATTCTATGAGCACCACCCCGACGCCCAAGGCCCTGAGCGACGCCGACTACCAGCGTGAAACCGCGGCCTTGCTGGCGCGGGTGGAAGCCTGCGCCGACCGCTGGCTGCAGGACGACGTAATCGACATCGACACCCACCGGACCGGCGGGCTGCTGGAGCTGGCGTTTCCCGACGGCAGCAAGATCATCCTCAACACCCAGCCACCCCTGCAGGAGTTGTGGCTGGCGGCCAAGGCCGGCGGCTTTCACTACCGGTGGGTAGGAGGCCAGTGGCGCGACACGCGCGACGGCAGCGAACTGGTCGAGGCGCTTTCCCGGCACGCCAGTGCTCAGGCGGGAAAGCCTCTAAGTTTCTGACTGAAAAAGCTTCCCGCGACGGATCCGGCTTCGCCGGTTCGTTCGGGGCCGGCCCCCCCGGGGGGTAGCGAGCGAAAGCGAGCTTGGGGGCCCCATTTCACCGCTTGAACAAGTCGAGGATGCTGCTGCGCTCCTCGGTGCTGGGCGGCTGCGGCACGGTGTCTTCCAGGCCCATGCTGGCAATGCCCGCGCCGTGGGCGTATTCATCGTACATCCAGTAGCCGCCGGACTGCAGCACACCCTCGGGCGGCGACATCTCCTGCACCGGCACGCCCTTCAACGCATGCTGCATCAGCTCGACCCACACCGGCAGGGCCAAGCCACCGCCGGTCTCGCGGTCGCCCAGCTTGCGCGGGTTGTCATAGCCGATCCACACCACTGCGGCCAACGTGGGTTGGAAGCCCGCGAACCAGGCGTCCATCGAATCGTTGGTGGTGCCCGTCTTGCCATAGATATCGGGGCGCTTGAGCTGTGCCTGCGCCTTGGCGGCCGTGCCTGAACGGGCCACCTCCTGCAGCAGCGTGTCCATCACGAACGCATTGCGCGCCGGCAAGGTGCGCAGGCTCTCGTCGAGCACCGGTGGCTGGGTTTCCTGCAGCACCTTGCCCTTCTGGTCGGTCACGCGCTGAATCAGCAGGGGCGCCACCCGGTAGCCACCGTTGGCGAAGACGCTGTAGGCCCCCACCATCTGGATGGGCGTCACCGAGCCGGCGCCCAGCGCCATGGTCAGGTAGGCCGGATGCTTGTCGGCCTCGAAGCCGAAGCGCTGGATCCACTCCTGCGCGAAGGCCGTCCCGATGGCGCGCAGCACGCGGATCGAGACCATGTTCTTGGACTTGGCCAGGGCCGTCTGCAGCGGCATCGGGCCGTCGAACTTGCCGTCGTAGTTCTTCGGCTCCCAGGGCTGGCTGCCGGTGGTCCCGGCGTCGAAGAACAGCGGGGCATCGTTCACGATCGTGGCCGGCGTGAAGCCCTTTTCAAGGGCGGCTGAATAGATGAACGGCTTGAAGCTGGACCCCGGCTGGCGCCACGCCTGGGTGACGTGGTTGAACTTGCTCTTGCCGAAATCGAAGCCACCGACCAGCGCACGCAGCGCACCGCTGCGCGGGTCCATGGCCACCAGCGCGCCTTCCACTTCGGGCAATTGCGTGAGCTGCCAATCGCCCTTGGCACTGCGCAGGGCCCGCACCACGGCACCGCGGCGGATCTGGGTCTTGGGCCCTGCCTTCTCGGACAGGCCCGAGGCCACCGGCTTGAGCCCGTCGCCCGTCACGACGATGCTGTCGCCCGACTGCAGCATGGCGGTCACCTTGCGGGGCGAGGCCTCCAGCACCACCGCCGAGCGCACGTCGTCGTTGTCGGGGTGGTCGGCCAGGGCCTCGGCCACCCGCGTGTCGATCAGCGTCGGATCGGCGGGCAGGTCCACGTAGGCCTCCGGGCCGCGGTAGACCTGCCGCAATTCGTAGTCCATCAGGCCCCGGCGCAGGGCATGGTAGGCCACCATCTGGTCGGCCGCGTTGATCGTGAGCTCGACGTTCAGCCCTCGGGTGTAGGCCTCCTCGCCATATTGCGAAAAGACCAGCTGCCGCGCCGTCTCGGCCACGAACTCGGCATGCACCGGGTTGTCGGCCTGGGTGCGGTAGCGCAGGGTCTGGGCCAGGGCTTCGTCGTGCTGGGCTTCGGTGATGAAGCCCGTCTCGAACATGCGGTTGATGATGTAGCGCTGCCGCGTGGTGGCGCGCTTGGGGTTGGCCACCGGGTTGTAGGCCGAGGGCGCCTTGGGCAGGCCGGCCAGCATCGCGGCCTCGGCCACCGTGACGTCCTTGAGCTTCTTGCCGAAATAGATCTCCGCGGCTGCCGCGAAGCCGTTGGCCCGCTGCCCGAGGTAGATCTGGTTCATGTAGAGCTCCAGGATCTGGTCCTTGCCCAGCACGCTCTCGATCTTCAACGCCAGCAGGATCTCGTAGATCTTGCGGGTGAAGGTCTTCTCGGTGGACAGGTAGAAGTTGCGCGCCACCTGCATGGTGATGGTGGAGGCGCCCTGGCTGCGTGCATCGCGCAGGTTCTCGATCGCGGCGCGGGCCACGCCCTTGTAGTCCACGCCACCGTGCTGATAGAAGCGTGCATCCTCGGCGGCGAGCACGGCGTCCTTCATCACCTGGGGGATCTGCCCGATGGGCACGAAGCTGCGCCGCTCTTCGCCGAATTCACCCAATTGCACACCGTCGGACGAAAACACCCGCAGCGGCAGCTTGGGGCGGTAGTCGGTCAGGCTGCCGATCTCGGGCAGGTTGGGGTAGGCCACGGCCAGGGCCACGCCCACCACGCACAGCAGCGAGAGCAAGCCGGCCAGCAACAGACCGATCAGCCAGGCAGACCCGCGCAACGCAATGCGCACGGCGCCCGGCAGGGCTGAACCTTGGGGGGCATCGGCGGGCCCGGAAGAAGTCATACAGAACCCGGCATGGAGGCCGATAGATTACAGGAAGGCGCTGCACGCTCCATGGCGCAGGCGCCGCAAGGGGGCCCGCAGGCGCCCGGCGTGAGATTGTCCACGGCGCAAACGACGAGGCGGCTCGACAAGGTGGAGACCCCGCTTTCGGGTTGTTTCATCTACAGGTCTCACGTTAGAGAATGACAACGCCGAAGAGCCTTTTAGCCTGCCTTTTGTCTTGGGATCACAAAGGCTTTACTGCTAGCATTGAAGTAACTTCTTAACAAGCCCTGGGGATTACCCTGGGCTAGAGGCGGGCCCGAATCGGGTTCTTGCGGCCTTCGGGCTGGGTGGCTGAGGAGTGTGAATCTTGGGTTTTCTTGACGCATTGCTGGGCCGCAAGCACCCGCCCATGATCGGGCTCGACATCAGTTCATCCAGCGTGAAGCTGGTCGAACTGGACCAGACCGCGGGCGGCGAATACATCCTCGAACGATTTGCCACCGAGCCCTTTGAAAAGGGCTGGATCACCGATGGCCAGATCGAGAAATTCGACGAAGTCGCTGCTGCCGTGAAACGCGTGATCAGCAAAAGCGGCACCAAGACCAAGCAGGTCGTGATGGCCATGCCCCAGTCGGCCGTGATCACCAAGAAGATCATGCTGCCGGCCGGCCTTCGCGAAGAAGAAATGGAATTGCAGGTCGAATCCGAGGCCAATCAGTACATCCCCTTCTCGCTGGATGAAGTGAGCCTCGATTTCTGCGTCATCGGCCCGAGCCCCACGTCGGCAGGCGATGTCGAAGTGCTGATTGCCGCCTCGCGCCGCGACCGTGTGCAGGACCGGCAGGGCCTGGCCGAAGCCGCCGGCCTGAAGCCCGCGGTGCTCGACATCGAATCCCACGCTTCGCGCCTGGCCATGAGCCGGGTCGTCTCGGCCTTGCCCAACGAAGGCCGCGACGCGCTGGTGGCGCTGTTCGAGATCGGCGCCGACACCACCAGCCTCAAGGTGTTGCGCGACGACGAAATGCTCTACGACCGCGACCAGGCCTTCGGGGGTTCCCAGCTGACCCAGCTCATCTCGCGCCAATACGGCTTCTCGTTCGAGGAAGCCGAAGCCAAGAAGCTCTCGGGCGAACTGCCCGAAGACTATGAAAGCGCCATCCTCTCGCCCTTCGTCGACAGCCTGTCGCAGGAAATCGGCCGCGCCCTGCAGTACTTCTTCACCAGCACGCCGCACCACAAGGTGCACTACGTGATGCTGGCCGGTGGCACGGCCACCCTGCCGGGCCTGAAGGACCGCGTCACCGACCTGACCGGCTTCGCCTCCAACGTGGTGAACCCCTTCGACCAGATGCAACTCGGGTCGGCGGTGCGTGAAAGCCGGGTGCGCCGCGAGGCGCCTTCCTATCTCACCGCCTGCGGCCTGGCGATGCGGAGGTTCCTGCAGTGATCCTCATCAACCTGCTGCCGCACCGCGAAGAAAAGCGCAAGCAGCGCAAGCGTGCCTTCTTCGCCAGCCTGGCCGCCAGCGCGGCCGTCGGTGCCGTGGCGCTCTTCGTCTGGTACACGGTCCTGCAGCAGATGACCGCCGCGCAAGAGTCGCGCAACGCGTTCCTGAAGGCCGAGATCGAGCGCCTGGACACCCAGATCAAGGACATCGCCACCTTGCGCATGGAAATCGATGCGCTGAAGGCACGCCAGAAGGCCGTGGAAGACCTTCAGGCCGACCGCAACGTGCCGGTTCACCTGCTCAATGAAATCACGCGCCAGACCCCCGAGGGCATCTACCTCACCTCCATCCGGCAGAACGGCCAGGTGGTGCTGATCAACGGCGTGGCGCAGACCAACGAGCGCGTCTCCGAATTCCTGCGCAACGCGCTGTACAACTCGCCCTGGCTCGAAAAGCCCGAGCTGATCGAGATCAAGGCCAGTGCGGCGCAGACCGTGGGCCGCGAACAGCGCCGGCTGTTCGATTTCTCGATGCGCGTCACGCTCAAGCGCCAGCAGACCGCACCGCCGTCCATGGCCGCATCGGGCGCTGCCACCAATGTGACGCTGCCGCTCAACGGCGCGCCGGGCACCCCGGCTCCTGCCGCGAAATCCAGCTGAACCCGCCATGGCCAAGCCCTCAACCCTCAGTTTTGACGTCACCAGCTTCGTCGATCAGGCGGCGTCCCAATTCCGCGGACTGAACCCGAACGAGCCGGGCCAGTGGCCCATGCTGCCCAAGATCGTGGCCTGGGTGCTGTCTGCCCTGGCCGTGATGGCCGTGGGCTGGTTCGTGCTGCTCTCCAGCGCCACCGACGAGCTCGAGGCCGTGCGGGCCCAGGAGCCGAAGTACAAGGAAGACTACCGAAACCGCCTGGCGCAGGCCGTCAACCTGAGCGAGCTTCGCAAGCAGAAGCTGCAGGTGCAGGAATACGTCACCCAGCTCGAGAAGCAGCTGCCCGGCAAGGCCGAGATGGCCGCGTTGCTGTCCGACATCAACCAGGCAGGACTGGGCCGCGGGCTGCAGTTCGAGCTCTTCCGCCCGGGCGACGTGCAGGTCAAGGACTACTACGCCGAGTTGCCCATCGCGCTGCGGATCAGTGGCCGGTATCACGACATCGGCGCCTTTGCCGCCGACGTGGCGAACCTCTCCCGGATCGTGACCTTGCACAACCTGAACATCACCCCGGTACCCGGGAAGGACACGGCCGGCGTGCTGGCCATGGATGCCACGGCGCGCACCTACCGCTACCTGGACAGCACCGAGATCGCGGATCAACGCAAGGCGGCCGCCGCTGCCAAGACGACGGCCGCAGGAGCCAGCAAATGATGCGCCGCCTCGCATGGACCGGCCTCCTGGGGGCCCTGACGCTGCTGGCAGGCTGTGGCGCCGAAAACGACGAGTTGCGGGCCTGGATGGAGCAGCAGCGCCGCGAGGTCAAGCCCAACATCACGCCCCTGCAGCCGCCCAAGAAGTTCGATCCCCAGCCCTACGCCAGCGCCGGGGCGGTCGACCCCTTCAGTTCGCAGAAGCTCACCGTGGCGCTCAAGCAAGAGGCCCGGCAGCCCAATTCCCTGTTGTCGGCTGAAATGAACCGTCGCAAGGAACCCCTGGAAGCCTACCCATTGGACAGCATGAGCATGGTCGGCAGCGTCAACAAGCTCGGTCAACCCTTTGCCCTGTTGCGGGTGGACTCGCTGCTGTACCAGGTCAAAGTCGGTGACTACCTGGGCCAGAACTACGGTCGGGTCACCAAGATCGCCGAAACCGAAGTCGACCTGCGCGAGATCGTCCAGGACGCCGCCGGTGAGTGGATCGAGCGTCCGGCTTCGCTGCAGTTGCAGGAGAAAGCGCGATGACCATGAGCTGGTTCTCGGCCGCCCGATTCCGGCTCGTAAGCCGCCGCACCGAAGGCGCTTCGCGCGCTTGCGGCAGCACCCAAGTTTTGCAGGAGATCCCGAACATGTCCCACTGGCGAGCCGCCGTTGCCGCATTGACCGCCGCCGGCGCGCTCCTGGCGCCCCTGGGCGCCTGGGCGCAGAACGCGATCCAGTCGATCACGAGCACCCAGCAGTCGGGAACCGAGGTCGTGCGCATTGAACTGGCCGAACCGCTGGCCGCCGTGCCCGCAGGCTTCTCGGTGCAGGCCCCGCCGCGCATCGCGATCGACCTGCCGGGCGTGAGCAATGCCATCGGCCGCAACAACGTCGATATCAACCAGGGCAACCTGCGTTCGGTCAGCGTGGCGCAGGGTGGTGACCGCTCGCGGCTGGTGCTCAACCTCAAGCAGGCCTCGGGCTACCGGGCCCAGCTGCAGGGCAAGACACTGCTCGTCATCCTGGACGTGGCGGGCACCCCGGTGGTGGGCGCCGCAGCCGATCAGCCGGTGGCCTTCGCGCAGCCTCAGAACACGACCTCGCTGGCGCTGACCGATGTCGACTTCCGCCGCGGACCCGACGGCGCCGGCCGCGTCATCGTCAGCCTGCCCAGCACGCAGGTGGGCGTGGACATCCGGCAGCAAGGCCAGACCCTGGTTGTCGAATTCCTGCGTTCCACGCTGCCCGAACAGTTGCGCCGCCGCCTGGACGTGACCGATTTCGGCACCCCGGTGAAGTCCATCACCACCTACCAGAGCGGCGACCGCGTGCGCATGGTGGTCGAGCCCAGCGGCAGCTGGGAACACAGCGCCTACCAGAGCGACAACCAGTTCGTGCTTGAGGTCCGCCCGGTCAAGGTCGATCCCAACAAGCTCACGCAGGGCCAGGGCTTCCAGGGCGAGAAGCTCAGCCTGAACTTCCAGAACATCGAAGTGCGTGCCTTGCTGCAGGTCATCGCCGACTTCACCAACTTCAACGTCGTCACCAGCGACACCGTCACGGGCACGGTCACGTTGCGCCTGAAAGACGTACCCTGGGACCAGGCCCTGGACATCATCCTGCAGAGCAAGGGCCTGGGCGTGCGCAAGAACGGCAACGTGCTGTGGGTCGCCCCGAAAGACGAATTGTCGGCGAAGGAACAGACCGACCTCGAATCCAAGAAGAAGGTGGCTGACCTGGAGCCCACGCGCACCCAGTCGTTCCAGCTCAACTACACCAAGGCCGAGGTCGTGGCGCGGGGCCTGACCGGACAAGGGCAGGCCAGCAGCAGCACCAGCGGCACGGGCAGCGGCCAGAGCAACCGCATCCTGTCGGCCCGCGGCAGCGTGCTGTGGGAAACGCGCACCAACCAGCTCTTCGTCAGCGACATCCCGAGCAAGCTCGAGGAAGTGCAGGCGCTGATCGCCAAGATCGACATCCCGGTCCGCCAGGTGCTGATCGAGGCGCGCATCGTCGAAGCCGACGACACCTTCGGGCGCGCCCTGGGCGTCAAGCTCGGCGGCAACGACCTGCGCGGCAGCCGCAACGGCATCCCCGGCTACAGCGTGGGCGGCGGCAACTACCTGACGGTGGGTGGCAACTACAGCTCCATCGGCACGCAGACGAACCAGACCGGCGCCGGCGGGACCTACACCGACACCCAGTTCGTGAACCTGCCGGCCAACACCTCGTCATTGGGCGCCAACGCGGCCACCTTCGCGCTGTCGTTGTTCGGTGCCAGCGCCAACCGCTTCCTGAACCTCGAACTTTCCGCACTCGAGACCGACGGCAAGGGCAAGATCGTGTCCAGCCCGCGCGTCATCACGGCCGACCAGGTCAAGGCACTGATCGAGCAGGGCACCGAGATTCCGTACCAGGCCGCCACCTCCAGCGGCGCCACCTCGGTGCAGTTCCGCAAGGCCAACCTGAAGCTCGAAGTCACGCCGCAGATCACGCCCGAAGGCAACGTGATCCTCGACCTGGACGTCAACAAGGACAGCATCAGTGCCACCTCCACCGCCGCGGGCCTGGCCATCGACACCAAGCACGTCCAGACGCAGGTGCTGGTGGAAAACGGCGGCACCGTGGTGATCGGCGGCATCTTCACGCAGAACGAGCAGGACCAGGTCAACAAGGTCCCGTTCCTGGGCGACCTGCCCGTTCTGGGCTATCTGTTCCAGAACCGCACCCGCACCACCCACAAGACCGAACTGCTGGTGTTCATCACGCCGAAGATCGTGACCGACCGTTCCGCGGCGCGCTGATGCCGCGCACGCCGAACGACAACGCCGCGAACAACAGCCTGACCGCCCAGGGAACCTTGCCATGACGCTGATTCGACGTCTGTTTTCCATCATCACCGTGCTTGCACTGTCCGCTTGCGGCGGTGGCGGTGGCTCGTCGGGCACACCGGGCTTCGGCCCGGGTTCCGGCACGGGCACCGGCGGTACGCCGGCGAGCGCGTCGCTCACGGTCTCGATCTCGAACGCCACGGTCTCCAGTGCCGCACCGGTCACCGTCACGGCCACGGTGCTCGACGCCACTGCCAGCCCCGTTGCCAATTCGGTGGTCTCATTCACCACCAGTGGCGGGCTCGGTACCTTCAGTGCCAGAAGCGCGTTGACCAACGGCAACGGCGTGGCCACCGTGACGCTTTCGCCGGCCGTCACGAGCACCTCCGGTGCCGACACCGTCGTGGCTTCTGCCACGGTCGGAACCGCCGCCTTGAGCGGGTCGGTGGGCTTCAGCCTCGTGGCCACGTCTGCGTCGATCACTGCCTTCACCACGTCGGTAGGGGCCACGCCGGCCGCACCCTTGAGTGCCTATGGCCAAACCGTGCTGACGGTCGCGCTTTCGGGGGTGAGCACGGCCACACCAGCCACCTTGTCGATCGCCTCGGCCTGCGTGACGACCGGCAAGGCGACCATTTCGCCGGCAACCGCAACTGTCACCTCCAGCCCAGTCACCATCACCTACAAGGACACCGGCGGCTGTGGCGCGACGCTGACGGCTGATACGCTGACAGCATCGGTTTCCGGCACGAACTCGCAACAGGTGCTGCAACTCAACCTGAGCTCCCCGGCTGCCAACAACATCGTGTTCGTCAGCGCCACCCCGCCGACGATCTACCTGCAGGGCACAGGCCTGACCACATCCTCGCAGGTCGTCTTCCAGGTCAATGACCTGGCCAACAACCCCCTGCCGGGCAAGTCGGTGAACCTGTCGCTGAATACCTTCGCCGGCGGCCTCACGCTGGACGGCGGTTCTACGGGCAGCGTGCAGACGACCGACAGCAACGGCCGAGTCAGTGCGCTCGTGAACTCGGGCACGGTGCCCACCCCGGCCCGGGTGACCGCCTCATTGGCTGGCAGCGGCATCTCGACCGTCTCAAGCAACCTTTCCATCGCCATCGGCCTGCCCACGGAGACGCGGTTCTCCCTTTCTCAAGCCTCCTTCAACATCGAAGGTTTCAACCGCGATGGCACGGCCAACTCCTACACGGTGATCGCTTCAGACCGGTTGGGCAACCCGGTTCCCGACGGCACCGCTATCAACTTCGTGTCCGAAGGCGGGCAGGTGCAGTCGGTGGCTTTCACAACCACGATTGCGGCCGCCAACACCGCCTGTAGTTCAGGCGTGTCGGCCAGCAGTTCGACGGGCGTGGGCCTATCGTGCGCAGTTGCCCGCTTCCAATCGTCGTTACCCAAGCCACCGGATGGTCGCGTGACGGTGCTGGCCTATGCCTTGGGTGAAAAGTCCTTCGTGGATGCCAATGGCAGCAACGTCTACGACGCTGGCGAGCCCTATCAGGACATGGGCAACCCCTTCATCGACACGCTGGCCAATGGCGTCTACGCGTCTTCCGCAAACAATCAGTTCATCGCCCAGAGCCCTTCTGGATCGAGCGCATGCAACACCTCCGTGCTGCCGTCCACGCTGCAACTAGATGCCAGCATTCCCAGCATGCCGTCGACCTGTTCCGGATCATGGGGCAAGGCCTACGTTCGCCGATCGATCGAAACCGTGTTCTCGACCTCGTCGGCCAGTCCGACGTGGGGCACCCAACTCCCGACGGGCTCGGCCATGCCGGCGGGCGCCTGTCCGGCCGCCACGCCATTGATTCGCCCGAATGCCGGAGCCACGTTCCCGGCCTACGACGCAGCGGGCAATCCGCAGTACCTGAACTACTACTATGTCGGCAGTACCGGCCTGTTCGGCCAGTCCTCCATCGGCTCGCTGTTCTTCTATGCGTCCGACGCCAACACGACGGCTTACAACCCAGTGGCCGCGGGCAGCACGATCAGCGTCGCAGCGACGACAGGATTGACGGTGTCGCTGTCGGGCGGTTCTCCGGTGGCAAGCTCACTGGCCCCGACCGGAGCCGGCGTGAACTACTCGTTCGCGGACGGCACCACCAGTGGCACGATCACCATCAACATCACCTCGCCAAGCGGCCTGACTACCTCGGTGGGCCAATTCATCACCACCGCCGCGAAGCCCAACACCTACGTCACCTGCCCATAGTGATCGCCCTCATCGGCATGCCCGGCTGTGGCAAGTCCACGGTCGGGCGGCATCTGGCCCGTCAGCTGGGGCTGCGCTTTGCCGATTGCGATGCAGAGGTCGAGTCCCGGATCGGCATGCCGATCCGGGAGTACTTCGCGCTCCATGGCGAGGAAGCCTTCCGCGATGCCGAGCAGGACGTCATCGACGACTTGAGCCGGCGCGAAGGGCTGCTGCTGGCCACCGGGGGCGGGGCGGTATTGCGGCCTTCCAACCGCGACGCCCTGCACTCGCGCTGCCACGTCTTCTACCTGCGCAATTCGCCCGAAGAGCTGTTCCGCCGGCTGCGCCACGACACGCAGCGCCCATTGCTGCAGGTGGCCGACCCGCTGGCGCGGCTGCGCGAGCTGTACCGCGAACGCGACCCGCTGTACCGCCGCACGGCGCACTTCGTCATCGAGTCGGCGCGGCCTTCGGTGCCTTCACTCATCGGCATGGTGATGATGCAGCTGGAACTGGCGGGACTGGTCGACCCGAACGGCCTGCCCGCGCCTTCCCGCGCCCAGAGCGAATAGCAGCCCGGGCCCTGCGCGCCCGCAGGCGGCCCGTCGGGGCCCGCTTAAACTCTGCGGCATGAATCCAGCGTCCGTCCGCACGGTCGGGGTGGCCACCCCGAACAGCCGCTACGACATCCTGATCGGCACCGGCCTGCTCGATGCGCCCGCCCCCTGGCAGGGCTTGCCGCGGGCATCCCGGGCCGTGATCGTCAGCAACCCGGTGGTCGATGGCCTGTACGGCGCAGCGCTGGAGCGGGCCCTGGCCCCGCACTACCGCCAGGTGAGTCGCATGCTGTTGCCCGACGGCGAACAGCACAAGGACTGGCATTCGCTGAACCTGGTGTTCGATCACCTTCTGGCCACCGGCTGCGACCGCAAGACGGTGCTCTTCGCGCTGGGCGGCGGGGTGGTGGGCGACATGACGGGCTTCGCGGCCGCCAGCTACATGCGCGGCGTGCCCTTCGTGCAGGTGCCCACCACGCTGCTCGCCCAGGTGGATTCGTCGGTGGGCGGCAAGACGGCCATCAACCACCCGCTGGGCAAGAACATGATCGGCGCGTTCTACCAGCCCGTGCGGGTGGTGTGCGACCTCGCCACCCTGGCCACGCTGCCCGCGCGCGAGCTCTCGGCCGGCCTGGCCGAGGTCATCAAGTACGGGCCCATCGCCGACATGGCCTTCTTCGACTGGATCGAGGCCCACATCGACGCCCTGCGGGCCTGCGAGCCGGATGCACTGGCCCACGCCGTGCAACGCTCTTGCGAGATCAAGGCCTGGGTGGTGGGTCAGGACGAACGCGAGAGCGGCCTGCGGGCCATCCTGAACTTCGGCCACACCTTCGGCCACGCCATCGAGTCCGGCCTGGGCTACGGCACGTGGCTGCACGGCGAGGCCGTGGGCTGCGGCATGGTGCTGGCCGCCGAGCTGTCGGCCGCGCTCGGGCTGGTGCCGGCGGCCTTTGTGGACCGCCTGCGCCGGCTCATCCAGCGCGCCGGCCTGCCCGTGGTGGCACCTCCGCTGGGTACCGAGCGCTGGCTGGAACTGATGCGGGTGGACAAGAAGGCCGAAGGCGGCGAGACGCGCTTCATCGTGATCGAGTCGCCGGGCCAGGCCCGCCTGCAGCCGGTGCCCGACGACATCGTCCGCCGGGTGATCGAGCAGCACGGCGCTGCCGCATGACGGTTCGCGGGGCGATGTGAACACCTCCGGCCTGGCGCCCTGGGCCAGCGACCCGCTGCGCTCGCGGGGGCGGCGCCGCTTCGAGCCGCTGCCACCGCCCCGCACCGAACACCAGCGCGACCGCGACCGCGTGGTCCACAGCAACGCCTTCAGGCGCCTGGTCTACAAGACGCAGGTCTTCATCAACCACGAAGGCGACCTGTTCCGCACGCGGCTGACGCACTCGCTGGAGGTGGCGCAGCTGGGCCGCTCGGCAGCCCGCGCGCTGCGGCTGAACGAAGACCTGGTCGAAGCCATCGCCCTGGCCCACGACCTCGGGCACACCCCGTTCGGCCACGCCGGGCAGGACGCCTTGCAGACCTGCATGCGCGAACACGGGGGCTTCGAGCACAACCTGCAGAGCCTGCGGGTGGTCGACCAGCTGGAGGCCCGGTACCCGGCCTTCGACGGTCTGAACCTGACGATGGAGACGCGCGAAGGCATCCTCAAGCACTGCTCGCGGTCGAATGCGCTGCAACTGGAAGCCGCCGAGCCGGGCGGCCCGGCGGCGCGCTTCCTGGACGGGCGGCAGGCCAGCCTGGAAGCCCAGCTCGTCAACCTGGCCGACGAGCTGGCCTACACCTCGCACGACATCGACGACGGCGTGCGCTCGGGGCTGATCACGCTGGAGCAGCTGGGCCAGGTGCCGGTGTTCGCCCGCTGGCGCGACGGGGTGTGCGCCGAATACCCGGCCCTGTCCGAACGGCCGGGACGGCGGCTGCTGTTCGAGACCCTGCGGCGCATGCTGTCATGGCAGCTCGGTGACCTGATCCAGGCCAGCAGCGAGGCGCTGGCAGACCACGCGCCGACCGACGCCGATGCGGCACGGCGGGGCCCGCCGCTCATCCGCTTCGGCCCCGCACTGGTGGAAGAGGTGGGCGTGCTCAAGCGGTTCCTGTTCCGCGAGCTGTACCGGCATCCGCAGGTGGTGGTGTCCAACGACCTGGCCCGCGAGGCGGTCACCGGGCTGTACGCCGCCTACCGCGACCAGCCCGGGGAATTGCCGGCCGAATACCGCGAACAGGAGGACCGGCCGCGCGCCATGGCCGACTACATCGCCGGCATGACCGACCGCTTCGCGCTGAAGGAACACCACCGCCTGACCGGGCGGCGGCTGTTCGGCTGAACCGGGGCGAGGGGCCATGGCAAGGTTGCCGCGGCTGGTGGTGGCAGGGCAGGCCCACCTGGTGATCCTGCGGGCCCTGGCCGGGACTTCGGGGCTGTTCGACGACGCAGCCGACCGCGCCAGCTTTGCGGCCGCGCTGCGCGAGGCGGCGGCCACCGAAGACGTGCAGGTGCACGCCTGGGCCTTGCTCGACACCGAGGCCCTGCTGCTGGCCACCCCCGCCGCGCCGCAAGGCCTGGGTCGCTGGGTGCAGGCCCTGGGCCGGCGCTTCGTGGCCACCTACAACCGACACCACCAGCGCACCGGCACCCTGTGGGAAGGGCGCTTCCGGTGTGCCGTCGTCGAGCCCGGCGCGCCGCGCCTGGCGGCCTTGCGCTGGGTGGATGGCCACTCGCCGGAACCGGGTCACACCAGCGCTTCGCACCGGGCCGGCGGCCCGCGAGACCCTTTGCTGACTGACCTGCCCGAGTTCTGGCAACTGGGCAACACACCGTTCGAACGCGAGGCCGCCTGGCGGGCCCGACTGGCCGAAGGCCTTCCCGCCCTCGAATCGGCCGCCCTGCGGCGGGCTGCCCTGGGTGGGTGGGCCGTGGGCAGCGAAAGCTTCAAGGCCGCCGTCGCCGCCGCGGCCAACCGCCCCGCCACGCCGCGGCCCCGGGGCCGGCCGCCGTCGAGGGCCAGGCCCACCACCCCGCCGCGCTGATCGTGCCGCGCCGTCAGTGCCTGGCACGCCATCTGCATGGTTCGATCACGACATCGGGGCGTTCGTTATGTCCCCATTTACCAGCAGAACTGCGTAGCAGCCTGCAAAAAGGGGTCAGACCCTGTTTAAAACCGCTTGCTGGCCTTGTTGCACTGCGATAGTCTCGCCGTCCGCGCGTCGGATGGCGCGCAGCCCTGCCCTGACCCGCCTTTCCCGCCCGCCCAGGAGTGCGCCATGACGCGACCCGCCCCCATGCTCCCCGCCGCCGGCACCCCGGCCGACCTCGACCGCGAAATCGCCGACCTGGCGCAGCACGGCCTATATGACCCCGCGACCGAGCACGATGCCTGCGGCGTGGGCTTCGTCGCGCACATCAAGGGCGTGAAGGCGCATGCCATCGTCCAGCAGGGCCTGAAGATCCTGGAGAACCTCGACCACCGCGGCGCCGTGGGTGCGGACAAGCTGATGGGCGACGGCGCCGGCATCCTGATCCAGATCCCCGACGACTTCTACCGCGCCGAGATGGCGGCCGCAGGCCTGGACCTGCCGCCATTCGGCGAATACGGCGTGGGCATGATCTTCCTGCCCAAGGAACAGGCCTCGCGCCTGGCCTGCGAACAGGAACTGGCCCGCGCGGTGAAAGCCGAAGGCCAGGTGCTGCTGGGCTGGCGCGATGTGCCCGTGGACCGCGACATGCCCATGAGCCCGGCCGTCCGCGCCAAGGAACCGGTCATCCGCCAGATCTTCATCGGCCGCGGCACCGACGTGATCGTGCCCGACGCGCTGGAGCGCAAGCTCTACGTCATTCGCAAGACGGCCTCGGCGGCCATCCAGGCGCTCAAGCTCACGCACTCCCGCGAGTACTACGTGCCCAGCATGAGTTGCCGCACCGTCATCTACAAGGGCCTGCTGCTGGCCGACCAGGTGGGCCAGTACTACCTCGACCTGCAAGACCCGCGCGTGGTGTCGGCCCTGGCCCTGGTGCACCAGCGCTTTTCCACCAACACCTTCCCCGAGTGGCCGCTGGCGCACCCGTACCGCATGGTCGCCCACAACGGCGAGATCAACACCGTCAAGGGCAACTTCAACTGGATGCGCGCCCGTGAAGGCGTGATGAAGTCCCCCGTGCTGGCCGAAGACCTGGCCAAGCTCTACCCCATCAGCTTCGAAGGACAGAGCGACACCGCCACCTTCGACAACGCGCTGGAACTGCTCACCATGAGCGGCTACCCGCTGGCCCAGGCGGCCATGATGATGATCCCCGAGGCCTGGGAGAACCACGAGCTGATGGACGAGCGCCGCCGCGCGTTCTATGAATACCACGCGGCCATGATGGAACCCTGGGACGGGCCGGCCGCCATGGTCTTCACCGACGGCAAGCAGATCGGCGCCACGCTCGACCGCAACGGCCTGCGCCCGGCGCGCTACATCGTCACCGACGACGACCTGGTGGTGATGGCCAGCGAGAGCGGCGTGCTGCCCGTGCCGCAGGGCAAGATCATCAAGAAGTGGCGCCTGCAGCCGGGCAAGATGTTCCTGATCGACCTGGAGCAGGGCCGCATCGTCGACGACGAGGAACTGAAGAACCAGTTCGCCAACGCGCGGCCCTATCGCCAGTGGATCGAGAACGTGCGCATCCGGCTGGACAGCATCACCGTGAGCGCGACGCCTGCCGTGGCCACCGAATCGCTGCTCGACCGCCAGCAGGCCTTCGGCTACACCCAGGAAGACCTGAAGTTCCTGATGGCACCCATGGCCGCCAACGGCGAGGAAGGCATCGGCAGCATGGGCAACGACAGCCCGCTGGCCGTGCTGTCGGACAAGAACAAGCCGTTGTTCAACTACTTCAAGCAGCTCTTCGCCCAGGTCACCAACCCGCCGATCGACCCGATCCGCGAGGCCATCGTGATGAGCCTGAACAGCTTCATCGGCCCCAAGCCGAACCTGCTGGACATCAACGCCGTGAACCCGCCGATGCGGCTGGAGGTCACGCAGCCCATCCTCGACTTCGACGACATGGCCCGCCTGCGGGCCATCGAGCAGCGCACCGGCGGCAAGTTCAAGAGCTACGAGCTCGACATCACCTATCCGCTGGCCTGGGGCAAGGCCGGCATCGAGGCCAAGCTGGCTTCGCTGTGCGCCGAAGCGGTGGACGCCATCAAGGGCGGGCACAACATCCTCATCATCACCGACCGCCACCTCAGCCGCACGCAGCTGGCCATCCCGGCGCTGCTGGCGCTGTCGGCCATCCACCACCACCTGGTGCGCGAAGGCCGCCGCACCACGGCCGGCCTCGTGGTCGAAACCGGCTCTGCCCGCGAGGTGCATCACTTCGGCGTGCTGGCCGGCTACGGTGCCGAGGCCGTGCACCCCTACCTGGCGATGGAAACGCTGGTGGAGCTGCAGGGCTCCCTGCCGGACAACGTGGGCGCCGAGAAGGCCATCTACAACTACGTCAAGGCCATCGGCAAGGGCCTGTCGAAGATCATGTCCAAGATGGGCGTGAGCACCTACATGAGCTACTGCGGCGCCCAGCTCTTCGAGGCCATCGGCCTGGAGAAGAACTTCGTCGAGAAGTACTTCCGCGGCACCGCCAGCCAGGTCGGCGGCATCGGCGTGTTCGAGGTGGCCGAAGAAGCCCTGCGCATGCACACCGCCGCCTTCGGCAACGACCCGGTGCTGGCCCACCGCCTGGACGCCGGCGGCGAATACGCCTGGCGCGTCCGCGGCGAAGAGCACATGTGGACGCCCGACGCCATCGCCAAGCTGCAGCACAGCACGCGGGCCAACAAGTTCGATACCTACAAGGAATACGCCCAGATCATCAACGACCAGAGCAAGCGCCACATGACGCTGCGCGGGTTGTTCGAGTTCAAGGTCGACCCCAGCCGCGCCATTCCCGTGGACGAAGTGGAGCCCGCCAGCGAAATCGTCAAGCGCTTCGCCACAGGCGCCATGAGCCTGGGCTCCATCAGCACCGAGGCCCACAGCACGCTGGCCATCGCCATGAACCGCATCGGCGGCAAGAGCAACACCGGCGAAGGGGGTGAAGACCCGGCGCGCTACCGCAGCGAACTCAAGGGCATCAAGGTGACCGCCGGCATGCACGTGAGTGACATCGTCGGCAAGGCCGTGATCGAGAGCGACGTCGAGCTGCAGGCCGGCGACAGCCTGCGCAGCAAGATCAAGCAGGTGGCCTCGGGTCGTTTCGGCGTGACCACCGAATACCTGGTCAGCGCCGACCAGATCCAGATCAAGATGGCCCAGGGCGCCAAGCCCGGCGAAGGCGGCCAGCTGCCCGGCGGCAAGGTGTCCGACTACATCGGCATGCTGCGCTACAGCGTGCCGGGCGTGGGCCTGATCAGCCCACCCCCGCACCACGACATCTACTCCATCGAAGACCTGGCACAGCTCATCCACGACCTGAAGAACGCCAACCCGCGGGCTTCCATCAGCGTCAAGCTGGTGAGTGAAGTGGGCGTGGGCACCATCGCCGCAGGCGTGGCCAAGTGCAAGGCCGACCACGTGGTCATCGCCGGCCACGACGGCGGTACGGGGGCCTCGCCCTGGTCGTCCATCAAGCATTGCGGCACGCCGTGGGAGCTGGGCCTGGCCGAAACCCAGCAGACCCTGGTGCTCAACCGCCTGCGCAGCCGGATCCGGGTGCAGACCGACGGGCAGATGAAGACCGGGCGCGACGTGGTGATCGGCGCGCTGCTGGGCGCCGACGAGTTCGGCTTTGCCACGGCCCCGCTGGTTGTGGAGGGCTGCATCATGATGCGCAAGTGCCACCTGAACACCTGCCCGGTGGGCGTGGCCACGCAAGACCCGGTGCTGCGCAAGAAGTTCGCGGGCAAGCCCGAGCACGTGGTGAACTTCTTCTTCTTCATCGCCGAGGAAGCGCGCCAGATCATGGCGCAACTGGGCATCCGCAGCTTCGAAGAGCTCATCGGCCGCGCCGACCTGCTCGACACCAGGAAGGGCGTGGAGCACTGGAAGGCGCGCGGCCTGGACTTCAGCCGCATCTTCTACCAGCCCGAGGTGCCGGCCGACGTGGCGCGACACCACACCGAGCAGCAGGACCACCGCCTGGACAAGGCGCTGGACGTCAAGCTGATCGAGCGCTGCCAGCCGGCCATCCTGCGCGGCGAAAAGGTGCACTTCATGGAAGACGTGCGCAACCTCAACCGCAGCGTGGGCGCGATGCTCTCGGGCGAGCTGATCCGCGTCAGGCCCGAGGGCCTGCCCGACCACACCATCTTCATGCAACTCGAAGGCGTGGGCGGCCAGAGCTTCGGCGCTTTCCTGGCTCAGGGCATCACGCTCTACCTGATCGGCGACGCCAACGACTACACCGGCAAGGGCCTCTCGGGCGGCCGCGTGGTGGTGCGGCCGAGCATCGAGTTCCGGGGCGACGCCACGCGCAACATCATCATCGGCAACACGGCGCTGTACGGCGCCACCAGCGGCGAAGCCTTCTTCCGCGGGGTGGCGGGCGAGCGCTTCGCGGTGCGCCTGTCGGGCGCCAGCGCGGTGGTGGAAGGCACGGGCGACCACGGCTGCGAGTACATGACCGGCGGCACGGTGGTGGTGCTGGGCCGCACGGGCCGCAACTTCGCCGCCGGCATGAGCGGCGGCGTGGCCTATGTGTACGACGACGACGGCCACTTCGCCGGCCGCTGCAACACCGCGATGGTGGGCCTGGAGAAGGTCGTGCCGCGCGAGGAGCAGGCCGGCCCGGCCGTGGGCCTGCACCGCGAGATGGCCGACGAGGTGCTGTTGAAGAAGCTCATCGAAGACCATCACCGCTGGACCGGTTCGCTGCGCGCCCGCGAATTGCTCGACCACTGGACCGAGGCGCGCGGCAAGTTCGTCAAGGTCCATCCGCACGAGTACAAGCGCGTGCTGACCGGCCGAGCCGCCAAGGCCCTGGCCACGCAGGCCACGTCCAAGGCGCAGGCAACCGCTGCCGCCCTGGGCAAGTGATCCGCAAACAAGCACCTCACCCAAAGAAGCAGACAGACCATGGGCAAAGTCACCGGTTTCCTGGAATACGAACGGCAAGAAGAGGGCTACGAGCCGCCCAAGGAGCGCTTGAAGACCTGGAAGGAGTTCGTCATTGCGCTCAATGACGAGCAAGCCAAGGTGCAGGGCGCGCGTTGCATGGACTGCGGCACGCCGTTCTGCAACAGCGGCTGCCCGGTCAACAACATCATCCCGGACTTCAACGACCTGGTGTTCCAGGGCGACTGGGCCAGCGCGCTGGAGACCCTGCACCAGACCAACAACTTCCCCGAGTTCACCGGCCGCGTATGCCCCGCCCCCTGCGAGGCCGCCTGCACGCTGAATGTGAACGACGAGCCGGTCGGCATCAAGAGCATCGAGCACGCCATCATCGACCGCGGCTGGAACGAAGGCTGGGTCAAGCCCCAGCCCGCGGCCGCCAAGACCGGCAGGAAGGTGGCCGTGGTGGGCAGCGGCCCCGCCGGCATGGCCGCGGCTCAGCAGTTGGCGCGCGCCGGCCATGCCGTCACAGTATTCGAGAAGAACAGCCGCATCGGCGGGCTGCTGCGCTACGGCATCCCCGACTTCAAGATGGAGAAGACCCACATCGACCGCCGCGTGGCGCAGATGGAAGCCGAAGGCGTGGTCTTCCGCACCAGCGTGCTGGTAGGCGCCATGCCCGAGGGCGCGAAGATCACCAACGACGCCAAGGAAACCATTTCGCCCGAGCAGCTCAAGGCCGATTTCGACGCGGTGCTGCTGACCGGCGGCTCCGAGATCAGCCGCGACCTGCCCGTACCCGGCCGCGAACTGGACGGCGTGCACTTCGCCATGGAGTTCCTCCCCCAGCAGAACAAGGTGGTGGCCGGCGACAAGCTCAAGGGCCAGCTCAAGGCGACGGGCAAGCACGTCATCGTGATCGGCGGCGGTGATACGGGCAGCGACTGCGTTGGTACCAGCAACCGTCACGGCGCGGCCAGCGTCACGCAATTCGAACTGATGCCCCAGCCGCCCGAAGAAGAGAACAAGCCCATGACCTGGCCGTACTGGCCGTACAAGCTGCGCACCAGCTCCAGCCACGAAGAAGGCTGCGACCGCGAATTCGCCATCGCCACCAAGGAACTGGTGGGCGGCAGCGGCAAGGACAAGGGCCGGGTCGCGGCGCTCAAGACGGTGCGCGTGCAGTTTCAGGGCGGCAAGATGGTCGAGGTGCCCGGGAGCGAGCAAGAGTACAAGGCCGACCTGGTGCTCCTGGCCATGGGCTTCGTGGCCCCGGCAGGGTCGGTGCTCGAGGCGTTCGGCGTGGACAAGGACAACCGCGGCAACGCCAAGGCCACCACCGAAGCCGCGGGCGGCTACAAGACGAACGTCGACAAGGTCTTTGCAGCCGGCGACATGCGCCGCGGCCAGAGCCTGGTGGTGTGGGCGATCCGCGAAGGCCGGCAGGCCGCGCGGGCCGTGGACGAATACCTGATGGGCCAGAGCGAACTGCCGCGATGACGCGGCGCGTCGGCATCGTCGGCACGGGTTGGGTGGGCGCCAGCGTGGCCATCTCGACCCTGATGGCCGGCGTGGCCGACGAACTGCTGCTGGCCGACGCCCGCATGCCCGTGGCCGAAGGCGAGGCCATGGACCTGGCGCACGGCGCGGCCTACTACCCCAGCGCCCAGGTGCGCGCGGCTTCCATCGAAGAAGTCGCCACGGCCGACGTGGTGGTGGTGGCCGCCGGGCGCAACGGCAAGCCGGGCCAGCCGCGTCTGGAACTGCTGCGCGACAACGCCAGCCTGGTCAGCGACCTGGGCCGTCAGCTGGCCAGCTGCCGGGGCGTGGTGGTGATGGTGACCAACCCCGTGGACGTGCTGACCCGCGTGATGCAGCAGGCCAGCGGCCTGCCTCCCGAGCGCGTGATCGGCACCGGCACCATGCTCGACACCGCGCGGCTGCGGCAGGTGCTGGGCCTCGAACTGGGTGTGGACCCGCGCAGCGTGCACGCCCAGGTGGTGGGCGAGCACGGCGATTCCGAAGTGGTGCTGTGGTCGCAGGCCTCGGTGGGCGGGCTGCCCCTGCGGCAGTGGCCGGGCTGGAGCCCCGAGCGCGAAGAGCGGGTGGCCCTGCAGGTGCGGCGGGCGG
>CAIJPE010000255.1 GCA_903822435.1 uncultured beta proteobacterium | reverse complement strand
GCATCGCCACGCAGATCGTGGTGGAGCGGCAGCTGCAGGAGAACGGCCTCTCCCGGCACGACCTGGGCCGCAAGGCCTTCCTCGAGCAGGTCTGGGACTGGAAGGCCACCAGCGGCGCCACCATCACCAACCAGATGCGCCGCATCGGCGACAGCGTGGACTGGTCGCGCGAATACTTCACGATGGACGAGAAGCTCTCGGCCACCGTGACCGAGACCTTCGTGCGACTGTTCGACGAGGGCCTGATCTACCGCGGCAAGCGGCTGGTCAACTGGGACCCGATGCTCAAGAGCGCGGTCTCCGACCTGGAGGTCGAAAGCGAAGAAGCCGACGGCTTCATGCACTACATCCTGTACCCGTTCAGCGCGGGCCCGCAGCCGGGCCCGGACGGCCAGCCGATGCGCGGCATGACGATCGCCACCACCCGCCCCGAGACGATGCTGGCCGACGGCGCCCTGGCCGTGCACCCGGAAGACGAGCGCTACAAGCACCTGGTGGGGCAGTTCGTCGACCTGCCGCTGTGCGACCGGCGCATCCCCATCATCGCCGACGACTTCGTCGACCGCGAATTCGGCTCGGGCTGCGTAAAGATCACCGGCGCGCACGACTTCAACGACTACGCCTGCGCCCAGCGGCACGGGTTGCCGCTGATCACCATCTTTACGCTGGACGCGAAGATCAACGACAACGGCCCGGCGGCCTACCGCGGGCTGGACCGCTACGAAGCCCGCAAGGCCGTGGTGAGCGACCTGCAGGCCCAAGGCTTCCTGCTGGAGATCAAGCCGCACAAGATGATGCTGCCCATCTGCACCCGCACCGGGCAGGTGGTCGAGCCCATGCTGACCGACCAGTGGTTCGTGGCGGTCAACAAGGCCGGGGCGGACGGCAAGAGCATCGCTGCCAAGGCCTTCGAGGCCGTGGAAAGCGGGCAGGTGCGCTTCGTGCCCGAGCAGTGGGTCAACACGTACAACCACTGGATGACCAACCTGCAGGACTGGTGCATCAGCCGCCAGCTCTGGTGGGGCCACCAGATCCCGGCCTGGTACGGCAGCGGTGGCGAGATCTTCGTGGCGCGCAGCGCAGAGCAGGCCCGCGAGCGGGCCACTGCCTCCGGCTACAGCGGGCCTCTCACGCGCGACGAGGACGTGCTGGACACCTGGTATTCCTCGGCCCTGGTGCCCTTCTCCACGCTGGGCTGGCCGGCGCAGACGGTCGAGCAGCAACTCTTCCTGCCTTCCAGCGTGCTGGTCACGGGCTTCGACATCATCTTCTTCTGGGTCGCCCGGATGATCATGATGACCACCCACTTCACCGGGCAGGTGCCCTTCCGCGACGTGTACATCCACGGCCTGGTGCGCGACGCCCAGGGCCAGAAGATGAGCAAGAGCGAAGGCAACGTGCTCGACCCGGTGGACCTGATCGACGGCATCGGCCTGCCCGAGCTGCTGGCCAAGCGTGTGGTGGGCCTTCGCAAGCCCGAGACCGCACCCCGGGTGCGCAAGGACACCGAGAAGGAGTTCCCCCAGGGCATCCCGGCCTTCGGGGCCGACGCGCTGCGCTACACCATGGCCAGCTACGCCACGCTGGGCCGGAACATCAACTTCGACAGCAAGCGCTGCGAGGGCTACCGCAACTTCTTCAACAAGCTGTGGAACGCCACCAAGTTTGCGCTGATGAACTGCGAAGGCAAGGACTGCGGCCTGGAAGAGCACACCAAGGCCGAGTGCGCGCCAGGGCAGCCCTTCCACGGCTGGCTGCGCTTTTCCATGGCCGACCGCTGGATCACCGGCGAGTTGCAGCGCGTGGAAGCCGCCGTGGCGCAGGGCTTTGCCGACTACCGGCTGGACAACGTGGCCGGCGCCATCTACACCTTCGTGTGGGACGAATACTGCGATTGGTACCTGGAGATTGCCAAGGTGCAGATCGCCCAGGGCACACCCGCCGAGCAGCGCGGCACCCGCCGCACGCTGATCCGTACGCTGGAAACGGTGCTGCGCCTGCTGCACCCGGTGGCGCCCTTCGTCACGGCCGAGCTGTGGGAGACCGTGGCGCCCGTGGCTGGCCGCAAGGGCAGCCCGAGCATCGTCACGGCGCCGTACCCGAAGGCGCAGCTCGAGAAGGTCGATCCCGCCGCCGACGAATGGGTGGCCCGGCTGAAGGGCATGGTGGCCGAATGCCGCCGCCTGCGCAGCGAGATGAGCCTGCCTCCCAGCGAGAAGGTGCCCTTGCTGACGCTGGGCGACGAGCCCTTCGTCACCGCGGCCGCGCCGCTGCTCAAGGCGCTGGCCCGCCTGGCCGAGGTGCGCCCGCTGGCCGACGACGCCGCCTTTGCCGCAGCCACGCAGACTTCGCCGGTGGGCAGCAGCGGCAACATCCGACTGGCTCTGCACGTGCCCATCGACGTGGCCGCCAAGACCGCGCGCCTGGGCAAGGAAATCGCCAGGCTGGAAGGCGAGATCGCCAAGGCCGAGACGAAGCTCGGCAACGAAAGCTTCGTGGCACGGGCACCGGCCGCCGTGGTCGCGCAGGAACGGGCCCGCGTGGCCGACTTCAAGCTGGCGCTGACGCGCCTGCAGACGCAGCGGGATCGCCTGGCTGTTTCGGCCTGAGGACCGTGATGGGCGGCGTGGCGCTCAGCCGCTCGTCGATGCGGCGAGCCACGGCCCAGGCGCTGCGGGTGCGTGACTGCAGCGTGGTGCCGGCCACGCCCGGCGTGATCTGCAGGTTGTCGACCCCGCTCAGCGGCCGGCCGGCTTCCAGCAGGCTGTCGTCGGCGTTGTCCAGCCAGGCGGCCGCCAGGGGGCCGTGGCCCAGCGCACGGGCCAGCCCCGGCTCTGCGAACAGGCTGGGGTGCGCCAGACTCACCAGGACCTGGTCGGCACGGCTGCGCATCAACAGGCGTTCACTGAACAAGCCCAGGTAACGCGGCATGAAGGTCAGCAGCACGCACACGGCGTCGCAGGTGGCCATGAGCTCGCGCAGCCCGACCGGTTGCACGCCATAGCGCGACCAGGCCGCGTCGGCGGCCTGCACCCCGGGGTCGTGGCCCACCACCGACGCCCCGAAAGCCGTGAGCAGGGGCACCAGATGGCGTACCGCCGGCGTGAGCCCCACCACCCCCACCGTGGACCCGCCCAGTTCGCGGCCCACCCGCACGCCCTCCGGGCTGACGATGGGCACCCGGCGCAGCATCTGCAACAGCGCGCCGATGGCGAACTCGGCCTGCGCCGCGGCACCGGCGGTGGCTGGCCGCACCACTTCAACGCCGGCCCGGGCGCAGGCTTCGATGTCGATGCTTTCCACCCCCACCGACAGCCGCGCGACCACCACCAGCCGCGTGGCGCGGCGCAGTGCGGCGGCATCCACCGGCATGCCGGGGGGCACGACCACGGCGCGAGATCGCATCAAGGCGTTGCGGAAGGCCTCGGCATCGCGCGCGAACTCAGGCGCCACCTGCACGGTATGGCGTGCGCCGAGCCAATGCAGCACATCGCCATCCAGCGGGTCGACGATCAGCACATCCATCGGCTCGGGGGGGATTGAGTCACACGGCGCGGCAGTTGGCGCATGCAACAATGAGAAAGGATCAAAGCATTCTAAATACCACCATGCATGTTCATAAGGCCATTTTTCCCGTCGCGGGTCTGGGGACGCGCTTTCTGCCGGCCACCAAGGCCCAGCCGAAGGAAATGCTGCCCGTCGTCGACAAGCCGCTGATCCAGTACGCGGTGGAAGAAGCGTACGCGGCCGGGGTGCGCGAGATGATCTTCGTCACCGGCCGCCACAAGCGTCCGATCGAAGACCACTTCGACATGACCTTCGAGCTCGAGGTGGCCCTCGAAAACGCCAACAAGCAGGAGCTCCTGGCGGTGGTGCGCAGCGTCAAGCCCGACGACATGGAGTGCATCTATGTGCGCCAGGCGCAGGCGCTGGGCCTGGGCCATGCGGTGCTCTGCGGCCAGCGCCTGGTGGGCAACCAGGCCTTCGCGGTGCTGCTGGCCGACGACCTCATGGTCGGCGAGCCGCCAGTGCTGGCCCAGATGGTCGAGCAGTACGGCGAATGGCGCGCCTCGATCCTGGCGGTGCAGGAAGTGCCCGCCGAGCAGACCCGCCGCTACGGGATCGTCGATGGCACGGTGGTCAATGACCGCCTGATGGACGTCAACCGCATCGTCGAGAAGCCCTCCCCCGAAGAAGCGCCTTCACGCCTGGGCGTGGCGGGCCGTTACATCCTCACCCCCGGCGTCTTCCACGAAATCGCCACGCAGCAGCGCGGCGTGGGTGGCGAGATCCAGTTGACCGATGGCATTGCCTCGCTGCTGCGCCGCGAAAAGGTCTTCGCCTACCGCTACAAGGGCAAGCGCTACGACTGCGGCAGCAAGGAAGGCTTCCTGGAAGCCAACGTCGAACTGGCCTTGGCCCACCCCGAGATCGGGCCCGGCTTCCGCGAGTACCTCAAGGGCGTGCAACTCTGAACGCCGCGGCAGGCCAGCCTGGCCTGCCCCTCGCCAGCGGGCGCTTCAGCGACGGCGCAGCACGTGGCTGATCTCTTTGCCAAGGCTCACCTGCTCTACCAGTTCGTTGCCGGTCTGGCGGGCAAAGGCCTGGAAATCGCGGGTGGAGCCCGGATCGGTGGAGACCACCCGCAACAACTCGCCGCTGACCATGTCGGCCAGGGCCTTCTTGGCCTTCAGGATGGGCAGTGGGCAGTTCAGGCCGCGCGTGTCGAGTTCTTTGTCAACTTGCATGGGCGAGCATCTTACTTGCGGGGGGGCAGTTCGATGAACTGCGGTTCATGGCCGCGCGTGCGCAGCCAGTCGGCCAGCGCATAGCCGGTGCCGGCCCGCCAGCAGCGCAGCTCGGGCAGGTCG
>CAIJPE010000254.1 GCA_903822435.1 uncultured beta proteobacterium | reverse complement strand
GAACATCCAGGCGCTGGTGCGGGACTTGGTGACGACGCGCACTGCCAACCTGACCATGACCGATTCCATCGGACCTCGTTACAGCATCGATACAGGCCTAAGTGTCGCTCAGCAGCGTAACGATGCGGCCTCGCTCCAATACAACGACAACAACTCGCTGATCGGGAATCTGGGCGTGAGTTATGCCATTGCCGATGCCAGCAAAATCGGTATCCGTGGCATATACAACCGCACCAGCTTTCTGAACCCTTCGCCCGCTATTGCACCGCTGACGACGGCCTACGATCCAAGTTACATCGACCGACGCGTGGAACTCTATGGTTCCCTCGATTTGACCCCGGTGACCAAATTCAACGGCAGCATAGCCGAGGGCCAACGCACCTACGGCGCGCTGAGTGGCAGCAGCATCAATTCGGTGTATGGTCTGCTCGCCGTCGAGCACGACAGCGGCACGCCGCTGAGTTACGGAGGTAAATTACACCGCGAAATCGGTGGGCAAGGTGTTCTGGCCAGCAGCGTAGCGGATACCGATGGCCTGGAGGTGCATGGCAAGTATCTGTACAGCGACCTGCTGAGCTTCAACGCAAGTACTGAAGTACGGCGGGTGCGCTACACAGTCAGTAGTCCAGGACTGGTTCCTCACGTTGAATACGGCAATACGATTCTCGTTGGCGCGCGCTACATCGCTGCCCGTTGGGTAAGCTTTGATCTGACGGCAGGCTCTGACTGGCGTCGCTCGAGCGTATCCTTTTACAGTTATGTCGACCACCGCTATATGTTGACGGCAAACTTCCTGATCTAACCTACTATCGACTTTGCGCACCGCAGCGCTGGTTGAGCACCACAGAGTCAGGTACCAAGCCCACCCGCTGTGCCAAGATGTTGAGTGCAAGCCCGCAACACCGATATACGGCGAATCAGGCGGACGCTGTCAATTCCAGCTTGAGCCAGGCGGGAACCGGGATGTGTTCCGAGCGCGTGAGCGGGAGGCGCCATTCGGCGCCGTCGTCTACGAAACCCGCCTCACTCAGGAATAGGGCACAGGGCGCATTGTGTGGTGTCGCCACATAGTTGCCCACCAGGCTCTCCAGGCCGCGGCGATGTGCCTGCTGGGCCAGAAACGCCAAGGTGCCGAACTCGACCCCGTAACCGAAGACGCGACAGCTCAAGACGAAAGCGAGGATACGCAGACGCGCTCCCTCCACCTGGCCGACCGCAATGCAGGTCGTGCCCATGTCGCCGAACTGATCGGAGCTGCGCCCAAGCACGATCAGATGGTCTTTTGATTTTTGCCACTCGTTCACTTGCTTCAGCGTGGTACGACTGGCTCTCAGATTGAACTGGTTGGTGCGGTTGATCAGCTCGCTGACGCGCGCGGCGTCGGCCGGGCGGGCAAAGGAGAGTTGCAGGCGCAAGTCGAGTTGGGCGAACAGGCGGCTACGCTCGTCCGCGCTGGTCTGCTGCATTTCACTGAAGGCTCTGCGCTGCTCGCGGTCCTGGTACATCTTCGTCCGATCCATGTCCGGGTTGGGGTCCAGTGCCTCGGCCCACACTTCAAGACGGCGCCAGGTCTCGGCGCGCGTGGCGTCCAGGCACTGCATGGCAGGATAGGCCGACGCCATCAGGGCCAGCTCATCCTGTCGATCATCGAGAAAGACGAAGTCCCCGTACTTGATATTCAGACCGGACTGGATGCGCTGCACGCCGAACACTTTCGGCTCCCAGCTGATTGCTTGCGCAACGAAATCCTGCGCTGACACGCTGGCACCCTCGAACGTCACCTTCGAAGGATCGTTCTTGGAGGCAATTGCGAGGACGACCCCCCTTGACTTCAACTTCAGCAGCGTCCGCTGCCGGTCGTGGAAATGGGTGACGCTGCCCTCGCCGATCACGCCCTCCCACAGGGTATTGTCCAGATCGCACACTAGTACCTTGCGGCCGACCAGGCGCGCGTTGACGACAATCACGTCCTGATAGGCGGGGCTCAGTACCTTGCCGAAGGCCGTCGGGTGCTGGAAGGCGCTCCAGTAGAGAGCCGCGCCTGCGCGGAGCAGGCCGAACGCATGAACACGCTGCTTTTCGTCGAGCAGGACCAGGCGGAATTCACCTTCTGCCTGCTTCTTGCGCAAGTACCCCTCCAGCGCATCATTGAGCCAATCCCGTGCCACGTTACGCGGACGATGCGTCACCTTCAGCTTGACGACCCGGGTCAGGGTGCTTTCCGTATGCACCATGCCCGAGGAGTTGTGGACATGGATCGGGCAGTCGAAGGTGTAGGCCAGCGCCTCCAACGTGGCGCGCGTGTCGTCCCAGGTCCGCGCAGCCACCGCATGCGCCTCAGCGCGTGAGCTGGCAACCCTGCTGAGTTTGCCCAGGCTGGTGTACTCGGCTGCAAATTCATAGCTGAAGGGACTGTAGAACACCAGGTCGAAGGGTTTATCGGCGAGTCGTCGGATCTCCTCGCGTAGCATCGGGCCAAGTTGCGAGGTGGCGAATGTCGGGATCAGCCGCACACCCTCTGCCAACAGGGCCGGAACCAGAAAGGAAACGATGTCCAGAAAGACGCAGTCGCCGACCAGCAGCACGCGGCGGGTGCAGGCGGGTTCTGCGGTCAAGGTCTCCTCGATTTGCGCGAGGAACTGCATCAGCACCTGCCATGCCGCCTCGTTGAGGTGGGATCGCACGGCCGCCTCGATCCCATCGACCTGCTCGGCCAGCACAATCCGAATGCGCTCGGGTTCCGGCAGGTCAGCCAAGGCGGGCTCATACAGACCTTTGATCTCTTCACCGATCAGCAGGTCGCGATAGGTGTTGTCCTGGCACGTGAAATGGCGCTGCAGATAGTCGGCAAAGACGAGAAAGTGCTGTGCGATGAAGTCTTCGCTGTGGGCCGCACTGGCGGCGTCCTGCCAGCGCGCGCTGTGTAGGAACGCCTTGGCATAGGCGGCTGCTACCGCGCTGCGATGGGCTCTCAAACAGGTGGAAACCGCCTCGCGCCGGCGTCGTTCCGTTTTCGAATGCTCCAGGGTTGTCTGCTCCAAAATCGGCTGCTCGATAATTCCAGGTTCCAGATTCGTATTGTCCTGAAATCCACTGCGCGCTTGGTAAACGACGCAGTTGCTGCAGTTCGCCGTAGCGCTTTCCCCCGCCTGGATAATAGCTTTACAGCCAGTGCTTAAGCAAAGTAGAAATGAAAGTTCACCTCTCGGGCGATTGTCCGCACAGAAGATGACGCGAACTGTTTGCTATAGTCGCGCAACACTGCACTACATAGCACTGATTTTTAGGCCCGCGCCAGGAAACGACATGACCCAGTTTTTGCTTGCCTGTACCCGATCCCGCCGCGCTGCCGCCCTTTTCTTTGGCATGCTGCTCACGCTGTGCGGCGCTGTCGCCCAGGCCGCAACGCTCCCGGATTATCAGATCGGGGCGGGCGACACCTTGAAGATTTCCGTCTTCGAAAACCCGGAACTCGCGACCGAAGCGCGCGTATCCCAAACAGGCCAGATCCGCTTTCCCCTTGTCGATCTGGTGCCGGTGGCCGGTCTGACCGTGGACCAGGTCGAAGATCTGGTCGGCCAACGCCTGAAGGACGGCAACTTCGTTCTTCATCCCCATGTCACGGTGGTGATCACGGGCTATCGCAGTCAGCAGGTGTCGGTGCTGGGCTACGTCGCCAAACCCGGTCAGTATTCTCT
>CAIJPE010000253.1 GCA_903822435.1 uncultured beta proteobacterium | reverse complement strand
GCGAAACCGAGTTCCTGCGGCTGCGTCAGCAATGGCACGCAGCCGCCGAAGACCGCGAGGCGCTGGACACCGCCGCCCTGCGAGAACGCTACGAACTCTGGGTCGACCGCGTGGCGCTGCTGCGATCCGATCGGGCTCGGCGACTATTGGCCGATGACCGGGCCTACGACGCCCTGCTCAAGCAACTGGACGGGTTCATCGCGTCCGCCGACCATGCCCTGGGGGCGCACGCGGTGGCCTCACCCGACAGGGCTTTCGTGCAGGGATTGACCAGCCAGCTGCACGCCCTGGAAGCCCCGCTTCACCAGGTGAGCATGGACGCGGCACGGCGCCTGTCCGACCAGCTCGACAGCCGGGCTGCCACGGTGCGGGCACAAAGCCAGCTGGGCCTGGGCCTGACCTTCTTCCTGACGGTACTCACCCTGGCCTTTGCCGCCATCGCCTTGCGGCAGGTGCGCCAGCTGCGCGAACGCCGGCAGGCCCTGGAAGACCTGGCCGCCAACCTGCGCAGCGCCCGTCGCGAGGCCGAGTCGGCCAGCGAAGCCAAGAGCGCGTTCCTGGCCAACATGAGCCATGAGATCCGCACGCCGTTCCACGGGCTCATGGGCATGCTCTCGTTGCTGCGCGAAACCGGCCTGACGCCGCGCCAGATCGACTTCCTGCGCACGGCCACCGAATCGGCCGATCACCTGCTGGCCCTGCTCAACGACATCCTGGACATGTCGCAGCTCGAAAGCGGCCGCATGACGCTGTCGCCCGCCCCTTTGGAACTGCGCGGCCTGCTGCGCGACGTGGATGCCCTCATGCGGCCGCAGGCCGTGGCGAAGTCCTTGGCGCTGCGCATCGAAGCAGACGCCGCCGTGCCTGAGCGGGTGCTGGCGGACGCCACGCGCGTCAGGCAGATCGTGTTCAACCTGCTGTCCAACGCCATCAAGTTCTCGGACCACGGCACGGTGTCGCTCGACCTCCGATGCCGCACCGCCACCGATGCCGGCAACGGGAAGCTGGAACTGGACTTCATCGTCAGCGACACCGGCATCGGCATGGACGAAGCCAGCCAGGCGCAGCTCTTCAGCCGCTTCATGCAGGGCGACAGCACGCGCCAGCGGCGGCACGGCGGCACCGGGCTGGGGCTCGAGATCTCGCGCAACCTGGCCCGGCTCATGGGCGGCGACATCATCGTGCGCAGCAAGCTCGGCGAAGGCAGCCGCTTCACCTTCCGCATGCCGACCCAGTCGCTGGCCGAATCCGCAGCCCAGCCGCAGGCTGGCAGCACGGCGGGGCCTTCGCCTTCACGGCGCCTGAAGGTGCTGGTGGCCGAAGACCACCCGGTCAACCGCCAATACCTGGCCGCGCTGCTGGAGACGCTGGGCCACGAGGCCACCTTCGCCGCGAACGGCCAGGAGGCGCTGCTGGCCACGCGGCAGCGCCGCTTCGACGTGGTGCTGATGGACCTGCACATGCCCGTGCTCGACGGCGTGGCCGCCACGCGGGCCATCCGAGCCCTGCCCGACCCCGGCATCTCCACGCTGCCCATCGTCGCGCTGACGGCCGATGCCTTTGCCGAGACCCGCGAGCGCTGCCTGGTGGCGGGCATGAACGATTTCCTCACCAAGCCGGTGAGCCCGCAGAAGCTGGCCACCTCGCTGCGGCGCCTCTTCGGCACGGGCCTGCTGGCCGAACAGCCCCAGGGTGCGTCCAACGCAGCCATCTCCACGGTCACCCGCTGGGGGTCTTCGCCCCTGCTGGATGCCGATGCCATCGGCCTGGCACTGCAAGCCATGACGCCCGAACGCGTGGGCTCGCTGGTCGATGCCTTCCTCGACCAGGGTGCCGAGACCGTTCAGCGACTGCGGCGCGCCGTGCGCGATGCACAGCCGCTGGAACTGCGGGGGCATGCACATGCGGCGAAGGGCGCCGCGCTGAACCTGGGCCTGGTAGGCCTGGCCGGCACGGCCCAGGCCCTGGAAGATGGTGCCGCACACCTGCCGGCCCACGAGATCGCGCGGCTGGTACAGCGTTTCGAGGACCAGTTGGCGCAGACCCGCCAGGCCATCCAGGGACTCCAGCTGGAGCGGGCGGGCGCCGTGGCGCACGGCCTCACACGATGATCGGCTCGGGCTCCAGCCGGATGCCGAAGCGCCCGTAGACGCTTTCCTGGATGGCACGCGCCAGGGTCACCACCTCCGCGCCGCTGGCCCCGCCCCGGTTCACCAGCACCAGCGCCTGCTTGTCGTACACCCCCGCACGGCCCACCGACTTGCCCTTCCAGCCGCAGGCGTCGATCAGCCAGCCGGCGGCCAGTTTGACAGTGCCATCGGGCATCGGGTAGTGCACGATCTCGGGGTCGCGGCCGATGATGTCGCGGCACTGCTCGGGGGTCACCACCGGGTTCTTGAAGAAGCTGCCGGCGTTGCCGATCACCGCGGGATCGGGCAGCTTGGCGCGGCGGATGGCACAGATCCAGTCGAAGACCGTCCGGGCATCGGGCTGGTGGTTGCCGGTCTCCTGCATCCTGCGCTCCAGGTCCAGGTAGCCCAGCACGGGCTGCCAGGGCTTGGGCAGGCGGAAGCGGACCCGCGTGATCACCGACTTGCCGGCCAGGTGCTGCTTGAAGACGCTGTCCCGATAGCCGAAATGGCAATCGGTCGCGCCCAGCGTCACCTTGCGGCCGGTCACGAGGTCGATAGCGTCCAGCGACTCGAACCGGTCCTTCAGCTCCACGCCGTAGGCCCCGATGTTCTGCACCGGAGAGGCGCCCACCGAGCCCGGGATCAGCGCGAGGTTCTCGAGCCCCGGCCAGCCTTGATCCAGCGTCCAAGCCACCAGCCGGTGCCAGCTCTCGCCGGCACCGGCCTCGACGATCCAGGCCTGTGCGTCTTCGTGGACCAGACTCAGGCCGGCGATCTCCACCTTCAGCACCACGGCGTCCACGTCGTGCGTGAACACGACATTGCTGCCGCCACCCAGGATGAACTTGGGCGCCCGGCCGTACTCGGGGTGGTCGACGACGCGGCGCACATCGGCTTCGCTGGCCAGATGGACCAGCGTCCTGGCCACCGCGGGCAGCCCGAAGGTGTTGTGTTCGCGAAGGCTGGCGCGATGTTGCGCGTTGAGTGGGCCGGGAGACGGTGTCATGAGCTGATTTTCGGGCATATTCGAAGGCCGCACCTCGTCGACTTCCCACACGCCCATGCCCAGCTTTGATGCCGTCATTGAACCCGACCTGGTCGAGCTGCGCAACGCCGTCGACCAGGCGACCAAGGAGATCGGCACGCGCTTCGATTTCAAGGGCTCCAGCGCCAACGTCGAACTCAGCGCCGGCAGCGCCAAGGACCGGGAGCTCGTGCTCTACGGCGACAGCGACTTCCAGCTCGATCAGGTCCGCGACCTGCTGCTGGGCCGCCTGGCCAAGCGGGGCGTGGACGTCCGATTCCTCGATTTCAGTGGCACGCCCCAGAAGATGGGCGGCGACAAGATGAAGCTGGCCGTTCCCGTCAAGAGCGGCGTGGACGCGGAGACGGCGAAGAAGATCCAGGCTGCCCTGAAAAACGCCAAGCTCAAGGTCCAGGCCGCCTTCCAGGGCGACGCCGTGCGCGTCACCGGCGCCAAGCGCGACGACCTGCAGGCAGCGATGGCGGTGCTGCGCAAGGAACTCACCGAATGGCCGCTGTCGTTCGACAACCTGCGGTCCTGAGGCAGCGGCGCCGGGTGCTGTGCACCCTGGCCCTGGCCATTGCAGCGATTCCACCCGCCGTGCGGGCAGCGCCCGGCGTGGCGCTGGCCGGGCGCATGGGCGACCGGGCCCTCCTGGTGATCGATGGCCGGCCGCGCACCATGGCCGTGGGCCAGTCGGTCGACGGGGTAACGCTGCTGCGCTGGTCTGGCGATGAAGCCGAGGTCGACACCGGCACCGGCCGGCTGTCGCTGCGGGTGGGCGGCACGCCGGTGCAGGTGGGCGCCAACGCATCGCGCAAGATGGCCCGCGAGGTGGTCATGACGGCCGGCCCGGGCGGCCACTTCACATCGGCGGGCGCCATCAACGGCAAATCGGTGCACTTCATGGTCGACACGGGCGCCACCCTGGTTTCGCTGGGACTCGACGACGCCACCCGACTGGGCATCGACCTCAAGGACGCCCGCACCGCCATGACCCAGACCGCCAACGGGCCGGTGCCTGTGCAGTTGGTGGTGCTGGGCAGCGTGCGGGTGGGCGAACTCGAACTTGCCAACGTCGGCGCCGCCGTGGTGCCCCAGCCCATGCCGGTCGTGCTCCTGGGCAACAGCTTCCTGGCGCGCCTGCAGATGCGTCGGGACAACGACATCATGCGACTCGAACTGCGGTGATTTTCAGAGCCTTGTCCCCCCAGGGACAAAGCATTTTCGAACGATCGTGCTAAAACCGCGGACGTCGTCCCGCGCCGAAGGAGGCTAGACCACCATGGACCTGAATTTCACCGCCGAGGAACTCGCGTTCCGGCAAGACATACGCCAGTGGGTGGCGGCCAACCTGCCGGCCGACATCAGCCACAAGGTGCACAACGCGCTGCGCCTGACCCGTGACGACCAGCAGCGCTGGGCCAAGATCCTGGGCCGCCAGGGCTGGCTCGGCTGGGGGTGGCCCAAGGCCTTCGGCGGGCCGGGCTGGAACGCCATCCAGAAGCATCTCTTCGAGGAAGAGTGCGCCCTGGCCGGCGCCCCGCGCGTGATCCCCTTCGGCCCGGTGATGGTGGCGCCGGTGATCATGGCCTTCGGCAACGCCGAGCAGCACAAGCGCTTCCTGCCCGGCATCGCCAGCGGCGAAGTCTGGTGGAGCCAGGGCTACAGCGAACCGGGCTCGGGCTCGGACCTGGCCTCGCTGAAGTGCAAGGCCGAACGCCGCGGCGACAAATACATCGTCAACGGCCAGAAGACCTGGACCACCCTGGGCCAGTACGGCGAGTGGATCTTCTGCCTGGTTCGCACCAGCAACGAAGGCAAGCCGCAGACCGGCATCAGTTTCCTGCTGATCGACATGAAGAGCCCGGGCGTGAGCGTGCGGCCGATCGTGCTGATGGACGGCGAGCCCGAGGTCAACGAGGTCTGGTTCGACAACGTCGAGGTGCCGGCCGAGAACCTC
>CAIJPE010000252.1 GCA_903822435.1 uncultured beta proteobacterium | reverse complement strand
TGCAGCACAAGACGCAGCGCCCGGTCCAGTTCGAGATCACTCCAGCGACCCGTGACGCGGTTCAGAAGTGGATCAAGCTGGCCGCTTTGAAGTCCGATGATTTCTTGTTCCCGAGTCGGCTGCATGACTCGCCTCACCTGGGGCCCCGGCAGTACGCCAGGATCCTTGAAGGCTGGGCCCAGGAACTCGGCCTTGAGCCTTCGGAATATGGGACGCACTCCATGAGGGGGACGAAGGCGACCTTGATCTACCGACGCACGAAGAATCTGCGAGCGGTGCAGTTGTTGCTTGGCCATTCCAAGCTTGAATCGACGGTGCGCTACCTCGGGATCGAGGTCGACGACGCGCTGGAAATTTCGGAGCAGACCGAGATCTGACCTCGGCCGAACGCCGGCGGCTTCGGTTCGGGCCGGACCGCTGCCTGTGGCGACCGACTGAACCAGGTAACGGCGGCCACGCGCCCTCCGTCGTTGCGTGGATCCAAATCGGTCATCACATAGTCCAGCGCCGGGTTTTCCCTGTGCAACGGTACCTGCGCCTGAGCGTCAGCTACCTGGCGAGCTGGCGACCTCACGCTGCCGGCCAGAAGCCGGCGTTGGCGACGGACCGCTCCCGTGCTCTCCACAGTCTCGGGTGGCTGGCTCCGCCCTCAAGTCCTGCCGGACGGCGAAGCACAGACGGCAACCACATCGCTGGTCGTCCGGCCGTGCTTGTCAGCGACAGCTTCCGTTGGCGGCGACAGGTCACTCCCGACCCCGAGCAGCCGGCCAGGCACTGATGTTCGACGACTGATTGCGGACCGTCACAGGCTCAGCGCTGATTGAGCCTGCGGCGCCGCCCCCGCGGAATACGGCGCGGACCAGCCCGTTGCGTGGTCGATTCGAGCCTTGCACGGCCTTCTCAACCGGGGCGCGCCGCCCAAGCAAGGTGACACGCCAGCTGCGAAGGCCCTGCTTGCGGACCCAGGTTACGGAGGCGGGCATATGCAGCACCGCCTTCGGCTTTGGCTGGTGGCGTTGAACGTTGGCGGAACGGGCGTCGCACACCATCGCATCCGTCGGCCTCCCCCCGCATGGCGCGTTCCACAGGACCGGCAAATCAACTCTCTTTCCACCTTTCCGAGCGACGATATGAAACCTCTTCTCTTGACCGCCATCTGCGCCACCCTGTCCACCGTCACTGGCGCCACTTGGGCCATCGACTGCAACAGGCACGAAGACCACAAGCCGGGCTACTGTGGCGTTGTCTCGACCGACAAGCAGTGCGACTCACCTGCCAACCGTGTGCCGGGCAGGTGCAGCATCCCGGCCACAGCGTGGTACGTGGACAACTCAAGGAACCTGGTCGACAACAGTGCTCAAAGGCTGTTGGCGCCCGCTGGCTCGTATGCCCTCCTGCATCCGGACGGCACCCCGGTCTCGTTGGTGGCTTCGGGTGGCGGCAACCTGGTTGCCTCCGGCGGCGGCAACTTGGTGGCTTCTGGGGGCGGCAACTTGACGGGTCGCACGCTGCAGAGCGTTGGTGGCAAAAAGATCTTCATTCTGAGATAGCCGTGCTGACAGGCAGCTCGCCTGCATCGGCCGGCATGAAACGCACTCGGCCGTAGAGGATGGCCGTGAAAGGCGGCCGTCTTGGGGCGCCTTTGCACAGCCATGGCCTGCTGGCCAGGAGGCGCGGCGACTACACTGAGAGACTCCGGGCTGTGCGTGCTGCGTGCAGCGACCTCTTCTCAGTGTCGTGTGGGTGCGATGTCGAACGGTTCGCCAGGAACTGCCGCAGCGCCGCATCCACGCGACGGCGCCGGGCCGCGTTGGAACCTGCATCTGCTGGGGCGCTTCGAGCTGGATGACGGCGATCGCGTGCGCACGCGGCTGGTCACTCGTGCGGTGACGGCTCTTCTGGCCCGTCTGGCCTTGTGGCCGCAGCGCGAACATCCCCGCGAAGAGCTGGCCGAACTGCTGTGGCCGGGTGTCGATGCGGAAACCGGCCGGCGCCGCTTGCGCCAGGCGTTGTCATTGCTGAAGGGCGTCCTTGAGCCTGCAGAGCACGGGCCGGTGGCTGCGGTGCAGGCCGATCGCTTGAGCTTGCGGCTGGTGGCAGGCGCCGTGCAGTGCGATGTGCATGCGTTCGAGCGCCACGCCCGTGCCGGGCAGCACGCTGCGGCGCTGGCTGCTTACCCTGGCGAGTTGCTTCCAGGGTTCTATGACGAATGGATCGTCGACGAAAGGCGGCGCCTAGCCAGCCTGCACGAAGACCTGATGGATAGCGCAGCTGCAGCCACGCACGCTGTTACACCGCAGCTTGTCAACGACTCCCTGCCAGCCGTACTGCATGTGCCGTCCGCGGCGGCTGCGACGGAGCACCGTGCCGCGCGCACCAACCTGCCCGGCTATCTGACGCGATTCCACGGCGACGCCAATCAATTGGCCTGCTTGGCCGAGCGGGTGCTGCAGCATCGCTGGGTCACCCTAATGGGCCCTGGCGGCGCGGGCAAGACACGGCTGGCCGTCGAACTCGCGCGCCGGGTGCAGGCCGACCCGGCAGCGCCCTTCGACGGTGTTGTCTTCGTGCCCCTTGTGGGTGCGACCGAGCGTGAGCAAGCGCTGTGCACCATGGCGCGTGCGCTGCGCATCGAAGCCTCCACTCCGACGACCGACGCCGTGATCGCCCGGCTGGCCGGAGCCCGTACGCTGCTGGTTCTTGACAACTGCGAACAACTGGCCGGCCTGACCGAAGACTTGTGGCTGCAACTGACCGCCGAGGTGCCGGGCCTACACCTGTTGTTGACTTCGCGGAGCAGCCTCGGCGTCGATGGCGAGCAGTTGTTCGCCATTGCCCCACTGGCCTGGCCCGCGGCAGATGCCTCAGTGCAGGTCGTGGCTGGCAGCGCTGCCGTGGCCTTGTTCGTCGACCGCGCCATGGCCGTGCGTGCCGACTTCCACGTCAGCGCGCGCAACCATGTAGTGCTGGTGGAGCTGATGGCGGCACTGGAAGGCATGCCGCTTGCCATCGAACTGGCGGCATCGCGGCTGCGCAGCGTCTCGCCAGCCGAGATGCTCGAACGACTCCGACTGAGCCCTGAGTCGCCGGGTGACATGCCGCGCCTGGAACTGCTGGTACGCCCCAGCGAGCGCAGCGTCGCCGAGCCGCGGCACGCCTCGATGCTGCGGACCATCGACTGGAGCTGGCAGCAGCTGGACGCCCGGCAGCGGCTGCTGGCCGGCGCAATGACGGTCTTCGGTGGCGGCTGCAGCCTGGGCATGCTCCAGCACGTCGCGGACGGCGGCAGGCAGATGGCCGAGGTTCTGGACCAGTTGTTGTCGCATTCGCTGGTCCAGACGCACAGCGCGAACGCCCAAGCCGAGGACGACGACGCGCGCCGCTTCCGGCTCTACGAGCCCATCCGCGAATACGCCGCGGCGCAGTTCAGTGCCGCGCAGCAGGCGCATTGGCGCACCCGCCACCGCGCCTGGGCCATCGCCTGGGCGGGTTCGCTGCCGGTCACTCCGTCGCTGGCCGAGGTACGCAGCCAGCTTCCCAACATCGCCGCGGCGTTGCACAGCGCGGCCACCGACGGCGCCGGCGAAGATGCAGTTTTGCTGCTGCTGGCGCTGGGGCATACGCTGGAAGACGTGGAGTTGCCGCTGGCCGCACTGGCGCATGCCAGCGCCGCGGTGGACGCCTGCCGAGACGATCTGCTGGCCAGCCGCGGCCACAGCGCCATCGCGCCGCTGCTCATGAACGGCGGCCAAAAGGAGGCCGCACTGCGCCATGCAGAAATGCCGCTGGCCAAGCTGCCGGCAGACCCCGTGCTGCGCTGCTGCGCGATTTACACCGCAGCGCGCGTGCGCTGGCGCACCAGCATGCAGAATCCCGAGCGCGTGCTGCCGATGATCGGCCAGGCATGGGAGCTCGCCGAGACTGCCGGCGATGACTACTTGATGGCCGGCTTGCTGTCGCTGCGTGCTTCCGCCACGCATGTCCGGGACCGCTCACCCCAGGCTGCGCTGGCCATGTACTGCCAAGCCTTGCAGCACTGGCAAGCCTTCGGCAACCGTCATGCCGTGAATCTGGGGCGCTACAAACTGGCTGGCTTCTATTTCCATGACAAGCGCCCAGCGCTGGCGCTGGCCGAACTGGAGTCGGTGTCCGCCGAGGCCCGCCTGTTGCAGGAATGGCGCCGATTGGCTGAGACCTTCGATGCCAGGGGCACGATCCTGAAGGCGCTGCGCCGCTGGCCCGAGGCGGTGCAGTCCTACCGTGAAAGCCTGGCCCTTTCCTGGCAGACCATGTCCATCGTCAACCTGGCCTACGTCTTCTGGAACCTGCCCACCGCACTGGTCCGCGTGGGCCAGCCGGCACTGGCACTCAGCCTGGCGGCGTTCGCTGAAGTTTTCTGGACGGTGCGGATGGTGGGCAGTCTCACCGCGGCCGACCAGCGACATATGCGGCGTGTGCGCCGTTTGTCGGCCCAGCTGCTGGGTCCGCGCGAGTGCGCAGAGGCCTGGGCCCGGGGGCGCCTGCTGACGCTGCCCGAGGCCAGGGCGCTGGCGCTTTCACGCTGAATTCTTTGTCACTCAAGCCGAGGCAGGGGCTGCATCTCGTTTGCATGAGACGTTGGCTGAACGGTCCCTTCTGACAATCCAGACCAGCCGGGTGTGTCGCTGTGCTCAGGCAAGTTCTGCAGCCGGATTGCAGGAGTGCGCTGAAGGAACAGACTGTTGTGCCGCACTGGCCCTTCACGGCGTTGGAGTAAACCGTCGATGAATATGGTGTTGTCGTGGGTCGTTTTGGCATGCGCCACGCGGGCAGCGGGCCTTGCACGCGTCCAGAGCGTCGGCGCCAAGTTTGCTTGGCGCGAATCCGCGCGCGGTGACGCGACAATGGACCCGGTAAAAGTCGCAGCGTCGAGGGAACAGATTCGGCCCACTCAGCAATGGCATGGCCGAGACCATCGCGTCGATCACCGATGGAGTTTTGACATTCGAGGATCGGGTCGACGAGTATTCATACGACTTCGACGACTCCGGGCAAGCCGATACCACCCCTGCGCAGTTTGTCGAGGACCTGATCGACGACACCAGCGAGGTACCGATGGATTTGCCCACTCCCGACCTTTCGGGCCCGCCGCAAATCTCTTTCCTCTGTGCCGCCAAGAAGGGGCAGATCATCATCGCCTTGAACATTCCCCAAAAGGGCGTGCCGGATCGAAAAACGACCCTCGCGCAGCTGACGCAGTCGTCACCCACGAAGCACCACCATTGCAGGAGCTCCTCTCAATGAACATTCGACGCCTTCTTTTTCTGCCAACGCTCGTCGCCTCGGCGATATCGACTGGCACTGCGCAAGCCCAAACCGAGCCGCGCTTCGGTACCCGCTCTCCCCTCGAATGCGGCGCGCCCGTGAAGTCACAGCCGAACGAGCAGGAGATGAAGATGCTGATCCGCTGCAAGTTCGAGAAAAAGACCAACGACCACATCACGCTGCTCGAAGACATCAAGGTCGAGTCCGGAAAGACGCGGGCCTACAGCCAGTTCCTGGACGGCTATGCAACCAGCATCGATACTGACGCGAAGGTGTTGCCGATCCGCGGTAGTCTCATCAGTTACCAATGCAATGTGATCACGAAATTGCCGGCACATCCAAGCGTCTACGACGTGGACAACACCGGCAAGAACTGTATGGTCGTCAAGCAGCCTCATGCCGAAGGCAAGTGCTACAAGACCACGTTCGGCGACTGGTGGTGCGGGATGCAGGAGCTGGTCGATCCGTCGCTGTTCGTGATCAATCAGCCACCGCCGCCGATTCGCTGACAGGCGGGTCTCGCGACGCGACGCCAACTTTTCCCTGTTCCATGCACCGCCGCGCACCTACACGACCCGATTTCTCAAGCGCTTCGGCCTTGCAACCCGGCGGACCGTCCACGCCTTCGACCGTGGTGGCGTCGACCCGGCGGGTCGCTTGGAGACGGACCTTGGCGTCACCTCTATTTGCGAATACCCCTGCCGGGCTGACGCCCAGGACGATGGCCCGACTCATCGACTTCTGGATGGCTCGCGGTGGTCAGTTCGAGCTACCCGTGGTGGGTCCGGGAGCGGCAACGCATTCATGGCCGCGGGATTGGCTGAGGCCACACACATCCTGGGCGGGATCGAGCCCGAATCACGGCGTTGACGGGACCGCCGGACAGACTTGGCTGCGGCAAAGCCGCCCATCGCCATCGTCAGCTCCTTGCCGGGACCTGCGATTCGCCGACAGTGCCAGCAAGCTGACCTCCGCTGCCGTGGCGGATCGTGCCGGCTGGGTCAGCTTACGGCAATCTCAGGGTAAACCCGGCTTCGGCGGCAGCTGTCATTCGCCAACGGCGGCTCTGAAGAGGTCAACTGCGCCCGACCCGGCGCGCCGCCGGACGGCGCTCGGCTTCAGACGCAAAGCTTGCGCCGCCGAACGATGCCACCCATCACTGCCAAGCCAGCGAGCAGCAGCGCCGAAGGGGCGGGTTCTGGAACGGCGCTGAGGAACACCCCCGAATCGGACGTGAAGCTGACATTGCCGGGCAGCTGGAGCGTCAGCCCCAAGGTGTTGCCGTAGTCGCACTGCGCCGAGCCGAACGGGGAGGCATTGCAGTTCAGCGTGGCGTTCAGCTTGGCGAAGACGTCCTGCGTCGCCCCGGTCAGCGTGTAGGTGCCACTGAAGGTGACGACCGTGAAGTCGGCATTGGCCGTCCAGACGCCGTTGTCGAAACCAAATGGGTAGGTATCCAGGCCGTTCGACTGGGTGGTGTGCCCGGTGCTGGCATTGTTGACAAGGTCGAATCGCGCATCATGACCGCCAAAGATAAGGGCGCCGAAGAGCTCGCCGTTTGAAGTCGTCCCGGCTGCAGAGTCCATCCTCCCGTCGATGCTGAAGCTGACACCGATTGTGGTGGTGGTACTGGCCGAGGCACCGAGGACCGTGAAATGCAGCGTATCCCACAAGGCGGCGTCGACGCCCGTACTGGCATCGTAGGTGGTATCCGGATACGACGCACCCGCCGAGAGGTGCAGGCTGCCGGTGCTCAAGTCAGCGGCAGAGCTCGCGGACGCCGAGGCCAAGTAGCCATTGATGGTGCCGCCTTCTTCATGCGCAGTCGCCGACGCCACCGTGGCCAATGTCGAATTTGAGCCCGGACCAAAAGCCAACGTTCCGCTGGAACCCGTTTGGTTCGTGCCGACGCAACCGGTCTGGCCGCCCAGCTGAGGCAGGTTCACATAGCAGCTGGCGCTCCCTGCGTGTGCCGTAATCGCGTTGCTACTCAAGTCGACCCCATAGTTCGCCGATTGCGCTCCGGCTGGGCCGGCCCCAGTCAACGCGGCGGCGGTCAACAGCATGGAAATCGGTCGAATGACGAAGGACATCGGTTACTCCTTGGGTTGCAGTGGGGGGCTTCGCTTGCGCCCCTGAGGTTGACGTGGTGTTCGACAGCCCTGTGCTCGCACGTAGGCCCTCGTCTAAGAACACGCAGCTGCCGGCGGTGAACCGCCACCAGCCGCACCCCCGAATCGAGGGGTGTCAGGTCGCTTGGCACCCCTGAACCGGACGGCTGCGCCTGCCGGGCTGCCGCTGCTACAGTCATTCGCCATGGATGTACCTGTCACCGCCCTGCTGCACGACGCCGGGCGGGGGGACGCCGCAGCCGCCGAACGCGTCTACGCG
>CAIJPE010000251.1 GCA_903822435.1 uncultured beta proteobacterium | reverse complement strand
CGCAGCTGCCACACCGAGCACAAGGGCCGGGATGCCAAGCTCGCCTCGTTCGACACCAAGCGCTTCGACCACCGGCAGACCGACTATGCGCTGATGGACAAGCACGTGGGCGTGGAGTGCGCCAAGTGCCACGTGCCGGGCAAGCGCTGGCGCGAGGCTCCGAGCACCTGCGCCGCCTGCCACGCCAAGGACGACGTGCACAAGGGCGGACTCGGCAAGCAATGCGCGGACTGCCACGTGGTGCGTGGCTGGCGCGAGGCGCGCTTCGATCACGACAAGACGCGCTTCCCGCTGACCGGCAAGCACGTGCCGGTGCAGTGCAAGAGCTGCCACCTGGACAACCACTTCAAGGACACGCCCAGCACTTGCTACGCGTGCCACAAGAAGGTGGATGAACACAAGGGCCAGTACGGCGAGAAGTGTGAAACCTGCCACGGCACCACGGCGTGGAAGCCCTCGACCTTTCGCCACGACACCGACACGCACTTCGTACTCAAGGACAAGCACCGCGAAGTGAAGTGCGCCGCGTGCCACACCGGCGGGCTGCCGATCTACCAGCACAAGCTCGGCACGGCATGCGTGGACTGCCACCTGAAGGACGACAAGCACAAGGGCACGCTCGGCCGCCAGTGCCAGGACTGCCACGTCGAGCGCGGCTGGAAGGAGTCGGCCGGCTTCGACCACCAGAAGACGCGCTTTCCCCTGCTGGGCGGCCATTTGAAGCCGGCCTGCAAGGATTGCCACATCGACGCTCTGTACCGACAGACGCCCAACCGCTGCATCGATTGCCACCGCAAGGACGACCGCCACCAGGGCAACCTCGGCGAAGCCTGCGGCGATTGCCACGCCGAGCAGAACTGGAAGCCGCTGCCGGGCCGTTTCGACCACGAGCGCACGAAGTTCCCGCTGCGCAATGCGCACGCCGCCCGGGCGGTAAAGTGCCAGGACTGCCACGAGACCCAACGCGCTTTCCGGGGCACGCCGCGCACGTGTGTCTCCTGCCACAAGCGCGACGACCCGCACCAGGGTTCGCTGGGCGAGCGCTGCGACGAATGCCACTCCGACCGCGATTGGCAGGTGGCCCGCTTCGACCACGCCCGGACGCGCTTCCCGCTGGTTGGCAGGCACCTGGTCGTGAGCTGCCAGTCCTGCCATGCCAGCAATCGCTACAAGCAAGCGCCGAGCGACTGCCTGTCGTGCCACCGCAAGGACGACAAGCACAAGGGCGCCCTGGGCACGGCGTGCGCCACCTGCCACAACGAGCGGGCCTGGCCGGTCTGGCAATTCGACCACGATCGCAGCACGCGCTATCGCCTCGAGGGGCAGCACCGCAGCCTGCGCTGCGAGGCTTGCCACGAACAGCCCGCACCGCCGGGGGCCAAGATCGCCAAGGTCGGATCGGACTGCCTGGCATGCCATCGCAAGGACGATGCGCACGAAGGACGCTTCGGGACGCGCTGCGAGCAATGCCACCTGCCCGAGAACTGGCGGCAGATTCGTCAGGCGACATCGCGGCCGCCATTGGCTCCAACGGCAACAGGGCTGCGTTGAAATGACCGGTTTTGTATCGCATTGCTGCCAACTTAAGAGGCCATTAAGTTTGGAGGCCAGTGCCGCTGCAGACTGCACGATCCCTGCCGCACGGACCTGGCGCGAGGACATCGCGCAGGCCGCCACGCACCGAACCACCCCCGCATCGAGGGCCGCATGCTGAGTGATCCGCAGTTGAGCCACGTCACCTGGCGAGCCTTGCTCGGCAAGGCCTGGCTGCGCGTGGCGCTGCTGATGGCGTTGCTGCTGAGCGGTCCGCAGGCGGTGCTGGCGCAGACCGGCGGCAGCGGCTTCGACCACAGCGCGACGGCCTTCGTGCTGAGCGGCAAACACGAAGACGTGCGCTGCGATGCGTGCCATTTGCGCGGCATCTTCAAGGGCACGCCGAAAGAGTGCGCGGGCTGCCACGTGCAGAACAACCCGCGCGGCGCGCTGGCCATGCCGACCCTGCACCTGCAGACCACGCAGGCGTGCGACGCGTGCCACAGCCCAGCCGGCTTTGCGAACACGCACTTCAGCCACTTCAGCGTCTCGCCGGGCAACTGTGCAAGCTGCCACGACGGCATCCGTGCGCCAGGCAAGACGGCCACTCACGTGCCGACCTCCGCCAGCTGCGACCAGTGCCACAACACGCAGTCTTTCAGCCAGGTGTTGGTCAAGCCCGACAATCACATCCCCTACCAGGCCTCCGCCGCCTGCAGCGATTGCCACCGCAATCCGAACTTCGCCGTCGTGCCGCCGCTGGCCAACATCCACGCCAACGCGCCCAGCGGCAGCGCCTGTGCCGACTGCCACGGGGCGGCCGCCGCCTCGTTTGCCATTCCATCGGCCGGCTTCGCCGTGATGGGCAAGCCCGGCAATCACCTTCCGACCAGCGCGCCGTGCGAGCAATGCCATGCCGGGCCGGGCACGGGCGTGGGCAGCCTGCCGGTGGGCAACGGCGCACGGTTCTCCGGTGGCTTGATGGTCCACGCCGGCATCAGCAGCGGTTGCGCCACCTGCCATCAGCCGGCCGGCTCGGCCGCCAGCTTCGCTGGCATCACGGCCATCGTGGGCATGCCGCCCACCTCGCCGATGGGCCCGAATGCCCACATCCCCAGCGGGACCACCTGCGAGAGCTGCCACTTGGCCAGCATGCCCGGCGGCGCGGTACCGGCCTCGGCCACACGCAGCGCCCCAGGCACCGGCTTTGGCAGCCCTGCGCCCACCGGTGCGCAGATCCACAGCGGCATCACGTCGGGCTGCAGCAACTGCCACGAATCGCAGTCGGTGTGGATGGGCATGGGCGCCTATCCCATCTCACCCAGCGCCCTCACCGCCGGCGCCCTCTATAACGGATTCCAGACCCGACCTCGCTCGGCCGCCGGCACCTTCAACGTGGCCGATCCGGCCCACCCGGTGTCCGGAGATTGCTCGCAGTGCCACGGCAACACGACGGCCTTCAGCGGCATCGACAGGCCGGCCAACCACATCCCCTTCGCCGCCACGGCCCAGTGCAACAGCTGCCACACCGGTTCGGACTACAGCGTGATGCCCACGGTGGCGAACATCCACGCCAACGCGCCCAGCAGCAGCACCAACTGCGGCCAGTGCCACGGTGCAGCGGCGGCCTCCTTCGCCATCCCCGCCGTCAACTTCGCCATCGTCGGGCTGCCCTCCAATCACCTGCCCAGCAGTGCTTCCTGCGAGGTCTGCCACGTCGGTCCGGGTTCTTCCATGTCAGCGTTGCCGGTGGTGGACGGCGCGCGCTTCTCCGGCTCCCTGTACAACCACGCTGGCGTCACCAGCAATTGCGTGTCATGCCATCTGCCCAAGGGCAGCAACGTCGACTTCGCGGGTCTGAGCGGGGCCGATATCGTCCACATGCCGGCCACCAGCCCGGCCGGGCCCGACGCCCACATCCCCTCGTCGACCGTCTGCGAGAGTTGCCACCTCGCCAGCCTGCCCGCGGGCCTGATCCCGACCCGCGCGGTGCGGGCGGCGCCCGGCACCGGATTCGCGACCCCGGCGCCGACGGGCGCGCAGATCCACAGTGGCATCACTGCCGGCTGCGACACCTGCCACGAAGCCAACCTGGTCTGGATGGGCGTCAGCGCCTACCCCATCTCGCCGGGCGTGCTGACGTCCGGCGCGTCCTATCGCGGCTTCCAGACCCGGCCACGCAGCCTTGCCGGCACCTACAACGTGGCCGACCCTGCGCACCCGGGCAGCGGCGATTGCGCGGCGTGCCACATCGGCACCACGGCCTTCGTGGGCGCCGTGATGCCAGCCAACCACATTCCCGTGGCCACCACCGCGACATGCAATGCCTGCCACACGGGCGGCGACTACGCCACGGTACCCAGCCTGGCCAACATCCATGCCAATGCGCCCAGCACCACCGGCAACTGCGCGCAGTGCCACGGCAGCGCGGCCGCCTACTTTGCCATTCCGGCCTCGAACTTCGCCATCGTCGGGCTGCCGGCCAACCACCTTCCCACGACGGCCTCGTGCGAGACCTGCCACGTGGGCTCGGGATCTTCGGTGGCGACCTTGCCCGTGGGCAACGGGGCCAAGTTCAGCGGCTCGCTGATGAGCCACGTCGGCATCAGCAGCAATTGCGTGGCCTGCCACGTCCCCAGCGGCACGTCTTCGGCCTTTGCCGGCATCGCACGCGTGGTGGGCATGCCACCCACTTCGCCGGCCACCACGGGATCCCACATTCCCTCGTCCACCGCGTGCGAGAGCTGCCACCTGGGCAGCATGCCGGCCAGCCCGGTGGCGGCTTCGGCAACGAAGACCGCCCCGGGAACGGCCTTCGCCGCGCCGGCACCCACCGGCGCCATGATCCACGCCGGGGTGACCGGCGGCTGCGCCACCTGCCATGAAGGCGGCCTGGTGTGGATGGGCATGGGCGCATACCCGATCTCACCCAGCACGCTCACGAGCGGCGCCGTCTACAACGGCTTCCAGACCCGGCCGCGTGCGGCTGCAGGCCCCTACAACGTCGCCGATCCGGCCCACCCCTTGTCCGGAGACTGCTCGCAGTGCCACGGCAACACCACCGCCTTCAGCGGCATCGACAAGCCGGCCAACCACATCCCCTTCGCCGCCACGGCCCAGTGCAACAGCTGCCACACCGGCACGGACTACAGCGCGATGCCCACGCTGTCCAACATCCACGCCAACGCGCCCAGCACCACCAGCAACTGCGCCCAGTGCCACGGCGCGGCGGCGGCCTCCTTCGCCCTGCCCGCGGCGAACTTCGCCATCGTCGGACTGCCGGCCAACCACATCCCCACCAGCGCCTCGTGCGAGGTCTGCCACGTGGGCGCCGGCTCCTCGGTGGCGGCACTGCCCGTGGGCAACGGCGCCCGCTTCGCCGGCTCCCTCATGAGCCATGCCGGCATTGCCAGCAACTGCGCGGCCTGCCACCAGCCCGCCGGCACCGCTTCCTCCTTCGCCGGCATCGCCCGCATCGTGGGCATGCCGGCCACCAGCCCGGCGGGCGCCTCTTCACACATTCCTTCATCCAACACCTGCGAGACCTGCCACCTGGCCAGCACTCCCGCCGGGCTGGTCCCCGCGAACGCCACGGCCACTGCGCCCGGAACCGCGTTCGCCAGCCCGGCGCCCACCGGCACGCAGATCCACACCGGCATCAGTTCAGGTTGTGCCACCTGCCACGAAGCCAATCTGGTCTGGATGGGCATGGGCGCCTACCCCATCTCGCCTTCTGCCCTGGTCGCCGGCGCCCAGTACAAGGGCTTCCAGACCCGCCCCCGCACAGCCGCCGGCACCTACAACGTCGCCGACAGCGCGCACCCCACCGGTGGCGAGTGCTCCCAGTGCCACGCCAACACCACCGCCTTCACCGGCGTGGACAAGCCGGGCAACCACATCCCCGTGGCCAGCACCGCGCAGTGCAACAGTTGCCACACGAGCACCGATTACGCCGTGATCCCCACGATGGCGAACATCCACGCCAACGCGCCGAGCACCACCACCAACTGCGCGCAATGCCACGGTGCCGAGGCAGCCTCCTTTGCCATTCCGGCCGCCAACTTCGCCATCGTCGGACTGCCCTCCAACCACATCCCCACGAGCGCCTCGTGCGAGGTCTGCCACGTGGCGGTGGGTTCTTCGGTGGCCAGCCTGCCGGTGGGCAACGGCGCTCGCTTCTCGGGCTCGCTGATGAGCCACGCCGGCATCAGCGGCAACTGCGTGACCTGCCACGTGCCCTCGGGGGCGGCCGCGGCCTTTGCGGGCATCAGCACGATCGTCGGCATGCCGCCCACCAGCCCGGCCGGCGCGGGCTCGCACATCCCTTCGTCCACGGCCTGCGAGAGCTGCCATCTGGCCAGCATGCCATCGGGCCTGGTGACAGCTTCGGCCACCCGCGCGGCCCCGGGCACGGCCTTCGCCACACCCGCGCCGACCAGTTCGCAGATTCACGGCAGCATCACTTCCGGCTGCAACACCTGCCACGAGACCGGCCTGGTCTGGATGGGCGTCAGCGCTTATCCGATCACGCCCGCCACCGTCAGCCCCGGGGCGCAATTCCACGGATTCCAGACCCGCCCGACGGCCGCAGGCAGCACCTACAGCGTCGCCGATGGCCAGCACCCCAGCAGCCGCGACTGCTCCGAATGCCACTCCAGCACGGCCTATTTCATCGGGCCCGACAAGCCCGCCAACCACATCCCCTATGCGGCCACGGCGGTGTGCGACAACTGCCACACCTCGAGCGACTACTCCATCACGCCGACCCTGGCCAACATCCACGCCTACGCGCCCAGCAGCACCACCAACTGCGCGCAGTGTCACGGCGCGGCTGCGGCCTCCTTCGCCCTGCCGGCTCACAACTTCGCCATCGTCGGGCTGCCCTCGAACCACTTGCCCACGGCGGCGTCCTGCGAGGTCTGCCACGTCGGCCCGGGTTCATCGATCGCGGCGCTGCCGGTGGCCAACGGGGCGCGGTTCGCGGCCTCGCTGATGAACCACTCGGGTATCACCGCCAACTGCGTGTCCTGCCACGTACCGGCCGGTAGCAGCGCAGCCTTTGCCGGCATCGGCCGCATCGTGGGGATGCCACCGACCTCGCCGATGGGCCCCTCTGCGCACATCCCCTCGTCGACGGCCTGCGAAAGTTGCCATCTGGCCAGCACGCCTTCAGGCAGCATCGCCGCGTCGGCCACACTCACGGCGCCGGGCACGGCCTTCGCCTCGCCGGCCCCCACGGGCACCATGATCCACAACGGCGTGACCAGCGGCTGCAACACCTGCCACGACAGCAGTGCGGTCTGGATGGGCGTGAGCGCCTACCCGATCACGCCGTCGGCGCTCACCACCGGGGCCCAGTACAAGGGATTCCAGACGCGGCCGCGCAGCGCCGCAGGCACCTACAACGTGGCCGATCCGGCGCACCCGGCCTCGGGCGACTGCTCGCTGTGCCACGGCAACACCACGGCCTTCACGGGCATCGACAAGCCGGCGAATCACATCCCCTACGCCGCCACGGCCCAGTGCAACAACTGCCACACGAGCACCGACTACGCCGCACTGCCGACGCTGGCCAACATCCACGCCTACGCCCCGAGCACCACTGGAAACTGCGCCCAGTGCCACGGCGCGACGGCAGCCTCCTTCGCCATCCCTTCGGCCAACTTCGCGATCGTCGGACTGCCCACCAACCACATCCCCACCAGCGAGTCCTGCGAGGTCTGCCACGTGGGCACAGGCTCGTCGGTGGCCACCGTGCCGGTGGGCAACGGCGCGCGCTTCAGCGGGTCGCTGATGAGCCATCTGCGCATCACCGGCAACTGCGTGGCCTGCCACCAGCCTGCGGGCAGCGCCAGCTCGTTCGCCGGCATCACCGCGATCATCGGCATGCCGGCCACCAGCCCGGCTGGTGCCGGCGCCCACATCCCCTCTTCCACGGCCTGCGAGGCCTGCCACCTGGCCACCACTCCCACGGCGATGGTGGCGGCCTCGGCCAGCCGGACGGCGCCCGGCACCGCGTTCGCCACACCGGCCCCCACCGGGGTGCAGATCCATGCCGGCATCAGCGGCGGCTGCAGCAACTGCCACGACACCAACCAGGTCTGGATGGGCATGGGCGCCTACCCGATCAGCCCGAGCACGCTCACCGCCGGCGCCCAGTACAAGGGCTTCCAGACCCGCCCGGTGGCCGGTGCCGCCACCTACCGCGTGGCCGACGCCAGTCACCCGGTCAGCGGCGAGTGCTCGCTGTGCCACACCAGCACCACGGCATTCGTCGGCGTCAACGTGCCGGCCAATCACATCCCCTATGCCGCCACGGCCGGCTGCACGGCCTGCCACACCGACCCCAACTACGCGACCATGCCCACGGTTGCCAACATCCACGCGAACGCCCAGAGCACCACCACCAACTGTGCGCAGTGCCACAGTGCCGCGGCCGTGGCGCAGTACGCCATTCCGGCGGCCAACTTCAGCATCGTGGGCATACCCACCAACGGCACGCACATTCCCACGACGGCCTCCTGCGAGGTCTGCCATGTGGGCACGGGCTCGTCGGTGGCCACCCTGCCGGTGGGCAACGGGGCACACTTCTCGGGCTCCTTGATGAGCCATGCCGGCATCACCACGAATTGCGTGTCGTGCCACCTCACCTCGGGCTCGGTGGCGGCGCCCTATACCGGCATCACGCGCATCGTCGGCATGCCGGCCACCAGCCCGATGGGCGTCAATGCACACATCCCTTCGACCAGCGTGTGCGAGAACTGTCACGCCACCAGCAGCGTGTCGGGATTGATCGCGGCATCGGCCACGCGAACGGCGCCCGGCACGCTCTTCGCCACCCCCGCAGCAACCGGCGCGCAGATCCACACCGGCATCACTTCGGGGTGCAGTGCCTGCCATGACACGGGCATGGTGTGGATGGGCGTGAGCGCCTACCCGATCACGCCTGCCGTCATCACGAGCGGGGCGCAGTACAAGGGATTCCAGACCCGGCCGCAGTCGGTGGCGGGGACTTACAACGTGCTGGACAGCGGCCACCCCACGACCGGCGACTGTGCGTCCTGCCACACCGGCACCACCTACTTCGACGGCGCGGTGAAGCCCACCGGGCACATCCCGACCAATTCGAGTTGCTCAACCTGCCACGTGGTGGCCGGCGATTTCACCATCTCGGGCCTGGGCACCAACGCGCAGTTGCACACCGGCATCACCAGCGGCTGCCGCACCTGCCACGCAGCCGGGCCCTTTGCCGGCAGCGGGCCGACATCGTCCACGCTGTGCACCACGGCAGCCCTGCCCTACCAGCCGATACCGATGCCCCTGTCGGCCTGCGGCGCCTCGGCGACGGTCAGTTCGGCGGCGACGCATATCCCGGTGGGCACGGCGAGCTGCGAGCTGTGCCATGGGAGCACCAGCTTCACGAACTTCAAGATGAGCTCGACCACGGCGATGCGCCCCGGCACGACCACCGGCCCCGTGCCCGGCACCACCATGCACACGGTCGGCGTGCCCAACCCGCCCAACACCTGCATGAGCTGCCACGAGTACCGCTACACCTGGTTCGGCGTGAACATCCGAACGCGCGACAGCGCCAGCCACCATGCCGGCCAGGACTGCAACGGCTCGGGCTGCCATCGCAACACCAGCAGCTCCTTCGCATCGCTGATCCGCCCGGTGCCGGTGCGCCGCGCGGCGGTCAATGCCGCGCTGCCGCGCCTGCTTCCGCGGGACCTCCCGGGCGTGGCCGAGGCCAATGCCGCCGCGGGAGCACCCTTCGATCACCGCGGTGTGGCCGTGGGCCAGTGCCAGAGTTGCCACAACGGCCAGCTCGCACGTGGCCGGCCGGCGCGGCACATGGGCAATCGGCTGTCCTGCGACAGCTGCCATCGCACCACGGCCTGGGCACCCGCGCAATTCACCCATGCCGCCGGCGCCGCCGGGCAATGCCTGGCCTGCCACAACGGGGTGGACGCCAGCGCCAAGCCGGGCCAGCACTTCGTCACGGCCAGATCCTGCGACAGCTGCCACCAGATGCTGGCCTGGGTACCCGTGCGCTACCAGCATCTGTCGCCCGCCTACCAGCCCGCGCCAGACCGCAGCACCTGCATCAGCTGCCACCTGACCAATGGCGAGATCATTCCGCGCCAGGCCCGCGGCGGCGCGCGGCCCAGGCCGGTGCCCGCACCGAGCAAGCCCTGACCATGAGGCATGCCATGTGGCAATCGGGCAAGATGAGGCCGGGATGGATCGCACGGGTCCTGGGACTGTGCGCGTGGCTGTGCGCCTTGGCGATGCCGGTGCAGGCGCAGACCATCGACGAGGTCGACACCCGCGTCCAGGGCGATGCCCAGCTGCTGAGGCTTCGATTCAACGCCTCGGTGCGACTGCTGCAGCTCGCGCCGGCCACGGTGTCGCAGCTCTACACCTTGCGGATCGAACTGCTCTCGGCGGACGAAGCCCTGCTCAGGCAGTCGGTCGACGAGTTTCGCCGCGTGGCAGCGGCCGACGGCCGCCCCGAGGTCTCCATCGCGATGGCCGCCGACCCCCGCAGCAACACGCGCCAGCTGACCATCCGGCTGGCCCAGCCGATGAACGTGCAGGCCCGCCAGGGCCCCAATTCGCGGTCCATCGACCTGCTGGTTCGGAACCCGCTGGTCGCGGTGCCCAGCGGCTCGCCGCGCTTCGTGCTGAAGTTGCAGACCGTGCCGGTCACGCAGCGCGACCGGTTGCTGTCGGTACCCGCCGAACTGCAGGCGCTGCAGTCGCTGCAGAACGAGATCGTGGTGGATGGCGTTCCAAGCATCGAACTCACGGTCGGCTACTTCGCCACGCGGGCCGAGGCCGAGGCCGCATTGGCCTTGGCCCTGCCGCGCTTCCCCGATGCACGGCTGACCGATCTGAACGGTGCCAGCGTGCCGGCGGCGGCCGGCACGCTGGCCGCCCCGCCGGCCGACACACCCGAACAGCGGGCACTGGACCAGCACGCCACCGAGCTTCTGGCCGAAGCACGCACGGCCCTGGCAGCCCGACAGGGTGACGGCGCGATCACGGCCTTGAACGCGCTCCTCAAGCTGCCGCCGAATGTCCAATCGATGGCCGCTCAGGAATTGATCGGCAGCGCCTGGGAATTGGCAGAGAGTCCGGGCCGCGCCCGCGCCGAGTACGCGCTCTACCTCAAGCTCTATCCGCAGGGAGAGGGCGCATCCCGAGTGGCCGCCCGCCTGCGCGCCCTGGGTGACGAGAGGCCCGGCACCGGCCCGGCCACCGCGGCCGCACCCAGGCTCTGGAGCGGCAGCATCGCGCAGTACTACTACGGTGGCAAGGCCCGCACGCAAAGCCTGGTCAACATCCAGACGGGCATCGACCAGGCGACCCTGAGCCGCACCAGCGAATCCTCCATCGTCACCAGCGTGGACCTCAGCGGACGCATCGTGGGCAGTGAAGGTGAGACGCGCGCGGTGGTGCGCGGGTCCGGCTCGAAGAATTTGCTGAACGGCGGCAACAGCAGCAATTCGATCGGAGCGGTGTACGTCGAGCACCGCCGCAACGACGACGTGCCATTCGGTGGCCTGGCCGTGCGGGCAGGGCGGCAGTCGCCGATCAGTGGCGGACTGCTGGGTCTGTTCGATGGCGTGTCGCTGGCCATGCCCATCGGGAACGGCCTGAAGTTCGACGTGATGGGTGGCGTGCCGGCCAGCACGCTGGTGTCCGCCCCTGCGGAGCGGCTCTTCGCAGCGGTCGTCGAAGCCGACACCTTCCTCGAACGTTGGGGCGGCAACTTCTACCTGCTGGACCAATCGACGCAGGGCATCACCAACCGCCGCGCGCTGGGGGCCGAGGTGCGCTATGCCGGCGAACAGTGGTCGACCAACGCCGTCATCGACTACGACCTGGTCTTCAGCAGCATCAACGCACTGTCGCTGCATGGCAGCTTCCAGGTGGGCGGCCAGACCACCGTGACGCTTCTGGCCGACCAGCGCCGCGCGCCTTCGCTGCAATTGACCAACGCCCTGATCAGTTCCGGGGCCCCATCCCTCAAGAGCCTGCTGGAGACGCGAACGCTGGACCAGGTGCGCAGCGACGCACTGGCCACATCGGCCATGGCCACGCAGTTCCTCGTGAGCGTCGCCCGGCCCTTGAACGAGCACTGGCAAGCTTCCACCGATCTGCGCTACAGCGCCGTGGGCGCTCTGCCCGCCGTGGGCGACTTCGAGGCCACGGCGGCCACCGGCGCGCAAATCAGCTGGAGCGCGCAGATCACGGGCACCAACCTGTACTCCAAGCGCGACATCCATAACTTCAACGTCAGCGTGATGACCACGCCGTTCTTCCGGGGCTACCAGTTCTCGTACAACAATTTGAGTGTGATGCCCGGCCGGCAGGACCTGACCATCGAACCATCGATCCGCCTGTACACACAGCGGGACAATCTGGATGTCAAGCTCACGCGCATCGGGCCGGGCGTGCGCCTGTCCTGGCACGCCAGCCGCCGAGGCAGCCTGCTTGGCGAGTTCCTGTACGAGAACTCCAAGAGCGACGGCCCGGCCAATCACGAGACTGGCAATTCGGTCTTCTTCTATGTCGGATACCGCTATGAACTCTTCTGACCGCCCGGGTGGGGGCGCTGCATCGTGGCCTTGAGTCCGATGCGGCGCCGCGGGGTTCTTGCGGCCTTTGCGGTCCTTGCGATGGCATTGCTGTGGGTCGGCTGGTTGCGAAGGCCTGCCGGGACCGACGCCATGCCCACACCGACAGCAGCACCTTCACCGGCAGCGACGGCCGCATCGGCAGCACCACGCGCCGCGCAGGCTTCGGTCCCCACGGCCGCGGCGCCGGCCCTCTCGGCCAGTCAGGTCGAGCGCGGTATTGCCACAGCCCGCGAAGCGGCCGAGCGAAACCCCAAGGATGCGGCCGCCTGGGCCATGCTGGCGCATTCGTATGAAATGGCGGGGCGCTTCGATCAGGCTGGTCCAGCCTACGAAAAGCTGCTGGCCCTGAAACCGCAGGACGCCCAGGTCCACGCGGACTATGCCGACGCGTTGGGCGTGGCTCACCAGGGCAGCCTGCAGGGCGAACCGGCCCGCCTGATCGCCAAGGCCATCCAGCTCGATCCCCGCAACCTGAAGGCCCTGGTGCTGGCCGGCAAGGAAGCCTTCGAACGCCAGCGCTTCGGGGAGGCGGTCGCGCTCTGGGAGCGCGCGCTGCTGGCCACCACCGATCCGGCCGTGCAAAGGCCGATCCAGACCAGCATCGCCGAAGCCCGCTCTTTCATGCAACCCGGCCGCCCGGCACCTGCGTCGGCTGCGGGTGGCCTGGCTTTCGTATCCGGCCGGGTGGAGGTGGCCGATGCGCTGAAGTCGAGCGTTGGCGCCGACGATACGGTCTTCATCTTCGCGCGGCCCACCGACGGTTCCCGGATGCCCGTGGCGCTGCTGCGCAAGAAAGGCCGCGACCTGCCGTTGAATTTCGCGCTGGACGACACGCTGGCCATGGTCCCGCAGGCACGGCTGTCGCAGCACGCTCAGGTGATGCTGGGCGTGCGGGTCTCCAAGCGGGGCGACGCCATCCCGGTGCCCGGCGATCTGGAAGGCCAGGCCGGCCCCGTGCCGCTGGGCAGCACGGGCCTCAAGCTCACCATCGACCATGCCAGACCCTGAACGTCGCGCGCCAATGCGGGCCCGGCTGCACCGAATGGCCTGCCTGGCAATCATGGCCACGCTCGGCCTGACGCCGGCCGCCCATGCCGTGCTGGGCGAGGACGCCAGCAGCCTGCCGGCCGGCAATTTCGAGAGCGCGCTCGCCCAGCGTTCCGCCCAGGCGCTGCGCGTGCACGTGCAGTCCATGCCCGACGGATCGACGATCCGGCAATTCCTGGGTGTCGATGGCAGGGTCTACGCCGTGGCCTGGAACACCCGCACCAAGCCGCGACTCGATCGGCTCCTGGGCACCCACTTTGCCAACCTGGAGTCCGCCGGCCGCGAGGCCATGCGCCAGCGGCCGGGGGTGATGCACAACGTCGTGATGCAGCGCGGCGATCTCGTGGTCGAGGCCTCGGCGCACCTGAACGCGCATGTCGGCCGCGCCTATCTGCGATCCAGACTGCCCGCGGGGGTGCCGCTGGATGCGCTGCGCTGACGCTGCAAGGGCGGCCGGCCTGCTCTTGGCGGCCATGCTGGCCGGTTGCGGCGGCGGCAGCTCGACCGAAACCACGCTGATCGTCTCGGGCGTGGCCAGCACGTCCACGGGCGTGGAGGTGGTCGTGAGCCAGCCCGTGGGAGACAACACGACCGAGATCGTGGTCGACAAGGGGCCGGGCACCGGCTTCGCGCTGGGCGTGGCCAACCTGCCCTACGTGACGGTCAAGGTCTGTGCGCCAGGCTCCACGACGGCGTGCGCGACCATCGACCATGTGTTCCTGGACACCGGCTCCATCGGCCTTCGCCTGTTGCGAAGCAAGGTGGCGGGACTGGGCCTTCCGGGGGGGCCGGCCGACGATGCCACCGGCACCGTGCAGGAGTGCTACCCCTTCGTCATCGGCGCCGTCTGGGGGCCCATGGCACAGGCCGACGTCAGCATCGCTGGCGAGCAGGCGCACAGCCTGCCGCTGCAACTGATCGACGACAGCCCCACGCCACAGGCTGCTGCCCCGGCCGACTGCCTGGCAGCGGCCAATGGCGGACTGCTGAAGTCGGCTGCATCGTTGCAGGCCAACGGGGTGCTGGGCGTGGGCATGTTGCGCTACGACTGCGGGCTGGTGTGCGAGACGGGCGACTACAGCAACGGCTACACGCTGTACTACCGATGCAGCAGCAGCGGCGCGTGCACCGCCGCGGCCGTGCTCGCGGAGCAACAGGTGCTGAATCCGGTCAGCCAGTTCGACGTGGACAACAACGGCACCCTGATCGTGCTGCCCGCCGTGCCCGACATCGGCGCAGGCGTGGCCCGCGGCCGGCTGGTGTTCGGCATCGGAACCCAGTCGAACAACCAACTGCCGCCCGGCGCCACGGTCCTGCATGTGCAGACCGACCCCGCTTCACCGGCCTATCTGTTCCTGCACGCCGCCACCACCAGCGCGGGCTACGACTTCAGCTATGTCGACAGCGGCTCCAACGCCTTTTTCTTCGATGACAGCGCCCTGAGCACACGCTGCCTGGGCGGGGGCGCCGGTGGCAACTGGTATTGCCCGGCTTCCACGGAAAACCGCAGCGTCGTGCTCAGCGACAGCCTGGGCGCAAGCGGCACGGTCACCTTGAGCATCGCCAACGCCGACGTGCTCTTCGCATCGCCCAACACGGCATTTTCCAACCTGGGGGGTGCCTCGGGGTCGGCCAACCCCGGCGCATTCGTCCTGGGGCTGCCATTTTTCTACGGCCGCACGGTGTACACCGCGATCTGGGGCCAGGCGCTGGCCGCCGGTGGCCCTTGGGTCGCCTACTGAACGGCCGGCTCAGCTCGGCACCGATCGAGGCCGCGCGCCGCCCTGCGCAAATACGTCGGGCCTTGATCAGGCCGGCTTGCGGGGGCGACGCCGCCAGGCCGCCACTGCGGCCACGCCAGCCATCAGCAGCCACGCGCTGCCAGGCTCCGGCACGGCGCTGATGCCCGTGACCACGCCGTCCACCTGCACCAGGTCGCACGAACCCGCATTGCCAGCGGTGCTGTTGCAGACCTGGAAAACGGAGGTCGCCAGGCTGGCCAGGCCAGCAGGCGGCAAGGCGGGCAGCTGCGGGTTGTTGTAGTCCATGCTGAGCACGCCCACATCGGGGCCGCGGTTGATCAGGATCATCTGCGAGGACGCCCCGGTGCTGTCGATGTTGTTGACAGCGAATGTGGTGCCGTCGATGTTCACGCCCCCGAACAGATCGTCGTCGCGCACGAGGATGCGCACGGTGGGGTCGTTGTTGATGAAGGGCACATCGACGACCGGTCCGACCGAGAGGAACATCTGCAGCGAGGCGGCGCTGAAGCGATACAGCGCGCCGCTGCCGTCGCTGTCGGCGATCTTGACCGCCAGCGGCGCCTCGGTGTCGAAGAGCATGCGCACGGTAAAGGAACTGCCCACGCCCACACCGGGTGGCAGATCGCCGATGGCCGAGCCCGAAATCGCGGTGAATTGCCCCGTGTAGTCCCACTCCGCCGTCACGGCATGGCCCGGTCCTGCAGCGGCCAGGCCGAGCAACCCCAGGATGCAGGCCGCGCCGAGCCGGCGCCACGACGCGGGCCGCAGGCCCGCAGGAAGGGATGAACGAAGTTGCTGGTTCACGGTGATCGCCCTCGAGTGGTGGTGCGGGCGGCGTTCACGCATCGGGCCTGCCTGGATGCCCGTTGTCCCGGAGGGAGCATTTCTGTCGTGCGCCGCGCCTGACGAATTTATAAGCGAGCCATCCCCCGGCAACATGGGGCAATGAGGGTTCGCCTACCCCTCGAACGTGGGGAACACCCCCTCGAATGAGGGCGCGGGCTGTCACCGTGCGAGGCAGGCCATGCCCCGAAGCGGAACGCTGAAACAAGCCGGCCAGCTCATGAGCTGGCCGGCATTCAAGGGCGAGAGGCGTTAGAGCCTCAGCTCGGCACCGACTCCGGACGTGCACCCAGCGGCCGGCCGCCGGGACCCGCCTGGTAGGTCTGCGGTGAAACGGCGTCTTGCTGCCCCACGCCCGGCTTGCTCCAGTCGCACACGCCGCCCGGGAAGGTGGCCTGCAGGCGGGTCTGCTGGGTCGCGGTGAACGTGATGCTCGTGTAATCGGCAAACACCAGCGGCTTGAGCTGGCACTTCAGGATGTTCTCGGCCAGCGGGCCACCGGCCACCTGATGCGGGGATGAACGCTTGACCAGCCGTACATCGGCGTCGCACACGGCCTGGTCGAAGACCTTGGTGGCGAAGCTGTTGTCGCCAGTCAGGTAGCACAAGTCCACGGCCGCGGTGGGCTTGGCGGCGACCACCTGGGCCTGCGTGCGCACGTCGTTCATCCAGGACTTGGGGGCGCTGGTGTTCAGCGCGCTGAGCCAGGAGTCCATGGTCACCAGCGAAGCCACCGTGACGGCCGCGGTCTGGGCTGCGCCGAAGGGCGTCAACGCCGTGCCGTAGCGCCAGATCACCTGGTTGCCGTGGTTGCCGGCGTTGTCGGCATCGATCCGCGCCCGCTCGGCATAGCTGCGCCAGATCAGGTGGATGCCGTACTGACCCAAGGCGAGATTGCCCGAGAACTCGTCGTAGCCGCGCGAATCGATGATCGGCAACTTGGCCAGGTTCTTGCCGCTGGAGACGATGCCCGCCTGGTAGGCGATGGGCAATGCCGCCGCGTCGGCCACGGACCGCGCCGCGGTGTTGTTGGCGTCGGCATCCACCCCTCCGATCTTCTCGTTGAGGGTGACGAACTCTTCAGGTGTGATCGCACCGGACAGCAGGGCCTTCAGCCCGTATTGCACGCCCACGGTGTCGTTGGTCGTGAGGGCCCGTGTACTGCCCGCGGCAATGCCGGCGGTGGTGCCCCAGACGGCCGCGGCCAGGTCGGCGTCGCCGCAGCGCGTGCCGGTGGGGTTGGTGACCGGGTCATAGACCATCGAGGCCGGCAGTTGGCAGTTGTTCTTGGCCGGCCCGATCGGCGCCATCGCCCCCGTGGTGTTGTCGATGACGAGGCTGGGCGTGTAGTTGCCGGGCTTGCCGTTGTAGCCGAAGAGGTTGGTCCAGCCGTGGCAGGCGGTCTGGTCCAGGTGGCCGTTGATGGCCGTCTTCTTGGCGTTGATCTGGGACTGGGTCAGCCCGGCCGTCAACGCGGCCCAATCGCTGCCGGCGTAGAACTGGACGAGCAGCAGGCAATCGCTGACCTCGATGCCGGTGGTGACGGAGTCGGGGTAATCGCAGCTGGGCTGGATGCCGTCGAGCAGGCCGGGGAAGGTGGAGGCGATGGTGTTCTGCTGAATGGAACCGCCCGAGCAGCCGTTGCCCATCGTGTACTTGATCTCGCCGTAGGAGCGGGCGATGTAGTCCTTCATCATCAGCAGGGTCTCGGCGACCAGCACGCGGTTGGAGTTGTAGAGCGAGTCGGTCAGGCTGTTGTCCACGACCATGAAGCCGCGCTTGAGCGCTTCATCATCGGCCCAGTTCTGCTCGGAGCGGTACTGCAGGCGCGGCTGGCCAGTGGAAGCGCCGAAGCTGTAGACCACCTTGCCGTTCCATCCTGCCTGCGGGGCAAGGGCCGTCCAGGGGGCGGAACGCGTGGTGTCGTAAAGCACCGCGATGTCGTAGATGCCGCGGTTGATGGTGCCGCGTTCCACGCGCACCACGTACGGCACGGTCAGGCCGGCCGTGGTGGTGGTGGTGGCCAGGTCGGTGGGGGTGCTGCCCGGGGTGTAGGGCTTGAAGCAGTTGTTGGCGGCCGTGGCCGGCGGGCTGGGGTCGGGCAGCGACGTGGAGCAGCCGGTGGCCGTGGTGCGGTAGAAGTAGGTGTACTCGGTGGCGATGTTGCACTGGGCGTCGATGGCCGTGGTGCTCAAGCCGCTGGCGTTGGACGCCGGGGTGTTGCCCGCTGCGGCCACGGCCGTGGGCGTGGCGCAGATCCAGGGCGAGGGCTGCGAGGCCAGCAGCACAGGCCCGCCGATGGGGTGGTTGGTGATGGTCAACGTGGCCGTGACGAAGCTGCTGTCCGCAGCGCGCACGACGAGCTTGTTGGCACCCACCCTGAGCGATTTGACCACGCCCAGGATGCGACCGTCGGACTGCTTGGAGAAGGCCGACGTGACGTCGCTCCCCTCGACTTCGACCTTCATCTGCGACATGTCGCCGGCCGGTGGCAGGGTGACCTGAACCAGTGCGGCGCCGCCGCTGACGAGATCGGCCCGATTGGACAAGGTCTGCACAAAGGTCCCGGGCAATGGGTCGTCGCCACCGCAGCCCGAAAGGGCAAGACCCAACAGGGCAGCCGCCAGGGCAGCCACACGGCTTCTGATCGAGTTCATCTGATGTCTCCAGTCGCCAGCGGGTCATGGCCTGCCGGTCACGCACGACGCGATGGCCGGGACGGCCATCGCAAACGGTTCTCGTACGGTAGCGCCGCGGTGCGGCAGACGCATCCCGGGTGTTCCCCAGGACCGGGATGTGAATACATCACACCGACCGGGATCAGGAAGTCACGTCGCGGCGCGGCGCACTCCGGAACAGTAGGGCTTCGGTCGGATCACCCGATCGCACGACAAGCCCACCCCGCATGGCGCGGGCGCGGGCGACACAGAGGATGTTGCTGCATGACCCGAGCGAGCACCGGTTCCCCGATCTCCAGCTACCCTTCCGGAGTCGCGCATGCTGCCGTGCTGCAGGCCCCGCAGCCGATG
>CAIJPE010000250.1 GCA_903822435.1 uncultured beta proteobacterium | reverse complement strand
CCCCGGGCGCCAGCAGGCGCTGGCCGATGCGCTCGGCCAGCCGCAGGGCCAGCTGCTCGGCCAAGGTGCTGCGGGCAGAGCGGGCCAACCAGGGATCCTCGCGCGGTCGCGGCGGGCCGGCCGCGTCGAACTGTGTGGTTTCCATCGGCAATACAGAGAGGTCAACTGTGCTGTTTAGTGTATTGCTCGTGTGCTGCTCGGGGCCCCTAAACTGCTGGAATGGCATCTGCATCCCACCCCGCACTGGCCGACCCGACCCGGGGTCTCGGCCTGGCCATCCTGGGCGTGGCGATCTTTGCGATGACCCTGCCGATGACGCGCCTGGCGGTCGGCGACGCCAGCGCGCCGCAGCTGCCGCCGGCCTTCGTCACGGCCGGCCGCGCCGCCGTGGCCGGCCTGCTCAGCGTGGTCTACCTCCGGGCCGTGCGGGCACCGCGGCTGGCGCGGCGTCACTGGCTGCCGCTGGCCATCAGCGCTGCGGGCACGGTGGTGGGCTTCCCGCTGATGCTCGCCCTGGCCCTGCGGCAGGTCGACGCCATGCACGCCGCGGTCGTCACCGGGCTCATCCCGCTGTCGACCGCGCTGATCGGTGCGCTGGCCATGCGGCAGCGGCCCTCGCCGGGCTTCTGGGCCTGCGCGGTGGCGGGCTGCGGCCTGGTGGTGTCGTTTGCCGCCTGGCGCGGCGGCGGCGCGCTGTCTTCGGGCGACGGCCTGCTGCTGCTGGCCGTGCTGTTCACCGGCATCGGCTACGTCGGCGGCGCCAAGGTGGCCGGCGAGCTGCCGGCTTCGCAGGTCATCTGCTGGGTGGTGGTGCTGTCGCTGCCGCTGACCCTGCCCGCGGCGCTGTGGCTGTGGCCCCAGGCGCCGGTCCGGGCGGCGTCGTGGCTGGGCTTCGGTTACGTCTCGGTGTTCTCGATGTGGCTGGGCTTCTTCGCCTGGTACCGCGGCCTGGCGCTGGGCGGCGTGGTGCGAATGAGCCAGGTGCAGCTGCTGCAACCCTTCCTCGCGTTGATGTTCGCCGTGCCCGTGCTGGGCGAGCGGCTGGATGCCGTCACCGTGGTCTTCTCCCTGGCGGTGATCGCCGTCGTCTTCCTCGGCCGGCGCATGCCGGTCCGCAGCCTTGCAACCGGAGCCGCCCCATGAGCCGCAACACGACCTGGACCCTGGCCCGACGCGCCGAGCGGCTCAACCCGTCGACCATCCGGGAGATCCTCAAGCTCACCGAGCGCCCGGGCATCGTCTCGCTGGCCGGCGGGCTGCCCTCGGCCGACACCTTTCCGGTGGCCGCCATGCAGGAAGCCACGGCCCGCGTGCTGCGCGACACCCCGCGCGAGGCGCTGCAGTACGCAGCCAGCGAAGGCTACGGCCCGCTGCGCGACTGGGTGGCGGCCGACCTGGCCCGGCACGGCCTGGCGGTGTCGGCCGAACAGGTGCTGATCACCAGCGGCTCGCAGCAGGGGTTGGACCTGGTGGGCAAGGTGCTGATCGACCCGGGCAGCCGCGTGGCCGTGGAGTCGCCCACCTACCTGGGCGCGCTGCAGGCCTTTGCGCCCTACGAGCCCGAGTTCACGGCCCTGGCGGGTGACGAGGCGGGCCCGCTGCCCGCTGGCCTGGCGGCGGCCCGGGGCGCGCGCTTTGCCTACCTGGTGCCCAATTTCCAGAATCCCAGCGGGCGCTGCATCACGGCCGAACGCCGGGCTGCCCTGATGCAGGCCGCCATCGCGCAGGGCCTGCCCGTGGTCGAGGACAACCCCTATGGCGAGCTCTGGTACGACGCGCCGCCGCCGCCGCCCATGGCCGCCGGCGCACCCGAAGCGGCGATCTACCTGGGCAGCTTCTCCAAGGTGCTGGCGCCGGGCCTGCGGCTGGGTTGGCTGGTCGCCCCGCGGCCGTTGTTTCCCAAGCTGTTGCAAGCCAAGCAGGCGGCCGATCTGCACACCCCCGGCTTCAACCAGCGCGTGGCCCACGCCGTGGTGCAGGACGGCTTTCTGGACCGCCATGTGCCCACCATCCGCGAGCGCTACAGGCGCAACCGCGACGCCATGGCCGCAGCGCTGGCGGCGCACTTGCCGGCCGGTTGCCGCTGGGCGATGCCGGCCGGCGGGATGTTCTTCTGGGTCGAGCTGCCCGACCACCTGGACGCCACCGCCCTGCTGCCCGCCGCGGTGCAGGCCGGCGTGGCTTATGTGCCGGGCGCCGACTTCTTCCCGCACGGTGCCGCGGCGGCCGGCACGCGCCCGGCCAGCACCTTGCGCCTGAGCTTCGTCACCGCATCGCCCGAGCAGATCGGCTCGGCCGTGGCCGCGCTGGGCCGCGTGCTGGCGGCAGCCGAAGCCGCGACGCCTGTCGCCGCGGCCGCCAACCGCAGCAGAATCGAAGCATGAAGCGCAGACCTTTCCACCAGCTCGACGTGTTCACGGCCGTGCCGCTGAAAGGCAACCCGCTGGCCGTCGTGCACGCCGCAGAAGGGCTGGACGACGCCACGCTGGCGGCCTTCGCCCGCTGGACCAACCTCTCGGAAACCACCTTCCTGCTGCCGCCGCGGGACCCCGTGGCCGATTACCGGGTGCGCATCTTCACCCCAGGCGGCGAGTTGCCCTTCGCCGGCCATCCCACCCTGGGCAGCTGCCACGCCTGGCTGGCGGCCGGTGGCGTGCCCAAGCAGGCGGGCATGGTGGTGCAGGAGTGCGGCGTGGGCCTGGTGAGGGTGCGCCGAAGCGGCGCCCGGCTGGCCTTTGCCGCGCCGCCCCTTCGGCGCACCGGCCCTCTGGCGATCGAGCTCCTGGAGCACATCGCGGCGGGCCTGCGGGTGCCGGTGGCCGACATCGTGCATCACCAGTGGGTGGACAACGGCCCGGGCTGGTGCGCCGTGATGCTGCGCTCGGCGGAGCAGGTGCTGGCCCTGCGGCCCGACATGGTCGCGCTGGCGGATATCAAGCTGGGCGTGGTGGGTTCGCAGCCATCCGGCCACGACACGCAGTTCGAGCTGCGCGCTTTCGTGCCGGGCCTGGGCGTGCCCGAAGACCCCGTCACCGGCAGCCTGAACGCCGGCGTGGCGCAATGGTTGATCGGCGCGGGCCTGGCGCCTGCGGCCTACGTGGCGTCGCAGGGCGCGGCGCTGGGCCGTGCGGGCCGCCTCTACATCGAGCAGGACGGCGCCACCATCTGGGTGGGCGGCGACGTGGCCGCCTGCGTGGAAGGTACGGTCACGCTATGACCTTCGTGGTGCTCGATCACCTGGTGATGGCCGCTGCCAGCCTGGAGCAGGGCGTGGCCTGGTGCGAGCAGACGCTGGGCGTCACCCCGGGGCCGGGCGGCCGTCACCCGCTGATGGGCACGCACAACCGGCTGCTGAAGATCGCCACGCCAGCTTATCCGCAGGCCTACCTGGAGATCCTGGCCATCGACCCGGCGGCATCGGCACCGCCGCGCCCCCGCTGGTTCGGCCTGGACACCCTGGACCTGTCGGCAGGCCCGCGGCTGATCCACTGGGTGGGGCGTTCACCGATGCTCGACATGCACCGCTGGGGCCTGATCACGGTGGGCTGCAAGCCCGGCGACCCGGTCGATTTCACCCGCGATACGCCACAAGGGCCGCTGAAGTGGCAGCTGCTCGTGCGCGAGGACGGCGCTCTGGAGTGCCAAGGTGCCTTGCCCAGCCTGATCCAGTGGCACGGCGCGCACCCGACCGATACCATGCCGGACAGCGGCGTGGCCTTGAACGCCTTCGCGGCCCACGGCGTGCCGCCGCGAGCCCGCGAAGTGCTCCGCCTGCGCGGCGTGGGCACCCTGGCCGATGCACCGCCGCTGCGCGCGACGCTGAGTACCCCGCGCGGCGAGGTGACGCTCAGCGCCTGAGGGGCACGGCTTCGTTCAGGGGTTGCGGAAGTCGTCGTGGCAGGCCTTGCAGGTGCCACCGGCCGGGCCGAAAGCGGCCTTCAGCGTGTCCAGGTTGTTGCTCTTGGCGGCGACCTGCAACTTGAGCACGGCGTCCTGCATCTTCTTGGCCGCTTCGTCGAACTTGGCCCGCTCGGTCCAGATGGTCGGCTTGGCGGTGCCCTTGTCGGTGCCGGACGTGCCTTCGACAAAGCCGGCGTAGGGCAGGGTGGACAGCATCACCACCAGGTCGGCATTGGCCTGGGCGGCCGCGGCGTCGTAAGGGGCGCGGCCGCTGGCCATGGCGCCGATGCGGCCGAAGTGCGTGCCCAGCAGCGTGAAGGCCGAGCGACGGTACTTCACGGCATCCTCGGGCTTCTGGAACTGCGCGGCGGCGGGCAGTGCCCAGCACAGTGCGGCGATGGCCGTCGTGGTCGCGATCAAGGTCTTCATGCAGGGAGTCTCCGGTGGGAAAAGAGGGGGTTGACGGCGTGCGCCCGAGGCGCGCGAGCGCATTCCAGTGTATGCAACCGCGGCGGGGCATGCTGGCGTGAGTCCACTTGCAAGGCTGCCCGGTTGCACGGCGACGCAGACGCTGCGACGATAGCTGATGCCCACACCCCCCGCTGCGCCCCAACGTCCCCGCCTTGGCGCCGTGCTTCCCGTTCGCGTCTGGGATCTGCCCACGCGCGTCTTCCACTGGCTGCTGGCCGCCTCGGTGTTCGGGGCCCTGGCCACGGCCTGGGCCGGCGGCAACGCCATGGTCTGGCACATGCGCCTGGGCCTGCTGATCCTGGCACTGCTGGTGTTCCGCGGGCTCTGGGGCGTGGTGGGCGGCCGCTGGTCGCGCTTTGCCAGCTTCATCTACGGCCCGGGCACGGTGATGCGCTACCTGCGCGGGCAGGCCCGCCCCGACGAGCACCTGGAAGTCGGCCACAACCCCATCGGCAGCCTGTCGGTGTTCGCAGTGCTCGGCGTGCTGGCGGTGCAGGTCGCCACGGGCCTGGTGGCCGACGACGAGATCGCCACCACCGGCCCGCTGAACCACCTGGTCACGACCGCGCAGGGCCTGTCGGCCACGCATTGGCACCACGGCTTCGGCCAGTGGCTGATCGTGGGGCTGGTGGGCGTGCACGTGGCCGCCATCGCGTTCTACCGCTGGGTCAAGTCCAAGGACCTGGTGCGGCCGATGCTGCTGGGTGACAAGCCCCTGCCCCCGGGCACCCCTGCCAGCCGCGACACCGTGGCCACGCGGGCCCTGGCACTCGGCCTGGCCGGCGCCTGCGCCATGCTGGCGGTGTGGCTGTACCGCCAGGGTGGCTGAACCGATGTCCGCGCCTGACATCCGGGTGGCGGAGGCCGACACCCTGCCGCTCCTCGAGGCCGTGCGCGGCCTGTTCCTCGAATACCAGCAGTCGCTGGGCATCGACCTGTGCTTCCAGAATTTCGCGTCCGAGGTGGCCGGCCTGCCCGGCGACTACGCGCCCCCGGGAGGCGCCCTGCTGGTGGCTCTGGTGGATGGCCAGGCGGCAGCCTGCGGGGCCTTCCGCCCGCTGCCCGACGTGGACTACCCCAACGCCTGCGAGATGAAACGCCTGTTCGTGCGGCCGGCCTTCCGCCGCTACGGCCTGGGCCGCCAGCTCGCGCAGCAGCTGATGGACCTGGCCACGCGCGCCGGTTTTTCGACCTTGCTGCTGGACACTCTGGACGACATGGAGGCTGCCCGCGGCCTGTATGCGTCGCTCGGTTTCCAGGACATTCCGCCTTACTACTACAACCCGATTCCCGGGGCGCATTACCTCAAGGTCGAACTCGACGAGCCGGGGACGCGGTGGTGAGTCAGCCGCTTGCGGCATGATCCGGGCGATGAGCACACCTGCACTCGACTTGCGCGCCGGCAATCTCCGGCTGGCCCTGCGTCCCGACCTCGGCGGCTCGATCGCCGGTTTATGGTCGGCCGACCTGCCTGTCCTGCGCAGCACCGAGCCGGCCGAACTGGCCACCTCGCGGTTGTCGGGCTGCTATCCACTGGCGCCGTACTCCAACCGGCTGGGCTACCGGCGGTTCCGCTGGCTGGGGCACGACTACACCACCCAGCCCAACTTCGACGACAACCCGCACTCGGTGCACGGCGTGGCTTGGCAGCGGGCCTGGTCCGTGGTGTCGTCGGGCCCGGCCGAGGCCGAGCTGAGCCTCACCCACCCGGGAGACGCCGACTGGCCTTTCGCATTCGAGCTTCGCCAGCGCTTCGTGCTGACGCCCGATGCACTGGAGCTGCACCTGGCCTTCAAGAACACCGCCGCGCAGCCGCAGCCGGTGGGGCTGGGATGGCACCCGTACTTCCACAAGCGCACCCACAGCCGGTTGCACATCGAGCTCACCGACCGCTGGGAGAGCGATGCCAGCGGCCTGCCCACCCGGCGCGTGGCGCAGCCCGGCATCGACGGCGAGGTCGGGCACCTGGGCTTCGACAACTGCTTCGAGGGCTGGCGCGGTGCGGCGCGCATCCGCGACGAGAAGCTCTCGATGCGGCTGACTTCGTCGCTGCCTTACCTCGTGGTCTTCACGCCCGGCACCAAGCCCTACTACTGCGTGGAGCCCGTGAGCCACGTGAGCAACGCCATCCACATGGCCGAGCCGGCCTCGCACGGGCTGCGCAGTGTCGCCGTCGGCGAAACGCTGGACGCATGGATGAAGCTGGAGATCGCCGGCGCATGAGCGGCTGGACCGCCCTGCCCGTGGCGCCGTCGCTGCTGGGCGAGTCGCCGTTCTGGCACCCCGACGAGGCCGCGCTGTACTGGTGCGACATTCCCGGCAAGGCCCTGAACCGTTACGCCCCCGCCAGCGGCGCCCACCAGCGCTGGGACCGGGACAGCGAACCGGGCTGCTGCGCCCCGCTGCCCGGCGGTGACCTGCTGCTGGCGCGGCGCGACGGGCTGTTCCGCTTCGAGCCGCGCAGCGGCAAGTGCCACAGGCTCGCCGCGCCGCCCTACGAGCCCAGGACCGAACGCTTCAACGACGGCAAGGCCGACCCGCAGGGCCGGCTGTGGGTGGGCACCATCTACGACCCGCGCACCGAGCCCAAGGCTGCGCTGTACCGCTGGGCGGCCGGCGCACTGGTGCGCCAGGCGGGCGACATCACCGTCAGCAACGGCCTGGCCTTCAGCCCCGATGGCGCCACGATGTACTGGAGCGACACCGCCGCGCACCGCGTCTTTGCCTTCGATTTCGATCCCGTCGCCGGCAGCTTGTCGCGCCAGCGCACCTTCGCGCAATTCCCGGCCAAGGCGCCCGGCATGGACCTGGCCGACTATGGCGGACGCCCCGATGGCGCCGCGGTCGATGCCGAGGGCGCCTACTGGGTGGCCATGTTCGAGGGCCAGCGCCTGCTGCGCCTGGCGCCCGACGGCACGCTGCTGCAGACGCTGCCGCTGCCCGTGCGCTGCCCGACCATGCCCTGCTTCGGCGACGCCGACCTGCGCACGCTGTACGTCACCACGGCGCGCAGCAACCGCCTGGCCGATGAACTGGCCGCCCAGCCGCTGGCCGGCTGCGTGCTGCGCCTGCGGGTCGACGTGCCGGGGCTGCCGGTTCACTTCGCCCGGGGATGAGCGGTGTGACCGACCGCGCCGGGCTGTGGGCGCGGCTGCAGGCGCCGTTCGAGTGGGATCTTGCGGTGATCGGCGGTGGCGCCACCGGCCTGGGCGTGGCACTGGACGCCGCCGTGCGCGGCTTCTCGGTGGTGCTGGTGGAGTCGCACGACTTCGCCTCGGGCACCTCGTCGCGCGCCACCAAGCTCGCCCATGGCGGCGTGCGCTACCTGGCCCAGGGCGACATCGGGCTGGTGCGCGAGGCCCTGCACGAGCGCGGCGCGATGCTGGCCAATGCACCCCACGTGGCGCAGCGCCTGCCCTTCGTCATGCCGGGCTACCACTGGTGGGAGCGCGCCTTCTACGGCGTGGGCCTGAAGGCCTACGACGCCTTGGCCGGCGCGCAGGGCCTGGGAGGCACCGAGTTGCTGAGCGCCCGGCGCACCCTGGACCTGCTGCCGGGCGTGCAACCGCGCGGCCTGTGGGGCGGCGTGCGGTACTGGGACGGCCAGTTCGACGACGCCCGGCTGGCCCTGCTGCTGGCGCGCACGGCCCTGGCCCGTGGTGCACTGATCCTCAACCACTGTGAAGTCACGGCCCTGGATCTGAAAGGCGATCGCGTCTGCGGCCTGCAGGTGCGCGACACCGAGTCCGGCCAGGCCGCGGCCCTGCGCGCCCGCTGCGTGGTCAACGCCACGGGCGTATGGGTGGACGCCGTGCGCGGCATGGACCGCAGCGGCGGCGCCACGGCGCCGGCCCCGCTGGTGGCGCCCAGCCAGGGCGTGCACCTGGTGGTCGACCGCGCCTTCCTGCCTGGCAACCATGCGCTGCTGGTACCCAAGACCGCCGACGGCCGGGTGCTCTTTGCCGTGCCCTGGCTCGGCAAGACCGTGCTGGGCACCACCGACACCCCCGCCCGCGACCTGGCGCGCGAGCCCGCGCCCTTTGCCGAAGAGGTGGCGTTCATCCTGGGCGAGTCGGCCCGCTACCTGGCCCGCGCGCCCACGGCCTCCGACGTGCGGTCGGTGTGGGTGGGACTCAGGCCGCTGGTCAAGCCCGGCGGGGCCGACGGGGCCGACACCAAGGCCCTGTCGCGCGAACACACCGTGGTGGTTGCCCGCTCGGGCCTGGTCACGGTGACCGGGGGCAAGTGGACCACCTACCGGTCGATGGCCGAAGACGTGCTGGACCGGGCCATGACGGCCGGCCTGCTGCCGCGGCGCCCGGGCGGCGGCACGGCACGCCTGCCGCTGATCGGCTCGGCCCCCGGCCGCCCGCTGACCGAGCCGCCAGGCGAGCATCTGTACGGCAGCGAAGTGGCTGCCCTGCGCGCCCTGCCTGGCGCCGACCGCTGGCTGTGGCGCGATGCCGAGACCCAGCGCGGCGGCCTGTCCGAGGCCATGGTGCGCTTTGCGGTTCGGCACGAGTTGGCCCGCACCGTGGAAGACGTGCTGGCGCGGCGTTGCCGGCTGCTGTTCCTGGATGCCGCCGAAGCCGCCCGCCAGGCCGACGCCGTGGCCGCCATCCTGGCCGATGAAGGCCTGCCCGCCCCCGGTGCCGAAGCCTTCAAGACCCTGGCCGCGCGCTATCAGCAGCTGCCGGCGATCAGGCCGTCGGCGCGTACCTGACCGAGCGGCCGCAGGGCTGCGTTGACCCGGTACGGGTGCCGCGTGGTGCGCGTGCCTTCCTGGTGGGGGCGAGCTTGCCGTCGCTGTGCATCAGGTCCGCGGGCCTTCCCCGGTTCAGGTGGACGGCAGTTCGTCGATGGCCGATCGCACTTCGTCGATTCCCAGAATCTCGTTCAAGAGCCGAGGCCCGGCTGAGCCCGGGGCATAGAGCGCATACACCGGCACGCCGCTGCGGTTCAGGCGCGCCAGTTCGGCCGAGATGGCCGCGTCGCGGCGAGTCCAGTCGGCGCGCAGCAGCAGCACCTTGCGCGCCTTGAAGGCCGCCAGAACCGGCCCGCTGGACAAGGTGGCGCGCTTGTTGAACTGGCAGGTGACGCACCAGGCAGCGGTGAAATCGACGAAGACCGGCCGCCCCTCGGCGCGGGCCTGCGCCACGCGCTCGGCCGACCACGGCTGCCATGCGAGTCCGTCGGCCTGGGCGTGGCTGTCGCTCGGGATGGCCGGGCCGTCGGGCGACGAGGCGACCGCTTCCTGCCGCAAGGCCGGGGCGGCCCAGATCAACGCGGCGGCCACCAGCACCACCGACACGGTGCCCAGGCTGCGCCGCGCGATGCGCCCCAGCGCGGGCGAACCCAGCGCCCAGGCCGCGAAGGCCAGCGCCAACAGCAGCACGAGCAAGGCCGCGGCCCCGTCGATGCCGCTTTGCTGGCCCAGCACCCACACCAGCCAGATCACCGTGGCGAACATCGGGAAGGCCATGGCGGTCTTGAAGTGCGCCATCCACACCCCGGGCCGCGGCAGCAGCCGCGCCACCTGCGGCCAGGCGCAGGCCGCCAGGTAGGGCAGGGCCATGCCCAGGCCGAGCGCCGCGAAGATCGACAGTGCCTGCGGCGTGGGCAGCGTGACTGCCAGCCCGAGCGAGGCCCCCATGAAGGGTGCCGTGCAGGGCGAGGCCACGGCCACGGCCAGCACGCCCGTCAAGGCCGAGTCGAGCATGGGGTTGCGTGCCCGGGCGGCGGCCCACGAACTGGGCAGCACCGAACCGAACTCGAACACGCCTGCCAGGTTCAGGCCGATCAGCGTGAACAGGGCGGCCAGCACGGCCACCACCGCGGGGCTTTGCAACTGGAAGCCCCAGCCCAGCTGCTCGCCGCCCGCGCGCAGCGCCAGCAGCAGGCCGGCCAACGCCACGAAGGACAGCACCACGCCGACCGTGTAGGCCAGGCCCCCCGCCAGCAACCGGCGCCGGTCCTGGGCATGGCCGGCAAAGCCCAGCACCTTCAGCGACAGCACGGGAAACACGCAGGGCATGAGGTTGAGCAGCGCCCCGCCTGCCAGGGCCAGCAGCAGCCCCAGCGCCAAGCCCGGGGGCGCAACGCCCGAGGCGGGGGCGGGCGCCTGCGGGGCCTCGATCGCGGGCAGTGCCGCCGGCGGAGGCGCCGGGGCGGGCCACGCGGTCTCCACGGCCACATCGAGTTGCACGCCGGCCGGTTGGCCGGCTGCCACCAGCACGGTCGGGATCGAGGCGGGCGAGACGCTGCGTTGCGGGTCCAGCGGAATGCGGGCCGTCCAGTCGGCGCCCGACCAGGCCGATTCGGGCTGGGCTGCGGTCTGTATCACTCCGCCGGTCTCGGCGAAAAAGGACAGCGGCTGGCCCTGCACCGCTGCCGGCAGGCCTGTCACGCGCACGATCAGGGCGCTGCCTTCCACGCGGGCCGAGGCCTTGGCGCCGGGCGCCGCCATGGGCCTGGCCGCCCGGGCCGCGGCAAACAGTCCGGCATGGCCGGCCGTGGCGGCCTGGGCGGGCACGCGCAGCGCGAAGTCGCCGCTTTGCGGAATGCAAACGTCCTTGCACACCAGCCACTCGGCATGCAGCTTCACGTCCAGTGCCTCGGCCTTGAAGCCCTCGGGCACCGTTACCGCCACGGGCAGCAGCAGCGTGCCTTCGTAGCCGTAGTTCATCAACGGGCCGATCGGCAGCTTGCCGGGCGTGGGCCACTCGATCTCGCCGGCCACCACGCCGGCAGGCAGGGTCCAGTCCAGGGTGGTGGGCAGGCCGGAGTCGCCCGGGTTCTTCCAATAGGTGTGCCAGTGCGGCTGGTGCTCGATCTTGAGCCCCAGCCAAAGCGGCTGACCCGGCAACACGCCCTGCGGCGCCTGGGCCACGAGCTCGGCGCGCACTTGCGGCGTGGTGACTTCCGCGCTGGCGCCGGGCGTGGCCGCGCGGGCCGCGCCGGCCAGCGCGATGATCAGGAGGGCAGCGGGTGCGAAAGTGGTCTTCATGGGGCGGTTTGGAGGGCCGGCGACCGCGGGGGTTCCGCGCGGACCTTCATTGTGCGTCGCCGCGACGCGCCACCAGACGCGTCTGGCCGATCGCCAGGACGAAGAACGCGGTATCGGGCACGCGCAGCTGGCGGCGGGCCTGCGCCAGCGCCCTCGGGGGCTCGTCCAGCGACTCGTCGCTGAGCTCGAAGGTGCCCCAGTGCACGCCCAGCGAGCGCTTGGCGCCCAGGTCCAGGTGGATGCGGACGGCCTCCTCGGGATCGACGTGCTGGTCCTTCATGAACCAGCGCGGCTCGTAGGCCCCCAGAGGAATCAGGGCCATGTCGAAGCCCCCGTCCTGCTGGCGATCGGCGAAGTGCTTGCGGATCGCCGCGAAGTCCCTGGAATAGGCGGTGTCGCCCGCGAAGAAGACGTGGGCGTCCGCCGACAGCAGGGCGTAGCCCCCCCACAGCGTCTGCATCCGATCGAGCAGGTGGCGGCCCGACCAGTGCTGCGCCGGTGTCAGCACGATGTCCAGGCCGCCCACGCGGTGCACCTGCCACCAGTCCAGTTCGACCACCGGGCCGATCCCCTCTTCCGCCATCAGGGCCTTGACCCCGAGGGGCACCACCACCAGCGGCGGCCCGCCGGGCTGCTTCTGCAGGGCCCGAAGGCTGGGCAGGTCGCAGTGGTCGTAGTGGTTGTGCGAGATCACCACCACGTCGATGTGCGGCAGGTCGGCCAGCGCCACGCCCGGGGGCTGGGCGCGTTGCGGCCCCAGCCACGTGAAGGGCGACGCGCGTCGCGAGAAGATCGGGTCGGTGAGCACGTTCAGGCCGGCCTGCTGCACCAGCACCGTGGCATGGCCGATCCAGGTGACCGCAGGCTGCATGGCCGCTCCGGCCTTCGCGTTGGCGTGGAGGAAGGCCAGGTCGGGCGCCACCACCGGCGTGGCCGTCAGCGGCGGCCTGGGCAGGCCGTGGCGTGCGGCGTTCCACTGCCAGCGCAGCAGGTCCCACCCACTTCGGGGGACGAACTCGAGGTCGTTGTCCTGGAAACCCGCTTCGCCGTGGTGGGGCTTTTCAACAGGCATGGGCGGGTCGGCTGCCAGGGCACATCCGGTGATGCTGGCGACCAGCCCCAGGATGGCGGTCGCGGGCCGCAAGACGTTGCAGAAATGGGACGGCATGGGCGCAATGATCGCAGGCCCCGAAGCCCAGCCGGCCGAGACCCTCGGGTTTCTTCGTATAATTCCGAGGCTTTGCTGAGCTCACCCAACCATGGCGATCGAACGGCTGACCCGGAACGAACGCTGGGGCAATGACAAGGACGGTAAAGAAACCGATCCCTGGAAGGATTCCTGGATCGGGTTGGGCTCAGACAGGCAAGAACAAGATGGAGCCCCGGCTTCGGCTTTCAAGCCGTTGACCCGGGAGCAGGCGCAGGCCCTGCGTCTGAAGGACCCCCCACTTTCGCCGTGGCGGGTCTTGCGGGTGCAGGCCGGTGTGGGGGTGGGTCTGGCGCTGCTTGCGGTGCTGCTCACGGGCAGGCAGGAGGTTTTCTGGTCGGCGCTGTACGGCGCTGCCACGGTGGTGGTGCCGGGCGCCTTGATGGCGCGCGGCATGACCAGCCAGCTCAGCAGCCTGTCGCCCGGCACCAGCGCCGTCAGCTTCATGTTGTGGGAGATGGTCAAGATAGCGGTTTCCGTCGTCATGCTGATGCTGGCGACGCGGATCGTGCAGCACCTGAGCTGGCCGGCCTTGCTGGCCGCGTTGGTGGTGTGCATGAAGGTGTACTGGCTGGCGCTCTTGTGGCGCGGCCGCGTGAAACGGTGAACGGGACGAGACGACACGACCATGGCAGATGCAGCACAGGTTGCCGAGAAGGCCGCGGAGCACGCAGGCGAGGGCGGCCAGACCGCCGGTGAATACATCGTTCACCACCTGACCCATCTCAGCAACAAGGAGATGGCCGCGGGTTCGCCCTTCGACCTCTCCGTGATTCACTGGGATTCGGTGGTGTTCTCCATCGTGATCGGCCTGATCGGCTGCTTCCTGCTCTGGAAGGCCGCATCCAAGGCCACCTCCGGCGTGCCGGGCCGCTTCCAGGCCGCCGTCGAGATCCTGGTCGAGATGGTCGAGTCGCAGGCCAAGGGCATCGTGCACAACGCCACCAGCCGCAAGCTGGTCTCGCCGCTGGCCCTCACGGTGTTCGTATGGATCTTCCTGCTCAACGCGATGGACCTGCTGCCGGTCGATCTGCTTCCCTTCATCTGGGAGAAGATCGTCGTGGCCATGGGCGGCGAAGCCCACCACGCCTACCTGCGCTCGGTCCCCACGGCCGACCTGTCGGTGACGATGGGCCTGTCGCTGGGCGTGCTCGTCACCTGCCTGGCCTACAACGTCAAGGTCAAGGGCCTGGGTGGCTGGATTCACGAACTCTTCGCGGCACCCTTCGGCGACCACTGGGCGCTGTACCCCTTCAACTTCCTCATGCAGGTGATCGAGTTCGTCGCCAAGACGGTTTCGCACGGCATGCGGCTGTTCGGCAACATGTACGCCGGCGAACTGATCTTCCTGCTGATCGCCCTGCTGGGCGGCGCCTTCACGCTGTCGGCCGGCGGGTTCGGCCTGGCGCTGTTGCACATCATCGCCGGCTCGGCCTGGGCCATCTTCCACATCCTGATCATCACGCTGCAGGCCTTCGTGTTCATGATGCTCACGCTGGTCTACATCGGCCAGGCGCACGACTCGCACTGAGTGCGGTTCGGCCGCTCGCGGCGCATTCCTTTCCTTCGTTTTTCCCGTTTCCTCCTTTCTCTCAAACCTACTCAACTGGAGTCATCATGGAAGTCATCAGCTTTGTTGCCCTCGCCGCCGGCCTGATCATCGGTCTGGGCGCTGTCGGTGCGTGTATCGGCATCGGCATCATGGGCAGCAAGTACCTCGAGTCGGCTGCGCGCCAGCCCGAACTCATGGGTGAACTGCAGACCAAGATGTTCCTGCTGGCCGGCCTGATCGACGCCGCCTTCATCATCGGCACCGGTATCGCCCTGTGGTTCGCCACGGCCAACCCGTTCCTGGCCCAGATCGCCAACCTGCCGAAGTGATGTCGCCCACCCCCGAAGCGGCTGCGCCGCTCCCTCTCAAGGGGGCGACGGCAGCAGTCCGGCTGAGCCGGTTCTGCGGCGTTCGCTTGGGGTTTGGTGGTTGGTCCTTTACTGAGCGAGGCTGTTTGTGAATATCACCGGTACCCTCATCGTCCAGATGATCGTGTTCCTGATCCTGGTCTGGTTCACGATGAAATTCGTGTGGCCACCGATCACGGGCGCGCTCGATGAACGCGCCAAGAAGATTGCCGACGGCCTTTCAGCCGCCGACAAGGCCAAGAGCGAATTGAACCTGGCCAACAAGCGGGTTGAAGCTCAGCTCTCCGCCGCCCGCGACGACGCCGCCAAGCGCCTGGCCGATGCCGAGCGCCTGGCCCAGCAGATCGTGGAAGAGGCCAAGGGCAAGGCCAGCGAAGAAGGCGCGAAGATCATCGCTGCCGCCAAGGCCGAAGCCGAGCAGGAGTCCGTGAAGGCCCGGGAGGCCCTGCGCGAGCAGGTGGCCGGCTTGGCCGTCAAGGGTGCCGAAGCCATCTTGCGCAAGGAAGTCAACGCCGGTGTCCACGCCGAGTTGCTTTCGCGTTTGAAGGCCGAGCTCTGAAATGGCTGAACTCGCGACCATCGCACGGCCCTACGCCGAGGCCTTGTTCAGCTCGGCGGGTGCCGACGCTGCGCACCTGAAGCCCCAGCTGGCCGGCCTGGCTGCGCTGGCGGGCAGCCCCGAGCTGCGGCAGTTCGCCGACAACCCCAAAGTGGCACCCACGCAGGTCTTCGACCTGATGGCCGGCAGCGCGCTGAGCCAGGGCCTGTCGCTCGACCCCAAGGTGGGCAACCTGCTCAAGGCGATCATCGACAACGGCCGCCTGGCGGCCCTGCCCGAGATCGCCACGCAGTTCCTGGCCCTGGTCAACGGCAGCACCGGCGTGTCGGATGCGGTCGTGCAAAGCGCCTTCCCCATCAGCGAAGGCCAGCTGGCCGAGGTGATGGCCGCGCTGGAGCAGCGTTTCAAGCGCAAATTGAATGCGACGGTTGAACTCGACCCCGAATTGATCGGGGGCATTCGCGTCGTCGTCGGCGACGAGGTGCTCGACACTTCGGTCAAGGCCCGTCTCGAACAGATGAAAGTCGCGCTGACCGCCTGAGGACTTCCTCCCCCGGCCCGCCCGTGACACCCAGGAGCACACCATGAATCTGAATCCCGCAGAAATTTCCGAGCTGATCAAGAGCCGCATCGAAGGCCTTGCCGTCTCGGCGGACATCAAGAACCAGGGCACGGTCGTCTCGGTCACGGACGGCATCGTGCGCGTCCATGGCCTGTCGGACGTGATGGCTGGCGAAATGCTGGAATTCCCCGCCACCGCCAGCGGCCAACCCACCTTCGGCCTGGCGCTCAACCTCGAGCGCGACTCGGTCGGCGCGGTGATCCTGGGCGAGTACGAGCACATCTCCGAAGGCGACACGGTCAAGTGCACGGGCAACATCCTGTCCGTGCCGGTCGGCCCCGAGCTCATCGGCCGCGTGGTCAACGCGCTGGGACAGCCCATCGATGGCAAGGGCCCGATCAACGCCAAGATGACGGACGTGATCGAGAAGGTCGCGCCGGGCGTGATCGCCCGCCAGTCGGTGAGCCAGCCGCTGCAGACCGGCCTGAAGTCCATCGACTCGATGGTGCCCGTGGGCCGCGGCCAGCGCGAGCTGATCATCGGCGACCGCCAGACCGGCAAGACCGCGGTGGCCATCGACACCATCATCAACCAGAAGGGCCAGGGCGTGACGTGCGTGTACGTCGCCATCGGCCAGAAGGCGTCGTCGATCAAGAACGTGGTGCGCGCGCTGGAGCAGGCCGGCGCCATGGAGTACACCATCGTCGTGGCGGCCTCGGCCAGCGAATCGGCGGCCATGCAGTACGTGTCGGCCTACTCGGGCTGCACCATGGGCGAGTACTTCCGCGACCGCGGGCAAGACGCGCTGATCGTGTACGACGACCTGTCCAAGCAGGCCGTCGCCTACCGCCAGGTCTCGCTGCTGCTGCGCCGCCCGCCGGGCCGCGAAGCCTACCCTGGCGACGTGTTCTATCTCCACAGCCGCCTGCTCGAGCGCGCCGCCCGCGTGAACGCCGACTACGTCGAAGCCTTCACCAAGGGCGAGGTCAAGGGCAAGACGGGTTCGCTCACCGCACTGCCGATCATCGAGACGCAAGCCGGCGACGTGTCCGCCTTCGTGCCGACGAACGTCATCTCCATCACCGACGGCCAGATCTTCCTGGAGACCTCGCTGTTCAACGCCGGCATCCGCCCCGCCATCAACGCCGGCATCTCGGTGTCTCGCGTGGGCTCTGCGGCGCAGACCAAGCTGATCAAGAACCTGTCGGGCGGCATCCGTACCGACCTGGCGCAGTACCGCGAACTGGCGGCCTTCGCCCAGTTCGCCTCCGACCTGGACGCCGCCACCCGCAAGCAGCTCGACCGCGGTGCCCGCGTGACCGAACTGCTCAAGCAGCCGCAGTACTCGCCGCTGCCCATCAGCCTGATGGGTGCCACCCTGTTCGCGGCCAACAAGGGCTTCCTGGACGATATCGAGGTCAAGAAGGTCCTGGCTTTCGAGCACGGCCTGCACCAGCACCTGAAGTCGAGCCACGCGGCCCTGCTGGCCAAGCTGGAAAACGACAAGGCGATGGACAAGGCCGCCGAAGAAGAACTGACCAACGCCATCACGGCGTTCAAGAAGTCGTTCACATGAAACCCACCCCCGAAGCGGCTGCGCCGCTCCCCCTCAAGGGGGCAACGCCAGCGGCCCGGCGAAGCCGGTTCCGCGGCGTTCGCTTGGGCGGTTCGAGGAGTATCTGATGGCGGTTGGAAAAGAGATCCGCGGCAAGATCAAATCGGTGGAGAACACCAAGAAGATCACCAAGGCCATGGAAATGGTGGCGGCGAGCAAGATGCGCAAGGCCCAGGAGCGCATGCGCGCCGCGCGCCCCTATGCCGACAAGATCCGCAACATCACGGCCAACCTGTCGCAGGCCAACCCGGAATACAAGTCGCCCTACCAGCGCACCGGGGGCACCGCCAAGGCCGTGGGCTTCATCGTCGTCACGACCGACAAGGGCTTGTGCGGCGGCCTGAACACCAACGTGTTGCGCGCCGTCACGAACAAGATGAAGGACGAGCAGGCGGCCGGCCGTGCCATCCAGGCGGTGGCGATCGGCAACAAGGGCTTCGGCTTCCTGAACCGCGTGGGCGCCAACGTGGTCAGCCACGCCATCCAGCTGGGCGATGCGCCGCAGCTGGACAAGCTCATCGGCCCGGTGAAGGTCATGCTCGATGCCTTCGTGGCCGGCAAGCTCGACGCCGTCTACCTGTGCTGCACCAAGTTCATCAACACGATGAAGCAGGAGCCGATGGTCGAGCAGCTGCTGCCGCTGGCCGCCGACCGCCTGAGCCAGACCGCGGCCGAGAAGACCCTGCACGGCTGGGACTATATCTACGAGCCCGACGCCGCGACCGTCATCGACGACCTCATCCAGCGCTACATCGAAGCACTCGTCTTCCAGGCCGTGGCCGAGAACATGGCCAGCGAGCAGAGCGCGCGCATGGTGGCCATGAAGGCCGCCACCGACAACGCGGGCAGCCTGATCGGCGAGCTCAAGCTCATCTACAACAAGACCCGGCAGGCCGCGATCACCAAGGAATTGAGTGAAATCGTGAGCGGTGCCGCTGCCGTCTGAAGCATCCCAGATCCGAAGGAAATCCGACATGTCGAACACACAGACCCAAGGCAAGATCGTCCAGTGCATCGGCGCGGTGGTGGACGTGGAGTTCCCGCGCAACGCCATGCCCAGCATCTACGACGCGCTGAAGCTGGAAGGCACGGCGCTGACGCTGGAAGTGCAGCAGCAGCTCGGCGACGGCGTGGTGCGCACCATTGCGCTGGGCTCGTCCGACGGCCTGCGCCGCGGCCTGATGGTCAGCAACACCGGCGCGGCCATCACCGTGCCTGTGGGCAAGGCCACGCTCGGCCGCATCATGGACGTGCTGGGCAACCCCATCGACGAGCGCGGCCCGGTCGACCAGACCCTCACCGCCTCCATCCACCGCAAGGCCCCCGCCTACGACGAACTGAGCCCCAGCCAGGAACTGCTGGAAACCGGCATCAAGGTGATCGACCTGATCTGCCCCTTCGCCAAGGGCGGCAAGGTGGGCCTGTTCGGCGGCGCCGGCGTGGGCAAGACCGTGAACATGATGGAGCTCATCAACAACATCGCCAAGGCGCACAGCGGCTTGTCGGTGTTCGCGGGCGTGGGTGAGCGCACCCGCGAGGGCAACGACTTCTATCACGAGATGGCCGAGTCGGGCGTGGTCAACCTGGAGTCGCTGGGCGACTCCAAGGTGAGCATGGTCTACGGCCAGATGAACGAGCCCCCGGGCAACCGCCTGCGCGTGGCCCTGACGGGCCTGACCATCGCCGAGAGCTTCCGCGACGAAGGCCGCGACGTGCTGTTCTTCGTGGACAACATCTACCGCTACACGCTGGCCGGTACCGAAGTGTCCGCCCTGCTGGGCCGGATGCCTTCTGCCGTGGGCTACCAGCCGACGCTGGCCGAGGAAATGGGCCGCCTGCAAGAGCGCATCACCTCCACCAAGGTCGGATCGATCACCTCGATCCAGGCCGTGTACGTCCCCGCGGATGACCTGACCGACCCGTCGCCGGCCACCACCTTCGCCCACCTGGACGCCACCGTGGTGCTCTCGCGCGACATCGCCTCGCTGGGCATCTACCCCGCGGTGGACCCGCTGGACAGCAACAGCCGCCAGGTCGACCCGAACGTCATCGGCGAAGAGCACTACAACACCACCCGTGCGGTGCAGCAGACCCTGCAGCGCTACAAGGAACTGCGCGACATCATCGCCATCCTGGGCATGGACGAGCTGAGCCCCGAAGACAAGCTGGCCGTGGCCCGCGCCCGGAAGATCCAGCGTTTCCTGAGCCAGCCCTTCCATGTCGCCGAGGTGTTCACCGGCAGCCCGGGCAAGTACGTGCCGCTGAAGGAAACCATCCGCGGCTTCAAGATGATCGTCAACGGCGAGTGCGATGCCTTGCCGGAGCAGGCCTTCTACATGGTCGGCACGATTGACGATGCATTTGAGAAGGCGAAGAAGATTCAGTGAGCGCAGCTTCCTGAACCTTCTTCAAATCTTGTAGGTAACGAATCATGGCCACCTTGCATGTCGACGTCGTCTCCGCCGAAGAGAGCATCTTCAGCGGCGAAGCCCGTTTCGTGGCCCTGCCCGGCGAGAACGGCGAGCTGGGCATCCTGCCGCGGCACACGCCGCTGATCACCCGCATCAAGCCGGGCGCGGTGCGCATCGAGCGCGCCAATGCCGACGGCTCGGCGGGTGAGGAAGAGTTCATCTTCGTGGCTGGCGGCATCCTGGAGGTGCAGCCGGGTACGGTGACCGTGCTGGCCGACACCGCCATCCGCGGCAAGGACCTGGACGAGGCCAAGGCCACCGAGGCCAAGAAGCAGGCCGAAGAGGCGATGAAGAGCGCCAAGAGCGACATCGACCTGGCCCAGGCGCAAGGTGAATTCGCGGCCATGGCGGCCCAGCTGGCCGCCATCCAGAAGCTGCGCAAGAAGTAAGGCCTCGGCCCCTCTGCCAGGCTGGCCCGAGGGGCGCCCGCATGCGGGTTCCACGCGGCTTGCGGGCCTGATCGACTCGCGTATCGTGCGGGCCAGATGTACGCGCCCGACCGACCCGAAGTCCCCGCCCCCGCGGCCTCGCCGCTGCTCTGGCTCGAACGCTTCGACGTGGGCGTGGTGCAGCTGGACACCCAGCGCACCGTGGTGGCCATGAATGCCTTCGCGCGGCGCGTGCTGCCGGTGGAAGCCAAGCAGCCCTTCGACCGCATGGTGCTGTCGTTCCACCCGGAGCGCTCGCAGCCCAAGGTGGAATCGCTGCTCGACCAGGCCGGCGCCTGCCCCGTGGCCAACCCGCCGCCGATGGCGATGATCATCAACATTCCTGAGCGGGTGCTCCTGATCAAGGTCACGCAGCTGACGGACGGGCAGAGGTCCCCCGCGGGCTACGTGCTGGTGTTCTACGACATCACCGAGGCCGTGAGCGGCGAAGGCCTGCCGGGCCAGGCGCCCGAGGCGCGGCGGCGGCTGCTGAAACTGCCGACGGTGCACGAGCAGAAGATCCTCCTGGTGCCCGCCGACGAGGTGCTGTGCATCCGCTCCGACGGCCACTACACCCGGGTGATGACCGCCGAGGGCAGCCGCTTCTGCAACCTGGCCATCGGCGACCTCGAGACCCGGCTGGACCCCGAGCACTTCGTGCGCGTTCACCGCAGCCACATCGTCAACCTGCGCGCCGTGACGGAGCTGCTGCGGGAGGACGGCCGCCTGTCCCTGAGGCTGCGCGGGGAGGCCGAACCCGTGCCGGTGTCCCGCTCCAGCCAGGCCGCCTTTCTGGCGCGCCTGGGGCTGCCGGCCGGCGCTTCGGCCCTGCGCCAGGGCGCTTCTCAGGGTTAATCCTGCCCCCTCGCTTTCCCTGATCACGCGGGCTGCTGCGGCGGCAGTCTGCCGTTCGTGCAGCAAGGCGGCCGCTCGTGCAGGCGCGCAGGCCACAGGGCTGCCGCGGGCCGTCCCCTGCGACCTGCGCGCTTCACACGGTCCGCCAACAATGGCGCGGTACGCCACCGAGCCGCATCCCAGCGGCCACCCCGCTTCTGGAGACGCCGATGATTCCACCCGCCTTCGACTATCACGCGCCGCAAACGGTGGGCGAAGCCCTCACCCTGCTCGGCAGCCTGGGCAGCGACGCCAAGCTGCTGGCCGGCGGCCACAGCCTGCTGCCCATGATGAAGCTGCGCTTCGCCCAGCCGGCGCACCTGATCGACCTGAACCGCATCCCCGAACTGCGCGGCATCTGTGAAGACGGCAACACCGTCGTGATCGGGGCCATGACGGTCGAGAACGACTTGATCGCCAGCCCCGTCTTGAAGGCCCGCGTGCCCTTGCTGGCCGAGGCGCCGCGGCAGATCGCCGACCCCCAGGTGCGCAACCGCGGCACCATCGGCGGCGACATCGCGCACGGCGACCCAGCCAACGACCACCCGGCGCTGT
>CAIJPE010000249.1 GCA_903822435.1 uncultured beta proteobacterium | reverse complement strand
GCACAGCACAGCACAGCACAGCACAGCACGGCACGGCACGTTGCCGGACGGGCGCGGCCTTTGCCGTCCACTGCCTTCCGTCGGATCGGACCAGTACGTGATGAACACACCCGGTGTCTACACCGTCGAAGACAACGCGTTCCCGACCTCGGTGGTCGCGGTGGCCACCGCAGTGCCTGTGTTCATCGGATACACCCAGCGTGCGGTGAACGGAGTCAAGGCGCTGACGAACGTGCCCTGGCGCATCGGCTCGATGGTCGATTACAGCCACTGCTTTGGCGGCCCGCCCAAGCCATGCTTCAGCATCGCCGAGGTGGGCAATCCGGCCCCGGCCGCAGGTCCGGCGCCCAAGCAGACCGATGCGCGCGGCCAGTCCATCGCATTCAGCCTGAGCGGCCGCCAGTACCTGCTCAGCCGCGCCGCCGGCAAGGCAGGTGGCCGATTCCTGATGCACCAGTCGCTGAACCACTTCTTCCAGAATGGCGGCTCGGCTTGCTACATCGTGTCGGTCGGGAACTATGGCGACGAGGTCGACGCGGATGCGCTGGTGGCGGGGCTGGAGCCGCTGCTGCAGGAGCAGGAGCCGACGATGGTGCTGACGCCCGACGCCGTGCTGCTCGACGAACCCGGCTGCATTCGCGTTCAGCGGCAGGTGCTGGCGCACTGCGGCGGCACGATGCGCAACCGCGTGGCCATCCTCGACATCTGGGGCGGTGACCGAGACCGCCGCGACGGCACCTACGACTGCATCGAGGGTTTCCGTGGCGACCTGGGCACCGACCACCTGGACTTCGCCGCCGCCTACTACCCCTGGCTGCATACATCGCTGGTGCAGGCTGGCGATATCGACGTCACGGTCTTCGGCGACCCGTCCGCACTGGCGTCGCTGCTGAAGACCGACGTGGCCCTGGGCGGTTCACCCGGGCCTGCCGACTGGCCGGCACCGCAAAGGCAACCGCTGCACAAGCGCCTGATGAGCGTCAGTCCGCTGTATGCCAGGTTGGTCGAGGAGGCTTGCGCGCAGATGAACCTCGTGCCCCCCGCGGCTGCCATGGCAGGCATCTACGCGCAGGTGGACGACGCGCGTGGCGTGTGGAAGGCGCCGGCCAACGTCAGCGTGACCAACGTGATCGGGCCGGCCGTCGATGTCTCGCACGACGACCAGGAGGACCTGAACGTCCCCATCGATGGCAAGAGCATCAATGTCATCCGCCGCTTCCCAGGGCAGGGCGTCCTGGTGTGGGGCGCGCGCACCCTGGATGGCAACAGCCAGGACTGGCGCTACATCAGCGTTCGTCGCACGGTGATCATGCTCGAAGAGAGTTGCCGCCTGGCTGCCAGGACGATGGTCTTCGAGCCCAACGAGAGCCGCACGTGGGTGACCCTCCGCTCGATGATCTCCAACTTCCTCACCGGCCTGTGGAAGAGCGGCGGGCTGGTCGGCGCGAAGCCCCAGGATGCCTTCGGCGTGCGCGTCGGCCTGGGCGAGACCATGACAGCCCAGGAGATTCAGGAAGGCATCCTGCGAGTCATCGTGAGGGTGGCCATCATCCGCCCGGCGGAATTCATCGCCATCACCTTCCAGCAGCAGATGCCCAAGCCCTGAGCCGCCTGATGCCGCCGCTGCACGTCAACGCCGACCTGTCAACGCCCTTTACCTTCGTGGTCGGCTTCGGCAGCTCGCCGCAGCCGACGGATTGCTCGTTCCTGGAGGCCAGCGGCGTCTCGATGGACGTCGAGTCGGAGAGCATGGCCGAAGG
>CAIJPE010000248.1 GCA_903822435.1 uncultured beta proteobacterium | reverse complement strand
GCCGAGCAGCACCCCAACGTCCAGCGTGCCGCGGCGCGGGTGCGCGAGGCCTTCCTGGCGCTCAAGCGCAGCGAGCTGCTGTCGCCGGTGGACGGGTTCGTCGCCAAGCGCAGCGTGCAACTCGGCCAGCGCGTGCAGGCCGGCGCGCCGCTGCTCTCGGTCATTGCGCTGAACCAGGTCTGGGTCGAGGCCAACTTCAAGGAAAGCCAGTTGCAGAACCTGCGCCTGGGCCAACCGGTGGAACTGGTGGCCGATGTGTACGGCAAGAAGGTGCCCTACCACGGCACCATCGAGGGCCTGGGCGCGGGCACCGGGGCGGCCTTTGCGCTGCTGCCGGCGCAGAACGCGACGGGCAACTGGATCAAGGTGGTGCAGCGCGTGCCGGTGCGGATCCAGCTCGACGCCAAGGAGTTGGTCGAACACCCGTTGCGCGTGGGCCTGTCCATGGACGCCAAGGTCGATATCAGCAAGCAGGACGGCCGCATGCTCGCCGATGTCGATCGGGCATCGACCACCGTGCAGACCCATGTCTTCGAACAGAACAACAGCGCGGCCGATGCCGAGGTGCGCAAGATCATCGTCGCCAACGGCGGCAGCGCGGTGCGCCTGGCCAGGCCCAGCCCGGGTGGCGGCGGTGCAGCCGTGGCCACGCTGGCCGCGGGCAGCGCTGCGCAAGCCGCGACGTTGAAGTAGGGGCCGGCTGCCATGTCGTCCTCCAGCGCCGCCCTGCCGGCCGATCGGGTGCCGGCCGCGCCGCCACCGCCGGCCCCGCCTGCGATGCCGCCGCGTCCTGTCGCGTTCCCGCCGCTGAGCGGCGGCGAGCTGGTCCTGGGCACGGTCGCGCTGTCGCTGGCGACCTTCATGAACGTGCTCGACACCTCGATCGCCAACGTCTCGATTCCGGCCATCGCCGGCGACATGGGCGTCAGTCCGGCGCAGGGCACCTGGGTCATCACCTCCTTCGCCGTGGCCAACGCGATCAGCGTGCCGCTGACCGGCTGGCTCACGCAGCGCTTCGGCCAGGTGCGGCTGTTCACGTCGAGCGTGCTGCTCTTCGTGATCGCTTCATGGCTTTGCGGCCTGGCCCCGAACATCGGCATGCTGATCGCGTTCCGCGTGCTGCAGGGCCTGGTCGCCGGGCCGATGATCCCCCTGTCGCAGACGCTGCTGCTGGCCAGCTACCCCGCAGCCAAGGCCGGCACCGCGATGGCCATGTGGGCCATCACCGTGCTGGTGGCCCCGGTGGCCGGGCCGCTGCTGGGCGGCTGGATCACCGACAACATCTCGTGGCCGTGGATCTTCTACATCAACGTGCCGGTGGGCCTGTTCGCGGCTGCGCTGACCTGGTCGATCTACCGCAAGCGCGACCCCGGGCCGCGGCGTGTTCCGCTGGATGTGGTCGGCCTGATCCTGCTGGTGGTGTTCGTCGGTTCCATGCAGATCATGATCGACAAGGGCAAGGAGCTCGACTGGTTCTCGTCGGGCCAGATCGTCATCCTGGCGGTGGTTGCCATCGTCAGCTTCCTGTTCTTCCTGGCCTGGGAACTGACCGACAAGCACCCCATCGTCGACCTGCGGCTGTTCACGCGGCGCAACTTCGTCACTGGCACGATGTCACTGTCGATCGCGTATGGCCTGTTCTTCGGCAACGTGGTGCTGCTGCCGCTGTGGCTGCAGCAGTACATGGGCTACACGGCCACGTGGGCCGGCCTGGCGACGGCGCCCGTGGGCATCCTGGCGATCCTGCTGTCGCCGTGGGTCGGCAAGAACGTCGGCCGCATCGACCCTCGCAAGCTCGCCAGCGTGGCCTTCATCGGGTTCGGCATCGTGCTCTGGATGCGATCGCATTTCAACGCGCAGGCCGACTTCACGACGATCCTCATCCCGACGGTGCTCCAGGGCGCCGCCATGGCGTTCTTCTTCATCCCGCTGCAGGCGATCGTGTTTTCCGGCCTCACGCCCGACCGCATGCCGTCGGCCGCCGGCCTGTCGAACTTCGTGCGCATCACCGCTGGCGCGGTCGGCACGTCGCTGTTCACGACCATCTGGGAAGACCGCGCGATCCTGCACCATCAGCAGCTCAGCGAATCGGTCAACCGGGGCAACGCCGCGGCGATGCAGACGCTGGCCCAGCTGCAGGCCAGCGGCATGACGGCCGAACAGGCGCTGGCCAACATCAACCGCACGCTCGACCAGCAGGCCTACACGATGGCCGTCACCGACCTGTTCCGGATGTCGTCGATCCTGTTCTTCGTGCTGATCGCCGTGATCTGGCTGGCCAGGCCCAAGGCCGGTGCCGCGGCGGGCGGCGGCGGGGCGCATTGAAAGGGCAGCCGCCCTTTCAATGAAAGCGCCCCTGCTTGCCGCCGCCGCCCCGGGGTGGCGGCGCCTTGACCGCCGACTTCTCGAGCAGGGCTTTAGGGCCGACGCCGGCGAAGAGCGCCGCGGCTCGCACCTTGATCTCCAGCAGCTCGCTGGCGCTGACCGAGTACTGGCCGGTGACCTTGTTGACGTCGACGCGGAATTCGACGTCCTTGCCTTCGTTGGACAGGATGCCGCTGGTGAACTCGTAGTCCTCCCGCTCCCAGGGAAGGCCGAGCGCCTGGACATCGTAGTCCTGGTACTCGATGCGGCCGATTTCGCCGCTGGCCAGGTTGAGCAAGCCGGTCAGGGTGATGACCTCGTCGGTGAGCTCGTCGGTGATGGTGATCGGCACTTTCAAATCCACGGGGGTGCGCTTTCAAGGGAGCAAAGCTGCGATTTTGCCTGGGCCCCGCCTCTCGGGTGGTGCCCGGCCCTGGCAACGCCTTGCGGTGCCTTCGGGCCCCCGGCCTCAAGCCGCCCGCTTCAGCGCCCGCGCCGCCTCGCTCACCAGCACCGGCCCGCGGTAGATCAGTCCGGTGTAGATCTGCACGAGGTCGGCCCCGGCCGCCCGCTTGGCCTGGGCATCGGCCCCGCTGAGCACCCCGCCCACGCCGATGATCGGGAAGCCCGCAGGCAGGGCGGCCCGCAGCTGGCGGATGACTCGGTTGCTGGCCTCGAAGACTGGCCGGCCGCTCAGGCCACCGGCTTCCTCGGCATGGGGCCGGCCCTGCACGGCCTTGCGGTCGAGCGTGGTGTTGGTGGCGATCACGCCGGCCACGCCGTGGCGCACCAGGGCTTGCGCGATGGCGCCCACCTGGGCTTCGTCCAGGTCGGGTGCGATCTTCAGGAACAGCGGCACCTCGCGGCGGTGCTGCGCAGCCAGTTCGCCCCGGCGGGCCTGCAGCGTGCCGAGCAGGCCTTCCAGCGCGTCGTCGGTCTGCAGTTGGCGCAGGTTCTTGGTGTTGGGGCTGGAGATGTTGACGGTGACGTAATCGGCATGCGGGTACACGCCGGCCAGGCCCAGCAGGTAGTCGTCGGTGGCGCGGTCGATCGGGGTGTCGGCGTTCTTGCCGATGTTCAGCCCCACGATGCCGCCGGCAGCCCGGAAGCTTCGGGCCTTGCGCACGTTGGCCACGAAAGCATCCAGCCCGCCGTTGTTGAAGCCCAGGCGGTTGATCAGGGCATCGGCCTCGGGCAGGCGGAAGATGCGCGGCTTGGGATTGCCCGGCTGGGCCCGGGGCGTGACGGTGCCCACCTCGATGAAGCCGAAACCCATCGCGCCGAAGCCGTCGATGCAGCGGCCGTTCTTGTCCAGGCCGGCGGCCAGCCCCAGGCGGTTGGGGAAGCGCAGCCCGGCCACCTCCACCGGGTCGGCCACGCGGCGCTGCTGCCACAGGCACTGTGCGGGCGTGTTCTGCCAGGTGGCGATGCTGGCCAGCGTCAGGTCGTGGGCCTGCTCGGCGTCCAGGCCGAACAGGAAAGGGCGGGTGAGGGCGTAGGGAACGAGCGACATCGCCCGGATTGTCTCAGGCCGCCTTTCATAATCGGGCCATGACGCAAACCCAACCGACCCAGGACGAACTGAAGGCGCTGGTGGCTGCCGCCGCCTTGGCGGAGGTGGTCACGGGTGAACTGGTGGGCGTGGGCACCGGCTCCACGGTCGACCGCTTCATCGATGCACTGGCCGGCATCCGGCACAAGGTGGCCGGTGCGGTGTCGAGCTCCGAGCGCAGCACCGCACGGCTGCGGGGGCATGGCATCCGGGTGTTCGAAGCCAATGAGATCACCGCACTGCCGGTGTACATCGACGGGGCGGACGAGATCGATGGTGGGGGCTGCATGATCAAGGGCGGCGGCGCGGCCCTGACGCGGGAAAAGATCGTGGCCGACCTGGCCGCGCGCTTCGTTTGCATTGCCGACGAGAGCAAACGGGTGCAGACGCTGGGCGCCTACCCCTTGCCCGTGGAAGTGGTGGCCATGGCCAGCGCCCAGATCATCCGGCGCTTTGCGGCGATGGGCGGCACGGCCACCCTGCGGCCCGGGTTGCTCACCGACAACGGGCACCCCATCCTGGACGTGCGCGGCCTGTCCATCCAGGACCCGCTGGCGATGGAGACCGAGATCAACCAGTGGCCCGGCGTGGTGACGGTGGGCCTCTTCGCGCGCCACCGCGCCAGCCTGTGCCTGCTGGGCACCGCCCGCGGCGTGCAGAGGCTGGTGTTCTAATCGGGTCCATCGGGGAGAACACATCCCCGGCTCGCAACCTCGACTGAGAAGGACCCGCTTTGGCAAAACCCAATTACTCGTTCGAGAAGCGCCAACGCGAGCTGGCCAAGAAGAAGAAGAAGGAAGAGAAGGAAAAGGAAAAGGCTGCCCGCAAGGCCGCCGGCCTGCCGCCCATGCCGGACGAACCCGAAGAGCCCGAGTCGCCGGCCGAGCCGGGTCAGATCCCGGGCGGCTGACCGGCGCCTGCCGAGGCCCGCCCGGTCGTGCGCACGGCGCGCACCAGCCAGCGTCCCGGGTCGACGGCATCGGCCAGGTCCTGCTCCACGGGCCAGGGCGTGGCGGTGGCCTGCGCGGCCACCAGCCGTCCCAGCAACGGGGCCAGCGTCAGGCCCCGTGCCCCCAGGGCCGTCAACACGAACAAGCCCTTGTGGCGCGGCAACAGGCGCGCCTGGTCCATCCGCATGCCGGCTGTGAGGGGCCACGCCGGCACACCGCCGGCCAGCGGCAGCCGGTCATCGGCTTGCAGCCGCCAGCCGGCCCGGCCTTGCCAACTCGCGGGGCTGGCCGGCGCGTGCAGCCCGGTCAGGCGCAGCAGCCTTTCGATGTTGTGTCGATGGTCGGCCTCACGCAGTGCAACGGGGCTGCTGCCTTCGGCCTGCGCATCGGGCGGGCCTTCGGTCTGGCGCGTGGCGCCGCACAGCAGGCCGCCATCCGCCAGCGGAATGGCGTAGCCGTCCCCTGCCACCGG
>CAIJPE010000247.1 GCA_903822435.1 uncultured beta proteobacterium | reverse complement strand
CGGCGCTGTTGCTGGTGTCCGACGCCGCGGCGCGCATCGACGCCCGCGCCGATGCCCAGGTGGCCGCGGCCCAGGCCAAGGTCCTTGCCACCCGCATGGCAGGCCGGCAGATTGCCGCCTTGATGCACGCCATAGGCGCCGAAGGCCTGGGCGAGCAGCATCCCTTTCTGCGCCACCTGGCGGCAGCCCAGGGGGCCACGCTGGTCGATGGCTCGATCGGGATGCTGCTCGAGCGCATGGCCCGCGACCTGCGCCCGGCCTGAGGCCCAACCCCCACGGCCCCCGCCAACCCCCGCCGCTGTTCGGCCACGGGCGCGACAGCCGCTACCGGTCGCCCGCTCCGCTGTATCACGCAGCCCCGCTGCGCCACGGCATGACGGTGATGAAGCTCGGCAGTTCGGTCTTCGTCATGGAAGCTTTCGAGGCCGAGCGCGCGTTGCAGTGGATCGAGCGGCATCGCATCACGCACAGCCGGTGGGTGCCCACGATGTTCGTGCGCATGCTCAAGCTGGCTGACGAGGCCCGCTTGCGCCATGACCTGTCTTCGATGCACGTGGTGGTGCACGCGGCTGCGCCCTGCCCGGTGGAGGTCAAGCAGCGGATGCTCGACTGGTGGGGGCCCGTCGTCTTCGAGTACGACGCCGGGACCGAGAACAACGGCTTTTGCAGCATCGCGCCCCAGGAGTGGCTGCAGCACCCGGGGTCGGTGGGGCGGGCCTCTGAGGGGGTTCTGCAAACTGCGATGAACAAGGCCGCGAGGTGGCCGAAGCAGCGGTGTTCGGCGTGCCCAGCGAAGACCTCGGCGAGGAGGTGAAGGCCGTCGTGCAATGGGTGGATCCAGGCGCGGCAGGCCCTGCCTTGGCCGCCGACCTGATGGCCTATTGCCGCAAGCGCCTGGTGGCCTTCAAGTGCCCGCGCAGCGTCGACTTCGAGGCGGCCTTGCCCAGGCACCCGACGGGCAAGCTCAACAAGCAGGCCCTGCGGCAGCGCTACTGGCCGGCTTGATGCCCGGATCAGGGCGGGCAGGGCCGCTGCGCGCCTCAGGACGCCTGCGCCGTGGCTTCGAACTGGGAGGACACGAACGCATGCTCACGCGTCTCGATCAGGTGAATGAAGTCCTGAGCGCCAGCCATGGCGCCAAAGGCGTCGAACCCGGTTTCCAGGAAGTGCTGCAGATCCTGCAGGCCGCTGAGGCGCGCCGGCAAGCGCATCAGCCGCAGGCTCTTGCGCAGGAAGGGATTGCGGGTCAGACCGTCCAGCCCTGCCGCCAGCGACAGGGTCGAGGTCACCTGTGTGTCGCGATCGGCGCGGCGGCCCGTCTTCTGCCAGGCCTGCCGGTAGACGTCCGGCGTCCACTGGGCGCCCGGCGCATGGCGGGCCATGGCCGTGTCCAGCACCTCGGTCAAGGCATGCAAGGCCGACAGGACGATCACGGTCTGGATCACCTCGTGCGGCATCATCAGCACCAGCGAGGGCACCACGCGGGCGAATTGCGCATCGCGGTTGGTGAAATCGGTCGGGCCGTACAACTCGTCGAGAAAGAAGCGGGCCGCGGTGCCGTAGCGCGGGCTGGCCAGCAGGTCGGCGTAGGTGTGGCAAAAACGCTGTTGCTGGTAGCGCTTGAGGTCCGCCACGCACCGATCCACCGCCGGATCGGCCATGCGCCTGGCCCGCTCGTCCGAGACGATCTTGAGGTTGGCCAGTATCTCTTCGTTGGCGGTGGTCATCCGGGTGGCCCGGCTACCTGGTGCTGGAAACAATACACGACTCCGTGCGAAACCACGATGGGCGGCAGGTCGATCGGGGCCGAGCAGTCGGCCAACGCCGGCCTGGGCTGCCCAGCCGAAAGAGTCGCTCATCTTCGAGCTTGAACGTGATCACTTCGGCTGGGGCTCGCGCAACTGGCGGCGCAGGATCTTGCCCAGGTTGGTCTTGGGCAGCGGCTCGACCGAGAACTCCACGATCTTGGGCATCTTGTAGCCGGCCAGATGCTGCTTGCAGTGATCGAGCAGCTCCTGCTCGGTCAGGGACTCGTCCTTGCGGACGACGACGACCTTGACGGCCTCGCCCGATCTTTCGTCAGCCACGCCGATCGCCGCCACCTCGGTCACGCCGGGGTGCAGCGCCACCACGTCCTCGATCTGGTTGGGGAACACCTTGAAGCCCGAGACCACGATCATGTCCTTTTTGCGGTCGGTGATCTTGAATCTGCCCTTCTCGTCGACACAGCCCATGTCTCCCGTGCGCAGCCAGCCGTCGAGCGTGAACACCTTGGCGGTCTCATCGGGGCGTTTCCAGTAGCCGGACATCACCTGAGGGCCGCGCACGCAGATCTCGCCCACGTCGCCCACCGGCAACTCGACACCATCCTCGTCCAGGATGACGGCCTGCGTCGACGGCACCGGCATGCCGATCAGGCCGGTCCACTCCTCGATGTCGACGAGGTTGGAGATCACCACCGGCGAAGTCTCGGTCAATCCGTAGCCCTCGACGAGGGGCACTCCCGTCCGCTGCTTCCAGCGTTGCGCCACGATGCGTTGCACGGCCATGCCCCCGGCGCTGGCGAGCTTCAGGCGTCGGGTGTCCACGTCGGCAAACGCCGGTGCATCCAGCAGCGCCCGGTACAGCGTGTTGACGCCGATGATGGCCGTGAACGGGTGGCGCTTCAGGTCCTGGATGAGGGACTGCAGGTCGCGCAGGTTGGTCACCAGCACGGTGTGCGCTCCCT
>CAIJPE010000246.1 GCA_903822435.1 uncultured beta proteobacterium | reverse complement strand
TACCCCGACCTGCCCAAGGGCTACCAGATCAGCCAGTACGAGACGCCCGTGGTGCAAGGCGGGCGCATCGAGTTCCTGCTGGGCGGCGCCCGGCGCAGCGTGCGCCTGACGCGGGCGCACCTGGAAGAAGACGCCGGCAAGAGCCTGCACGAGGACTTCGCCGGCCAGACCGGTATCGACCTGAACCGCGCAGGCACGCCGCTGCTGGAGATCGTCTCCGAGCCCGACATGCGCTCCGCCGCCGAGGCCGTGGAGTACGCCAAGGCGCTGCACGCTCTGGTGGTCTGGCTGGGCATCTGCGACGGCAACATGCAGGAGGGCAGCTTCCGTTGCGACGCCAACGTGTCGGTGCGCCGCCCGGGAGCGGCGCTCGGCACGCGGCGCGAGATCAAGAACCTCAACAGCTTCCGCTTCCTGCAGCAGGCCATCGATTTCGAGGTGCAGTGGCAGATCGACCGGCTGGAAGACGGCCTGGCGATCGAGCAGGCCACCATCCTCTTCGACCCCGACAGCGGCGAAACGCGGGCCATGCGCAGCAAGGAAGACGCGCACGACTACCGTTACTTTCCCGACCCCGACCTGCCTCCCCTGGTCATCGCGCCCGAGTGGGTCGAGCGCGTGCGCGCCGGAATGCCCGAACTGCCGGCCACGATGGCAGCGCGTTTCCACAGCGCCGATGGGCTGACGCCCGACGACGCCGCGGCCATGACGCAGAGCCTGCCCTTTGCCCGTTACTTCGAAGCCGTGCGGGATGCCTGCGGCAACCCCAAGCTGGCGGCCAACTGGATGATGGGCGAGGTGTCCAAACGCCTGAACGCCGAGGATCGCGGCATCGAGGCCGCCCCGATGGCACCCGCCACCCTGGGCGCGCTGATCTGCCGCGTGATCGACGGCACCGTCTCGAACAACGGGGCGCGGCAGGTCTTCGACGCCCTCTGGTCGGGCACGGCCACCGGAGTGGACGCCGTGATCGAAGCCCAGGGCTTGCGCCAGATGAACGATGCCGGCGCGCTGGAAGCCCTCGTCGACGAGGTCATCCAGGCTTCGGCCAAGTCGGTGGAAGAGTTCCGCGCGGGCAAGGAAAAGGCCTTCAACGCCCTGGTGGGCCAGGTCATGAAGGCCAGCAAGGGCAAGGCCAACCCGTCCCAGGCCGGCGAGATCCTTCGCCGCAAGCTCGGGGGCTGACTGCCCGGCCGGGCGCTCAGCGAAGGGGCGTGCGGCTGCCGGTGCTGGTACCGGCCGGCGCCAGGGCCCCGGCCCCTGGCTTCCGGGCCGGGCTGGAAGGCGGCAGGCCCGGCAGCGCGGCAGCCGCCGTGGCCACCGTACCGGCCGCCTTGACGGCCGCGACGGCCGGTGGCAAGGCCCCCAGGGAGCCTGCCTGCGCACCCGCCCACAGCTTGCGCAAGCGGTCGAGTTCGGCGTCGTAGAGCTGCGTGATGCGGCCGATTTCGGCTTCCTGGTTGGCCACGGCCGAGCGCTGCGCTTCCATCCCGGCGTCGTTGGCGTCGATCCGGGTCCTCAGCTTGTGGGGCAGCGGCTTGCCCTGGTAGAACTCGATCTCGTCCTGAAGCGGCTTGCGCTCGGCCGTGAGCTCGCGCAGGCGGAGTTCGGTGGCCTTCATGGCCAGGCGGGCGGTGTCCAGCGCGGCCTCGCGGGCGCGGTTGTGCGAGGCTTCGTTGGGATAACGGGCCATGAGGTTGCGATCGCGCCGTACCGCGTCGGCGTGGGCGGCCCGTGCCTCGGCGGCGGCGGCATCACGCGCTTCCTTCTCCGCGCGCTCTTCGGCCGTCAGGGTCGGGGCCTGGATGGCCCGCAACGAACCGTCGCTGTTGAGGATGCGCTGTTCGCGGGCGATGCAATCCAGGATCGGACGGTCGGCCGTCAGGCGGCGGCCCTTGTCGTCGACGCAGGTGTAGATGCCGGTGCTCGCGGCCGCGGTCGGCGCTTGCGCCCGGGCCATGCCGCCGGCCGCCAGGACGCCCGAAAGCGCTACCAGACGACACGCACACACCAGCTGCAGGGGAAGCCCCGACATTCACACTCCGTAACGATCGCGATAAGCCTGCACCGGCTCCGCGTACGCGCTCAAGGCGGGGTCGTTGCCCCGCTTCAAGTATTGCAACAAGTCATCCAGCGTCGCAATGGCCGCCACGGGCAGCCCGCAGCGCTGCGTGACGTACTGCACCGCACTGAGCCGGGCGTGGGCCGGCTCGCCCTCGGCAGTGGCGTCTCCGGGCAACTCCTGGCGGTCCAGCGCGATCAGCACGCCCGAAGGCGTGCCACCGGTGGCGGTGATGAGGTCGATCGACTCGCGCACCGAGGTGCCCGCCGAGATCACGTCGTCGACGATCAGGACGCGTCCGGTGCAGGGTGCGCCGACCCACACCCCGCCCTCTCCATGGTCTTTCGCTTCTTTGCGGTTGTACGCAAAGGGCAGGCGACGGCCGCGCCGCGAGAGCTCCACCGCCAGCGCCGCGGCCAGGGGGATCCCCTTGTAGGCCGGGCCGAAGATCATGTCGAAGCCCAGGTCATCACCCCCGCTGGCCAGCAGCCGCCGTGCATAGAATTCAGCCAGCGTGGCCAGCTTCAAGCCGTCGTCGAACAGCCCGGCATTGAAGAAATATGGCGACAGGCGGCCGGCCTTGGTCTTGAATTGCCCGAAACGCAGGACGCCCGCTTCCACCGAGAAGCGCACGAAGTCCTGTGCCAAGGTGGGAACGTGCGCGGATGTCATCGGTTCGACAGGAGTGCTTCTTTGTCTTTTCGGCTTGTCACGGTCAATCTGAATGGCATCCGCTCTGCGGCGGACAAGGGCTTCATGCCATGGGCTGAATCCATCCGCGCAGATTGTATGGGCGTGCAGGAAGTCAGGGCCCAGGCCGACCACATCGAGGGGCGCTTCGACACCGTGGCCGGGCTGAAGGGCCACTTCCACTTCGCGCAGAAGAAGGGCTACTCGGGCGTGGGCCTGTACACCCGGCACGAACCGAGCGACGTGATCACCGGCATCGGCAACCGCGAGTTCGACGACGAGGGCCGCTGGGTCGAGGCCCGCTTCGACAGCCCGCTGGCCCGCAACGGCTTCCCCAAGCTCAGCCTGATCAGCTGCTATTTTCCCAGTGGTTCGAGCAGCGAAGAACGGCAGGCCGCCAAGTTCCGCTTCCTGGCCAAGATCTACCCGCATCTGCGCAAGCTGAAGGCCGACCGCGAGTTCATCCTGGTGGGTGACGTCAACATCGCCCACCATGAGATCGACCTGAAGAACTGGAAGGGCAACCTGAAGAACAGCGGCTTCCTGCCGGAAGAGCGGGCCTGGATGACCAGGCTGCTGAATGCCGGCGGCCTTGTGGATGTCTTCCGACGGCTCAACCAGCAGCCGGACCAGTACACCTGGTGGAGCAACCGCGGCCAGGCGCGGGCCAAGAACGTGGGCTGGCGCATCGACTACCACCTGGCCACGCCCGGGCTGGCCGCGCTCGCCCGGCGGGAGTCGATCTACACCGAGCAGAAGTTCAGCGACCACGCGCCGCTGATCATCGACTACGACTTCGACCTCTGACTTCCCTTTGAACTTCTGAACGCCCGCAGACGGTCGAAGCGGTCATTCACCTGATGCCGGGCGGGCGACAGAAACCGACCCGTTGCGGTCCTGGGCATGGCGCCGTGCCGGCCTGCCGTTCAGGCCGGGTCCGGGGGACATTCGCTCCGCAGAGCGCCCCACCGTCTCGACCTCGCTCACAGGCGCGCACGCGACAGCGAGCCCATCCGCATGCCCGCTCCTGGCCGGGAGATCGACTCCGAAGTGTGAATGTCGGAGCCTGCGTTTAGCGCCGTCTGCAGACGGTCATGGATCGACCGGGGCCCTGGCGTGCTCGTGAAACTCTGCTCCAAGTGGCTGGAGATCTGTAGGTTCTTTGTCGCCGGGACTACCACCTGGCCACGCCCGGGCCGGCCGCGCTCGCCCGGCAGGAGTCGATCCACACCGAGCAGAAGTTCAGCGAGCACGCGCCGCTGATCGTCGATGACGACTTCACCCTCTGAAGCGACGTCCCCCCCCAGGACGGGTCTTGTGCTGGGCGGGCATCCCGGTCATGCTCCCGCACGGCCAGCGGCCGTGCTCGACGAAAGGTGGATGCCATGGCCCTTTTCTCACTCTCGCGGGCGGCCGCTGGTGCGGTCTTCGGCGCAATGCTGGCGGTTCAGCCGCACGCGGCGCAGGCCCTGACCCTGCCGCCGGCCACCAGCGATGTCCTGTGCGGGACCGATGGCGGCAACATCGCCGCTCCGTTCGCCTGCAGTTCCACCTATGACCGGGCGCTGGTCAGCCTCGACCCCGCGCCCAGCCTGTGGGCCAGCGGCGACTTTCCGGGCAGCCTGGCACGCGTCCAGGCGGGCGCCAATGCGCGGCTGAGCTACAGCTTCGCGGTGCTCGGGGGCCAGGCCGGTGACCACGTCCACCTGGACATCACGGCGCTCCTGCACTGGGCCACCCAGGGCAGCATCAACGCGTACGCCTTCACCCGTGTCATCGTCACCACCAACCTGGGCGAGGTCACGGCGAACATCTGCTCCTATGCCTGCGGCGCCGGCACCGGTGTGACCGACTTCTACGGCGACCTGCACGTCGATGCACTGTCGGGAGCGATCAACACCGTGGCCATGGATGTCTATGCCACGGCAGCCTTCAGCCAGGACGTCAACAGCGCGAGCGCCTATGCCGACCCGCGGATCTCGATCGACCCGCTCACGGCGAACGCAGGCCTTTACACGCTGGCATTCAGCGACGGCATCGGCAATTCGGTGGGGCAGGTGCCCGGAGTTCCCGAGCCCGCGCCCTGGGCGCTGATGCTTGCGGGCTTGGGATGCGGGGGCCTTCAGGCCCGCCGGCGCCGCTCCCCGGTGCTCGCCGACCCGGACACGCCCACCAGCCACAGCGCCAGGGGTTCGGGTTCGGCCACGGGGCACAGACTCACGGCGTAGCCGATGTCCTGGAACGACGCCAGGGTGGTCTGGCTGACGTAGCTGGGCGAATGGAGCCAGCCGGTCATCAGTTCATGGCAGAAGTCGCGGCCCTGTGGATCGGCCAGGCCGGCCCGGTTCTAAACTCGGCAACTTCCCTGCCCGATTTTGAAGGACGCCCCATGAACGCACCGCTGCGCCCCGCCGAAGTCCATGCCCTGGCCGCCTACGCCGACGAGGCCTGGGACCAGCGCATCGTGCCGGCGCTCACCGAGTACATCGCTGTGCCGGCCAAGAGCCCGATGTTCGATGCCGAGTGGGCGCAGCACGGCTATGTCGACCGCGTGGTGCGCGATGCCGCGGCTTGGGTCGAGTCGCGCAGGCTGCCGGGCCTGAAGCTGGAGGTCATCCGCCTGGAAGGCCGCACGCCGGTGATCTTTTTCGAACTGCCGGCGTCTTCGGGCACGCCGCTGGCGGGCCAGCCGCCGCGGGCGCCCTCGCGGGATACCGTGCTGCTGTACGGCCACCTGGACAAGCAGCCCGAATTCAACGGCTGGCGCAGTGACCTGGGCCCCTGGACGCCCAAGTACGAGAACGGCCTGCTGTACGGCCGCGGCGGTGCCGACGACGGCTATGCCGTGTATGCCGCCATCACCGCGCTGGAGTCGCTGCAGCAACAGGGCCTGCCCCATCCGCGTTGCGTGGGCCTGATCGAGAGCTGCGAAGAAAGCGGCTCGTATGACCTGCCCGTCTACCTCGACGCCCTGCGGCCCCGGCTGGGCACGGTGGGCCTGGTGGTGTGCCTGGACAGCGGCGCGGGCAACTACGACCAACTGTGGCTCACCACCAGCCTGCGCGGCATGGTCAGCGGCATGCTGAAGGTCGAAATCCTCACCGAAGGCGTGCATTCGGGCGATTCCAGCGGCGTGGTGCCGTCCAGCTTTCGCATCTTGCGCCACGTGCTCGACCGCCTGGAGGACAGCGCCACCGGCGACCTGCTGCCGCAGAGCTTCCACTGCGAGGTGCCGGCTTCGCGCCTGGAGCAGGTGCGCACCACTGCCGGCATCCTCAAGGAAGAGGTCTGGAAGCGCTTCCCCTGGTCTTGCGGGCTGGATGGCGGCCCCACGCTGCCCACCACCACCGATCCGGTCGAGGCGCTGCTCAACCGCACCTGGCGCCCCACGCTGAGCGTCACGGGCGTGGACGGATTCCCCGAGATGAAGAGCGCGGGCAACGTGTTGCGCCCCTACACCGCGTTCAAGTTGTCGCTGCGCCTGCCGCCGCTGGTCGATGGCAACCAGGCCAGCCTGGCGCTGAAGACCCTGCTGGAAGACAACGCCCCCTACAACGCCAAGGTCACCTTCCACCCCGATGGCCGCGCCGGGGCCCTGGGTGCCACGGGCTGGAATGCGCCCGAACTCGCGCCGTGGCTGGAGGGCGTGATGTCGGCAGCCTCGCAGGCGCACTTCGGCGCGCCGGTGGGCTACATCGGCCAGGGCGGCACCATCCCGCTCATGAGCATGCTGCAAAAGGGCTTCCCGGCGGCGCAGATGATGGTCTGCGGCGTGCTGGGCCCCAAGAGCAACGCCCACGGGCCCAACGAGTTCCTGCACGTGCCATACGGCAAGAAGCTCACGGCTGCGGTGGCGCAGGTGATCACGGCCTGCCCCTGATCGCCCTGACCGGGGCAGGGCCTGGGTTCAGGCCCGGGCCGCCGCCTGGCGCTTGGACCGCCAGGCCCCGAAGAGCACCAGTCCGCCGGGGATGAGGATCGTCGCCCAGATGATGTGGCTGAGCTGCTCCTTCACCCAGGGCACGTTGCCGAACAGGAAGCCCGCCAGCGTCAGGCTGCACACCCACAAGGTGCCGCCCGTCACGTCGTAGAGCGTGAACCTGCTGCGCGTCATCTGGGCCACCCCGGCCACGAAGGGCGCGAAGGTGCGCAGGAACGGCATGAATCGCGCCAGCACGATGGTGATGCCGCCGTTCTTCTCGTAGAACGCGTGCATGCGGTTGAACGCGTCGCGGTTGAACCAGCGCGACTGCGGCCACGCGAAGACCTTGGGCCCCAGCGCGCGGCCGATCGTGTAGTTGGTCTGGTTGCCCAGGATGGCCGCGGCCGTGAGCAGCGCCAGCGTCAGCGGCAGGTTCATCAGGCCCAGCCCGCACAGCGCACCCACCACGAACAGCAACGAGTCCCCCGGCAGGAAGGGCATCACCACCACGCCGGTCTCGATGAAGATGATCGCGAAGAGCAACGCGTAGACCCAGCCGCCGTAGGCCTGGACGAACTCGTTGAGGTGGCGGTCGACGTGCAGGATGAAGTCGAGGATGAAGGGGACGAGGTCCATGCGGCGGCGGTTTTTGTGCGAGTGGGTATCGGTCAGGCGGCGGCCGGGACCAGGTCTTCGACGAGGAAACCGCCGCTCTGGTGCGACCACAGCCGCGCATAGTGCCCGCCCAGCGCCAGCAGGTCGGCGTGGCTGCCCTGCTCGACGATGCGGCCCTGCTCCAGCACGATCAGGCGGTCCATCCGCGCGATGGTGGACAGCCGGTGTGCAATGGCGATGACGGTCTTGCCCTCCATCAACCCGAGCAGCTGGTTCTGGATGGCCACCTCGACCTCGCTGTCCAGTGCGGAGGTGGCCTCGTCCAGCACCAGGATCGGGGCGTCCTTGAGCACCACCCGCGCGATCGCGATGCGCTGGCGCTGGCCGCCGCTGAGCTTCACGCCGCGCTCGCCCACATGGGCTTCGTAGCCGGTGCGGCCCTTCCAGTCCTGCAGGCCCAGGATGAATTCGTGGGCCTGCGCCTTGCGCGCGGCGGCTTCGATGTCTTCCTGCGTGGCGCCAGGCCGGCCGTAGCCGATGTTGGCCGAGATCGACCGGTGCAAGAGCGAGGTGTCCTGCGTGACCATCCCGATGCCCGCGCGCAGGCTTTCCTGCGTGATCTCGCGGATGTCGTGGCCGTCGATGCGCAGCGAGCCGGTTTCCAGGTCGTGGAAGCGCAGCAGCAGGTTCACCAGCGTGCTCTTGCCCGCGCCCGAGCGCCCTACCACGCCCACCCGTTCGCCGGGGCGGATGACGAGGTTGAGGTCGTCCAGCACCTTCTTGCCGTCGTTGCGGCCATAGGTGAAGGTGATGTGCTCGAAGCGCACCTCACCTTGCGTGATGGCGAGCTCGCGGGCGCCGGGGTGGTCGGTCATGGCGTGCGGCACGGCGATGGTCTCCATGCCTTCCTGCACCACGCCGATGTTCTCGAAGATGCCGGTGACTTCCCAGCTCACCCAGCCTGCCACGTTGACGATCTGCCAGGCCAGCGGCAGCGCCGTGGCCACGAGGCCGGCGCCGATGCGCCCCTGTGCCCACAGCGTAATGCCGATGGCGGCGGTGCTGGTCAGCAGCGCGGCGTTCATCACGGCCAGGGTGGCCATGAAGCGCGTGGTCAGGCGCATGTGCGCCGAGATGGCCCGGGTGTGGTCGTCCACGGCTTCGCGCACGTAGGCGTCCTCGTCGCGAGCCCGGGCGAAGAGCTTGACGGTGAGGATGTTGGTGTAGCTGTCCACCACGCGGCCCATCACCAGCGAGCGCAGTTCGGAACTGGCCTTGGCCAGGCCGCGCATCTGGGGCACGAAGTGGCGCAGGAAGAGCACATAGCCGCAGAACCACAGCAGCGTGGGCACGGCCAGGCGCCAGTCGGCCGCCGCCATGAGCAGCATGGTGGTGACTCCGAAGACCACGATGTACCAGATGGCGCGGATGCTGCTCACCACCGATTCACGCACCGCGTTGCTGGTCTGCATGACGCGGTTGGCGATGCGGCCGGCGAAATCGTTCTGGAAGAAGGGCCAGCTCTGGCGCACCACGTGCCAGTGGCTCTGCCAGCGGATGAGGCTGGTGACGCCCGGCACCACGGCGTTGTTTCGCAGCAGGCTGTCGGCCATCAGGGCCATCGGCCGCACCAGCACCACCGCCACGGCCATCAGCAGCAACATCGGCAGCGCCGCATCCACGGCGGCCTGGCGGTCGGCAGCCTGCATCAGCGTGACCAGGCGTCCGATGAACAGCGGGATCAGCGTGTCGATCAGGGCCACCACGATGCCGCTGACGAACAGGGCGCCGAAGAGGGACTTGGTCTGGCGGACGTAATGCCAGTAGAAGGCCAGCAGGCCCGCGGGCGGGGCGGTGCCGGGCAAGGCCGTCGGCCGGATGCGGCTTTCGAAGAACGCGAACATCGTGCTGGGGTGCTCCGGGGCCGGGGGTTGGGGGTGGGAGAGATGAGGGGGCGAAAACTCTGATTGTCGCAGCCGCGGCCGGGTAAGGGCATCTGCAAAAAGGTGGTGATCCCGACCCCTGCCCCCCTTGAAACCAGGGCCGCCAAGGCCACGTACCCCCCTGCCGGGAAGGATGGGTTGAATGGATCAGTTGCGTGCGATGCGTGTCTTCGCCAAGGTCATCGACGAGGGTGGGTTTGCCAAGGCGGCGCGGGCGCTGGACATGGCGCCGCCG
>CAIJPE010000245.1 GCA_903822435.1 uncultured beta proteobacterium | reverse complement strand
CGAAGCGCTGCACGGGTTTATCCTTGGGGTCATGGACGACGAGGACATGCGAGCCGCGCCATACGATGCCGGCGTGAGCATCGGTCCCGAGATCACGCCGCTGCATCCGTGCTTCGCCTACGCCGAGCCGCTGCCTACCTCATGGCATCAGGGCAATGGGTGGGTGCAGCGCTGCATGGACCCCACGCCAACGAGCGAGTGGAACGCCCTACGCCAGGCCTACCGGCGGGCACTAGGGCAGTGAACATCAACCCCGATCGCCGGGACGCGGAATACGGGGGGCGGGCTGTCCACCTATCCCCCCAGGAGTACAAGCTTGCGAGCCTGCTCTTCGCCCATCCCGGCCGCATCGTGGGCTATGACACGATCATCGCAGGGTTCTACCGCGATGACCCCAACGGCGGCGCCATGGACGCCCACAACGTCCGAAAGGTCATTGTCTGTGCCCTACGTCGCAAGCTCCGAGCCATTGGCTGGCCTGGCACCATCTCGACAATTTGGCACACAGGCTACCGCGCTGACGTTCCCGTGAAACCAGCGGTTGACATGCCCACGCAGCTTATGCACAAGATGCGGTAGCGCCACCCGAATTGCGTCGTTAACCACGCGCGCATTTCAAACGGAGAAAGTTAGTTGGCAGGCAATCCCATCGCCACTTTCGGCACGCCGACCGTCATCGTTGATGGCGCTACTCAGACCATCGACGCATCGAGCGGATCGTTCGCGATCTGGACGCTCGGCGCCACGCGCACGGTATCCACGTTCCTGAACCCCGCGCCGGGGCAGGTGTTTTACCTCGAAGTGCGCCAGGACGCGACGGGTTCGCGCTTGCTCACATGGCCGTCGAACGTCAACTGGCCGGCTGCGACGGCGCCGACGCTGACGACCACGGCGTCTAAGCGCGACAAGTTCGCGTTCATCTACAATCCGACGAGCGCGACCTGGGACGGCTACACCATCGGCCTGAACTACACCTGATCGAGGGCTAGGACATGCCGACAAACCTTTTCCCGACTGGCGTTCGCCTTACCGATCCGGCGGACACGCTTACCCTGGTCCACCCCGTGCTCACGTCGCTCAACCAGACGGCGGGCACCATCCCAGCAGGCGTCATCACGGGCGGCCCGATCGTCTATTGCGTGCAGTCCAATGCCACGCCTGGCACGCAGACCACGCGCACGGCGGCGCAGCTCTATGCCGACGATCCGACATCCTATCCGGGGCAGAACTACACGCTCCGCATCATCAACACGGGCGCCGGCACGATCACGCTTGCGGGCGGCACTGGCGTGACCGTTGCGGGCACGGCGACGGTCGCCACGAACATCACGCGCGATTACATCATTGTGGTGACTGGCACGGCAGGCGCGCCGGTCTACACGATCACCAGCGTAGGGAGCGGCGTCTCGCCGTAAGCGAATGGCGCGAGGCGGGGCGCGGCCGGGATCCGGCTTCAGCAAGGGCGGCAAGGCGTATGCCGGCGAACCGAATGGCGAGGGCTGGGGCGGCGGTGGTGGTGCTCCTAAGCGTGCGCCGTTCACCGCTGAAACTCAGCCCTCGTCCGCCCTAAAGAGCGCGGGGCACATTACCAAAGCCATGATGATAGAGCGGCTTGCGTCTAAGCGGCTCGAACTCGCCGACAAACTGCTGCACCTGGCGCAGAACGCGGAGGCCGAAACGGTGCAGCTTAGCGCCTCTGTGGCCATTCTAGACCGGCTGGACGGGCGTCCGACGCAGGGCACGCCTGGCGGGGATGGCGAGCAGCGCACGGCTCATACGTTCACGTGGGGGGATGGCAGCACGTGACCCAGCCCTGGCGCGGCAAGCTCTCGGCGCATGAGTATTTCGAGCTGTGGCGTGCGGCCGGGCGTCCGAAGACATGGACCTTCCCGTGGCCGGTGGCCGAATGGGAGACGTTTCCGCGACCTCGGCTGTTTCCGTGCCCTACTGTGCTGGCGTCGAAATGAGCGACGAAGAGCGCATTCTTGTCATAGCTCAAGCTGTCCGCCGCGCGCACATCGGCAAGCCGGACCACGTCGACTCGCGCGAAGTG
>CAIJPE010000244.1 GCA_903822435.1 uncultured beta proteobacterium | reverse complement strand
TGCTCCTGCACCATCCGTACGGCCCGCTCACGAACCTCAGGTGAGAACTTCTTCGACTTGTTCATGGCTCCATCTTCTCAAGAGTTGGAGCCTCCTCAAAATCCGGGGCGGTTCACTTTGGCATCTACGCGGGGTTGCAGCTGAAGCAACCAGCGGAAGGATGTTAGGCCTACAATCTAGACAGCTAGCTGCCATCCAGTCAGCTACAGTATCTTGTATCCCGAAGGAGGCTCTGTGACTACTGTCGGCATCTTCGAAGCCAAGAACCGCCTGTCCGAGCTCGTAGAGCGGGCCGCACGCGGTGAAGAGATCGTCATCACCCGTCGCGGTGAGCAGGTCGCGCGTCTGGTGCCTCCGCGGACGCCCGATGCCGTGGGCGCCGCGCGCGCACTGGCCGATCGGATCCGCAACAGCCGTAGCGCGCAGGTCCTGGGTGCCGGTGCCTCCATCCGGGACATGATCAAAGAGGGCCGTCGCTGATGGCCGAACCGCGCGTCTCCGTCCCCACGGACGCAGGCTGGGTCATCGACGCGTCAGTCACGATGCCGTGGTTCTTCCCTGACGAAGCCACGACCTTCACCGAAGGGCTGCTCGACTCGTTGGGCGGCCAAGAACTCTGGGCACCCACCCTCTGGATCCTTGAATGCACAAACGTCCTGCAAAGTGCGCAACGAAGGCGCCGAATCGAAGCCACCAGGCGCGCCGAGATCGCAGCTGAATTGAGCGAGCTGCCGGTACACCTGGACCCTGAGACTCCTGAATTCGTGAGCCTGGACCGATTGGCCGCCAGTCACGGCTTGAGCGCCTACGACGCCGCGTACCTGGAACTCGCTCTGCGCCGCTCTCTGGTCCTGGTCAGCCTTGACGTCCGTTTGCTTGCTGCTGCCCGCGCACTCGGGCATCCGGTGCTGAGTGCACCAGAACCCCCTTGACATCCTTGGCTCCGCCTGCCAATGTCAATCTGCAAACCGTAGAGTCGGCCGAGGCCGCACTGCGCACATTCTGGCGCTTGGCCGAGGCCTCGAAATTGACCTTCGCAGAGCAACTCACCGTGTTGGGCGTGACGTGTGAGAGGCTGTACCACTGGCGGCAGGGCCAGATCGTCCCGCTGGGAGCCGAGGTTCAGCAACAAATGTCATACCTCTTTGGCATCTACGCCGCGCTGCAGCGCCTGCTGCCCGTGCCCGAGCGCGCCGACGAGTGGATGCGCAAGCCCAGCACCGCGCCCTTCCTCGCCGGAGCCTCGGCGATGGACCGCATGATGGGCGGCCATGTCACCGATCTCTGCGTCGTCCGCCAATACCTGGACGCCGAGCAGGCGGGAAAGGCTTGATGGCCAAGTCTGAGGCCGTGAATGCGCTGGCCGGCTCTGGCACAAAGCAGCCCAAGGCCGGGCGAGCAGGGCAGGGCGCCGGTGTTGCGGCGCCGCCGTTCGGCACCTCCAACCGAGCGCCACAGCGCAGCATTGCGCCGGTCAGCGCCGCACGTCAACGCAAGCTGCACGTGGGCCACTTTGCCTTCATGCGCTCGGTGGTCCAGGGGCTGGACGCCCGCGACAGCTGGGACCGATATCTACGGCTAGAAGGGGAGGGCACCGACCAACGTGCCGTGCGCACCACCATCGCCTGGATCCGCGAAGAATTCGCCTTGGCGGCCAAGCGCCACGACCGTTACGGCACTGCGCGCCTGGTGCGCATCGACGCCACCCGCATCGCCGACCCGAGCTTCGAGCTGCCGAGCCTTGAAGCCTTCGCCGAAGCACACGGCCTGGAAGACGAGCGCCAGGCCGACCAGATCGCCGCCTACGAGGCCGAATACGGTCGCGAGACGCAGCGCTTACGCCGGCGTGGCCGCCTGATCGCCCGCCAGCTCGAAGCGCTGCGCTGGCT
>CAIJPE010000243.1 GCA_903822435.1 uncultured beta proteobacterium | reverse complement strand
GTGCGTCATCAGGTTCAGCACACGGTGCCGCTGCAGCACCCGCTGTCGCGCTTCAACGACAATGTCGTGCCCGGCCTCGACGCTGATGGCAGCATCGACTTCGATGTGCGCATCGACGACGATCATGTCGCCCATCTTGCGGGTGCGGATGTCGTGGACGCTCCTGACCCCGGGCGTGTCCCCCAGCGTCTGCCGGATCGCGGCGACTTCCTGTTCGTCCACCGACCGGTCCATCAGGTCGTGCAGGGCGTCCCAGCCGAAGCTCCAGCCCATCTTGGCGACCATGAAACCCACGATCAGCGCGGCGATCGGATCGAGGATGGGATAACCCGCCAGATTGCCGATGATGCCGAGGCCCACCACCAGTGACGATGCCGCATCCGACCTTGCGTGCCACGCGTTGGCCACCAGCATGCTGGACTTGACCCGCTTGGCCACCGACAGCATGTAGCGAAAGAGCAGTTCCTTGGCGACCAGCGCACCGGCGGCCACCCACAGGGCGACGATGTGGACCTGCTGGACGAGATCAGGCTCCTCGAGCTTGCGGAACGCCGACCACAGCATGCCGATGCCGACAGCCAGCAGCAAGGCGCCGAGCGCCAGCGACGCCGCGGTCTCGAAGCGCTGGTGGCCGTAGGGATGGTCCTCGTCCGCGCCCTTCTTGGCGTGGTGGCTGGCGAACAGCACTACGAAATCCGCCACCAGGTCCGAGAGCGAATGAATGCCATCCGCCACCAGCCCCTGCGATTTGGCCAGCACGCCGACGGCGACCTGCGTGAGGGTGAGGATCAGGTTCACGCCGACACTGACCCAGGTGCTGCGTGATGCCGCGGACGCCCGCTCTTCGGCACTGTGCTGTGGGTCTTCGGGGTCGTCGGGGGGGGTGTCGAGAATCATGTGCTTGAAGATTGTCGGTGGGGGATGTGGCAGAACGCGGTGCGCTGGCGAACACAAGCGGAAGGCCACGCGCCATTGTTGGTGCCAAAGCTGAAGGAATCCTGATCGCAGGACCATTTGCCGACAAAGGCTTGCCGATAAGAATGCGATAAGGCGCCCGGGCCACCATCTCGGTCATGGAGAAGCCATGACCCTTTCGGAACTGATCAAGCACTCGACAGCTGCACTGTTGTCCCTTGCAGCCCTCTCATCACTGGCCTTTGGCGCCACGCCTGCCGAGCTCGAAGCGGGGTACTCCGCGCAAGCGGGGGCACCTGCAAGCGCCGCGCGAGGCCAGGCACTGTTCACGACCCGTCACGGTCGAGAGTGGAGCTGCTCGTCCTGCCACGGGGCCGTTCCTACGCGGCCCGGCAGCCACGCGGCCACCGGCAAGCCGATCGCGGCACTCGCCCCCGGATTCAATGCCGAACGGTTCACCGACGCGGCGAAGGCCGAGAAGTGGTTCCGGCGAAACTGCAACGACGTGGTGGGTCGCGAATGCAGCGCTGCCGAAAAGGCCGATGTATTGAACTGGCTCAGGAGCCTCAAGCCATGAAGACCTCCCGAGCCAAGACCTCGGGCGCCCTGCTGGCGTTCACGCTGTTCATGGGCGCCACACTTTGGGCACGGGCCGACGATGATCGGCGAGGTCCTCCACTGCCATTGCTGCCGAAGTATCAGCAAGAGTGCACGTCGTGCCACATCGCTTACCCGCCCGGCATGCTGCCGGCCGAATCCTGGCGCCGCCTGATGACCGGCCTGCCACACCACTTCGGCGCCGACGCCTCGCTGGACGCGGCTTCCGTGAAGCAGCTTTCGACATGGCTCGCTGCGAACGCCGGAACGAACCGGCGCATTCAAGAGGCACCGTCCGAAGACCGCATCACCCGGTCGTCCTGGTTCACGCGCAAGCATGACGAGGTTTCGACGGCAACGTGGAAGCGGCCGGCCGTCAAGAGCGCCGCGAACTGCAGTGCCTGCCATGCGCAGGCCGATCAAGGAGATTTCAATGAACACAACGTCCGTATCCCCCGCTGAATGGTCCGGCGAAGAGCCCGCGCGCGCAGAGCCGCTCCGAAAGGTTCTGGTCTGGGATGCACCGGTTCGCGTCTTCCACTGGCTGATGGTTCTCAGCTTTGCCGGCGCCTACCTGACTGCGGAGAGCGAACGCTGGCGTCTCGTCCACGTGACCCTGGGCTACACGATGGCAGGACTGGTGGCGTTTCGCGTCGTGTGGGGACTGGTAGGGACACGCCATGCCCGCTTCGCGAGCTTCGTGCGCGGCCCGGCGGCGATTGCGGCGTACCTTTGGGGGATGGTTCAGGGACGACCCAAGCATCACGTGGGCCACAACCCGGCTGGCGCGCTCGCCATCGTGGCACTCCTGGGTCTGGCCGCTGTCGTCACGGCCGCGGGTTGGGCGAACTACAACGAGCTGGGTGGAGACTGGGTCAAGGAACTGCACGAGGGTGTTGCCAACGCGATGCTGGCTGTTGTCGGCGTTCATGTCGCAGGCGTCCTTGTCGGCAGCTGGATGCACGGCGACAACCTGATCGGCAGCATGCTGACAGGCCGCAAGGCTGGCCGCCCGGAGGACGCGGTGCGCAGCGCCTGGCGCATCGTTGCCGTCTTGATGCTGATGGCCGTGATGGGTTTCTGGCTTTTCCAGTGGCAAGCCGCGCCTGCATGGGGCACGCCTGCAGGCGTGTCGGCTCACAGCCGGGACCAGGATGGCGACGACGACTGACGAACCGACTCCAACGCAGACAATCCGGTCCATGCGCATCCTCCTGGCTGAAGACGACCCACTGCTGGGCGATGGGCTGCGCGCCGGGCTGCGGCAGCTGGGATTCCTCGTCGACTGGGTCCGCGACGGCGAAGCGGCCGAACGTGAACTGCACGCGCAACCCTATGTCGCTGCGATCCTCGACCTGGGTCTTCCGCGCAAGGATGGCATGGACGTTCTCGTGTCCGTTCGACGCGCGGGCCTCACGCTGCCCGTCCTCGTGCTGACCGCGCGCGATGCCCTGCCGGACCGGATCCGTGGCCTGGACATCGGCGCTGACGACTACGTGCTCAAGCCCGTCGATTTGAACGAGCTCGCAGCACGGCTTCGCGCCTTGGTGCGTCGTGCGCACGGTCAACCGCAGGAATGCCTGACGGCGCAGGACATCGTGCTGGACGTCGCGGCCCGTGCCGTGACCAAGGCCGGAGTCCCGGCGGTGCTATCGGGGCGCGAATTCGATCTCCTGCATGCACTGATGCGCAGCGCAGGGAGGGTTCTGTCCCGCGAGCAACTGGAGCAGCAGTTGTACAGCTGGGGCCAGGAGGTCGAGAGCAACGCGATCGAGGTCCATGTGCACCACTTGCGGCGAAAGCTGGGCAGCGCGCTGATCCAGACCGTGCGAGGCGTGGGCTACATGGTCGCGCGCGAGTCGAGAACGCCGTGATGCAAGGGCCGCGGTCCCTGCAAGGCCGGCTCCTGGCGCTGATTCTCTCGTTGGTCTGCGGAGTCTGGGTCGCCACCGCGGTGCTGACCTGGCGGGACGTGAGCCGTGAACTCGACGAGTTGCTGGACAGCCACCTGGCGCAGGCAGCGTCGTTGCTCGTGGCGCAGCAGTCCGGCGAAATCGAAGACGACGACCACGGCATCAACGCGCCCTCGTTGCACCGCTATGCCCCCAAGGTGGCATTCCAGGTCTTTCACGAGGGTCGGCTGGCGCTGCGCTCGTCCAATGCACCGGCACAGCCGATGTTGACGCTCACGGGGAGTGCCGAGGAGGGGTTTCGCTTCGTCAACATGGGTGGAGGGACGTGGCGCGTCTTTGCCACCCACGGTCGAGAACGAGACACGCAAGTCTTTGTCGGGGAGCAGGTCGAGTCTCGCAACGCCATCCTGTGGGCCGTGCTGCGCAGCGTGCTCACGCCGATGGCCATCGCACTTCCCCTGCTGGCACTGGCGGCGTGGTGGGCCGTGCGCCAGGGCGTCGCGCCGATGCGCGCGCTCGGCCGGACGCTGGCGCGGCGGCAAGCGAAGAACTTGCAGCCGATCGCGGTGGATGGCGCGCCGTCCGAGATGACGCCCATGCTCGAGGCGTTGAACGGCCTGTTCCAGCGCATAGCCGACCTGATGGCCTCGGAGCGCCGCTTTACCGCAGATGCCGCCCATGAACTCCGCACGCCGATTGCAGCGGTCCGTGCTCAGGCGCAGGTCGCGCTGGCATCGGCGGAAGACGCCGAACGCACGCATGCGCTGCGCGCCACCGTGCAGGGTTGTGATCGCGCCACGCGACTGGTGGAACAACTGCTGACACTGTCCCGGCTCGAGTCGGGACATGCGCCTTCATCGACCCGCTTGGATGTCGGCGCCGTGGTCCGTGAAGTGGTGGCGGATGTTGCTCACCTGGCGCTGGCCAAGGGTCAGACCATCGAGGTCGAAGCGGACCAGCAGTATGAGGTGCATGCCGAGGCGACATTGCTGTCGGTGCTCGTTCGCAACCTGCTGGACAACGCCATCCGTTACAGCCCGCCGGCAGCGAGCGTCAAGGTAACCCTGCAGAACGCCAGCAGCGGCGTGATCCTGACGCTCGAAGACAGCGGTCCAGGCATGAGTGCGCTCGACATGGATCACTTGGGGGAACGATTCTTCCGCGTCCTGGGAAGCGGCCAGAGCGGGAGTGGCTTGGGTTGGTCCATCGCACGGCGCATCGCCGCCGTGGTGGGGGCCGAGGTCGTCGTGTCGCGCTCGGCTTCGCTGGGCGGCCTTGCCGTGGAGGTGAGGTTTCCGTCTGACCCTGGGACGGAGCAGCGAGCGCCTGGAAAGAGTCCAGACGCCCGGAATTGAAGGGCATCCTCGTACGGCCACGGTGCCTGGTGCGTCCCCCAACGCACAGACGATCCCCACGGCAATGCGCAGCATCCTCGGATACGAACGGCCTGTTCGATCTGGATGACCCCCATGCAAGCACTCGTCTACAACGGTCCCGGCAAGAAGGCGCTGGAGGACCGCGCCAAACCCACGCTCCAGGCGCCCACCGACGCGGTGGTCCGCATCACAAAGACGACCATTTGCGGCACCGACTTGCACATCCTCAAGGGCGATGTGCCCACCTGCGCGCCCGGGACCGTGCTGGGCCACGAAGGTGTCGGCGTCGTTGACGCAGTGGGCGCTGGCGTCACCACCTTCAAGCCCGGCGACCGGGTGCTGATTTCCTGCATCAGCGCCTGCGGCCGTTGCGACTACTGCCGCAAGGGCATGTTCTCGCACTGCAGGACCGGCGGCTGGATCCTCGGCAATCGCATCGACGGCACCCAGGCCGAATTCGTTCGAATTCCTTATGCCGACACCAGCCTGTACCCTATCCCGGCAGGCGCCGATGAAGAAGCGCTGGTGATGCTGAGCGACATCCTGCCCACCGGCTTCGAGTGCGGCGTGCTCAACGGCAAGGTGCAGGTGGGCGGTAGCGTCGCCATCGTGGGCTCGGGGCCGATCGGCCTGGCAGCCCTGTTGACGGCGCAGTTCTACTCGCCAGCGCAGATCATCATGATCGATCTCGACGACAACCGCCTGTCGGTGAGCCAGCGCTTCGGGGCGACCGAGATCGTCAACAGCAGCGACGGCAAGGCGGCAGAACAGGTGATGAAGCTGACCGGCGGGCGCGGCGTGGACACGGCCATCGAGGCGGTGGGCGTCCCGGCGACCTTCGAGCTGTGCCAGGACATCGTCGCCCCTGGCGGCACCATCGCCAACGTGGGCGTGCATGGCGTGAAGGTCGATCTGCACCTGGAGCGGCTGTGGTCGCACAACGTGACGATCACCACGCGCCTGGTGGACACGGTGACGATCCCGATGCTGCTCAAGACGGTGCAGTCCAAACGCATCGATGCCGGAAAGTTGATCACCCACCACTTCAAGCTCGACCAGATCCTTCAGGCCTACGAGACCTTCGGCAAGGCCTCGAGCACCAAGGCGCTCAAGGTCATCATCCAGGCGTGACGGGGCCCGGCCATGAAGACATCGATCCGATTCCAGTTGAACGGGCAAGCCGTCACGCTGGACACCGACGACGAGCGCATGCTGCTGTGGGTGCTGCGCACCGAGCTCGGACTGACCGGCACCAAGTACGGCTGTGGCGAGGCGCTGTGCGGCGCCTGCACCGTGACAGTGGATGGCAAGGCCGTGAGGTCCTGCAAGACACCGCTGCGCAACGTCGCCGGAAAGGCCGTCGTCACCATCGAGGGCCTGGCGAACGATGGGGTTGCGCGGGGTGGCGATCTTCACCCGCTGCAGCAGGCCTTCATCGATCACGGCGCATTCCAGTGCGGCTACTGCACGTCGGGCATGCTGATGTCGGCCGCCGTCTTCCTGCGCGGAGCCCCGATGCCTTCGCGTGAAGCCGTGGAGGCTCACATGGAGCGCAACCTGTGTCGCTGCGGCGCGCATCAACGCATCGTCGACGCCATCGAATCGGTAGCGAAGCAGACGGACAAGGCGCCATGAATTCCGATTCGGGCCTGGACCGCAGAAGGTTCTTCCAGCTGGTCGGTGGTGGTGTGGTCGTGCTGGTCAGCCTCGGCCCCGACCTGCTTTTGGCCCAGGATGCCAAGCGCCTGTACCCGGAAGACTTCAACGCCTACCTGGTGATCGGCGAGAACGGCCGCGTAACCGTCTTCTCCGGCAAGATCGAGATGGGCCAGGGTGTGATGACCTCGCAGGCGCAGATGGTGGCCGAGGAACTGGGGGTCGACCTCGCAGCCATCGACATGGTCCTGGGCGACACCGACCGCTGCCCCTGGGACAGGGGCACCTTCGGCTCGCTCACCACCCGCATGTTCGGTCCGGCGCTGCGCGCCGCTGGTGCACAGGAGCGTCTGGTCCTGATGACGTTGGCGGGCGAGCGGCTGGGTGTGCCCGTGGACCGGCTCGGGGTCCGCAGCGGAGTGGTGACGGTGACCGGAGAACCGGCGCGGTCGGTCAACTATGCGGCACTGTCCAGGGGCGCTCGCATCACCCGGGTCGTCGACCGCAAGGCCGTTCTGAGCGCCGCCGCAGACTTCAAGCTGATGGGCACCTC
>CAIJPE010000242.1 GCA_903822435.1 uncultured beta proteobacterium | reverse complement strand
GGGTTTCTGGTGATTCGCTGAGCAGATGATATTGGCTCTTCGTCACTTCGAGTGGAATTTGACTCAGGTGCAATAGTGTACGGTCCGGCCGAGGCCGTACGGTTTGGCGGGGGTAAAGGGGCTTTCGGGTAGATGCTTGAGCTTCGACATGCGCAGGTAGGCGATCGCGATGAACGTCTGCACGTTCCGGTAGCCGCGTGCCGCCCGCTTGGCTTGTTGCAGCAATCCATTCATGGCTTCGACGTAGGCGTTGTTGCGGCCGTCGAGCATGCCGCGCACGACACCATCGAAGTGCTCCCGCAGGGTCAGGGCCAGCCGCTTGAACGGCCCCAATCGCGAACGCATCGCCCAAGACGTCCAGCGCCGCAGCAGTTCTGTCGCGACCGCCGCTTCATTCTGATGAACTGCCTGGGCGTAGACGTCGCGCAGCGCCTGCTTCAACCGCCAAGCACGCGCGCTCTTCAGCGTCGAATGCTGCCGCCAATGCATGGCATCAACCTGCGTCTTGGTCCAACTGCCGGGATTCTTGCGCATACCCCACATCACCCCCTTCAGTACGGCCCGGTCCGTGTCGCCGAGCGCCGCCTTCACCGCCGCCGGTTGCTCGCGCATCTCCTCCCGTCGCACTTCATCCATTGCGACGTTGGCCAGCGCCACGACGTGATAGCGGTCGTAACTGATGTCCGCTGCCGGCAGGGCTTGGCTGACGCCCTTCCTGAACGCGCCACTCATGTCCATGCAGACATGCTGGATCTTCGCGGGGTCACCCTGGTGGGCGACCAGATCGTCCTTGAACGCCTGCAACGTCGAGTGATCCTTGCCGGGCGTGGCAAACAGCAAGCGCTGAGCCTTGAGGTCGTGGACCACCGTGATATAGGTGTGGCCGCGGTGAACGCTGGTCTCGTCGACGCCGACCACCGTGACGTCCTCCATGGTGTCGAGCGCACGGGCCTGGGTGACGTAATGCTCGATCTGGCGCCACAGGCGCTTATCGCGCACCCCGAGCAGCTCAGCCGCCTGGCTCACCGGCAGATCGCGGCACAGCGATATCGCCAGGGCCTCGAACAGCAACGTGAACCCGCTGCCCGGACGGGCCCATGGCACCTCCTCCGTGGTGGTCTTGCCGCAGGTTCCGCAGTCCACGCGCGGCACCTCAGCATGCAGCCAGGCCTCAAACTCGAAAAAATTCAGGTGACGCCAACTGCGCTCGACGCGATCGTGGATGCCCTGGTTCTTGGCAGCGCAGGCCGGACAGTCCAGGCGCTTGGCCTCGGAGGCGACCTGGAAGTCGATGCGCTTCTTGGCGGTATCGAGCTCGACCTTCTTGACGACCCAGGGGGCCGGGAGCCCGAGGGCCTGAGTGAAAAGGGCTTCGACAGCGCTGCTCATGCGGGCAACCAACCAACAGGATTCAGGCCCTCCAGTAGACCCGATCCATACTGTTCAGCTCAAGTCCAGGTCCACTGGAAACGACGAGGAGCCTCTTTGCTGACGATCACGAGGTGATTGGCTTTTGCAAAATTGAAAATCTCGCGATCGGTTGCAGTATCCAAGCCAACTTCAATCACGTGCTGGGCGGCGTGACCTCTCGCCTCAAGAAACCTCGCCAAGGCCAGCGGGAACTGGTGATCGACCAGGAATTTCACCCCACCTTGAAGACCGCATGATCCGCCTGACGAGCCGCGTACTGCAGCACCGCAGAAATATCTGCGAGTTCGATGGGATAGTCTTCCATGATCTCCACCGGCGTGGCGCCGGCTGCCAACAGATCCAGAGCGTCAGTTACCCTCAAGCGCGTTCCGCGAATACATGGACGTCCTCCGCACTGTTCCGGATCGATCGTGATGAGGTCGAGCATGCTTTCGGTCGTGTTGGTCACGTGCAAAACTCCGATAGGGCC